>JBBRBA010000051.1:0-22913 GCA_038206285.1 Geobacterales bacterium
GATTATTGGTCAGGGTGACGTTGGTCAAAACAGGGCTGCTCCGCAGGCTGTAGATGCCGCCCCCTTCGAACCAGGCCTGATTGTTGCTGATGAGCAGATTGGTCAGTATCGGGCTGGAACCCAGGTTATAGATGCCGCCGCCGGTGAGGGCGGCGCTATTGCCGGTAATGACGAGATTTGTCAGGGTGGGCGCGGCGTTGACGATGTAAAAACCGCCGCCGTCGCTGTTAACGCCCGCACCGTCGGCAGTGCCGCCGCTGATGGTGAAACGATCCAGCACCGCGCTGCTGTTGACGCCATTTGCCACCACCACATGCCAGGAGTTGTCACTTGTGTTCCCCGGCACGCCGATGTCGCCGCTTAAGGTAGTGACGTTGCCGCTGGCAGGCCGCTCGCTCCGGGCGGCCTCACTGCCGCTGAAGCCGCCGTAGATGGCGACGCCGCTCTTCAGCACAAAGGAAACAGTCCGGTCAGCGCCGCTGGTCGGCCGATAGGTACCGGCCTTGACCCAGATCTCGTCACCGGCGCCGGCCAGGGCAATGGCACTCTGCAGGTCGCAGGCGCTCCCCCAGGCGGCGCAGACGCCGCTGGCAAGGCCGCCCGGCTGGGCAAAGCGGATGGTGGCAGCAGCCGGGGTGAAGGCGCCGCTCCAGAGGAGCAGGCAGAGAGCGGTCAGGAACAGTCCGGCAGCGCGGTGGGAATATTTTGTCTCGTTATGGTTCATGGCATCAGCCTCGTCATCATGGTTTCGGCAACAGTTGTGCAGCTCGTATTACGGCGTCTTCCTGGTATCCGGGTTCTTCAACATAAGCTCCTGCGGTTTTTTCTCCACCACCCCGGTTGTGTCGAAAAAAATCTGCACCCTGTCGTATTCCCGCCCGGTGGGGGCAGTCAATACAACCCAGCAGAAGTGGCTGCCGGTCAGGTCAACGCTGCTCCGCAGCGGAACGGCAAAGGTCACCTGCTCGAGCGGAGCTATTGTGCGTGCCTGGGGGGAGACCGCTTCAATCCCTGGTTGACAACCGGTCAGAGCCACAATGTAATCCGCGGTGGTGCTGCCGACGTTTTCAATAACGACATTCATCACCCCCTGCCGCGTGAGTGAGTTGAACGGAGTGGCGCTCGCATCCTTGATCCAGCCGACCGCTTCGTAGGTGGTAGTGCCGGACTGGGCCGCATCCAGCTCAAGAGCCACCCGCGAGCTGACCGGCTCAGTTTCTACGACCTTGAGAGCCAGACCGGTCATCTCTGCCAGCCCGGACTTGAAGAGCTTCTTCCCCCGGAGCAGGTAGTCGGTTTCCGCCTCCGGGTTGGCGGTCAGCAGCGCCAGATCCGCCGCCAGGAGCTGCTTCAGCTGATTCCCCAGACAGGCGCCGGCCACGCTTTTATCCGCCCCGGCCAGCTGGCTGCGAAAGGCGCTGTAACCGGTCCCCACCTTGTCGCAGTCACTGCCGTCAACCGAGACCAGCTGCCGTGGCAGCAGCAGCGCGCTGTTCCAGTCGGGCTTGCCGTTGACCAGGGCTGTCGGGAGATAGACGATAGAGCCGGAAAGATCAGGTGGCGCCTGCCCAGCATCGCCATCAGCGGTTAAGGTGGCATGGACCGGGTGCGCAGATATGTCAAGCCATACGGGAATGTCCGGGGAGAGGGAGAATGTAAATAATGTGGCAGCTGCTTTAGTGACAGTGAAGTTGATGCGGTAGTCACGGCGGGGCGGGTCGATCTCGTAGCCACGGTAGCTGACCCCGCTCTGGCGCAGGCAGTGGCCGATGGAGAAGGAATCGGTCAGGGTGGACTGTGCCGCCAGCTCTTTCTCCCCCCGCCACCAGGCGGCCGGGTCGCTGCTGCTTTTCAGCTGCAGAAGGCTGCGGTTGCTGCAGAATCCCTGGGAATCGGCGATCCTGTTGCCGCCGCCATCAAGCTGCCAGCCACAGGTGGGGGCAGCAGCAGCGGAACCGTCACTGCAGGCGGCTATGCCGGGACGGCTGTTATTCACCCTGACCAGTTCCTCATAGGGGGCAAAGTCCACCGTCTGCAGGTAGCGGAGCGGATAGCTCCAGACCGGCCGGGTCTTGACAAGATTAATAGTGATCGGCTGTTCCAGCGTGATCTTCCCTGTCGAAGAAGTATCCATGTACGCCACATCCAGATTAGCGGTGAGGCCAAAGGCGATGTCCAGGCTAAGCCACAGCTTATTCTCGCAGCTAATGTCCGAATCCGTGCTGACACAATATTTGATGGTCGTACCGATTGGCTCGCCGGCGCTGGCCGGCCGCTCCATGACCGGCGCCAGGGCCAGCAGGAGCAGCAGCGTAAGACAGCGGCGAAAGGCTGATGTAGGTAACATATCCATGGAAAACTCCTTACGGTGTCTTGACGGTGGTATCGCTGTTTTTCAGCATCTTCTCCAGCGGCGTCAGGTCACTGACGGCACTTGGGGTGAAGGAGACCAGCTGCTGGGCATATGGCAGCCCGGACGGGGCAGTGAGCGTCACCAGACAGCTGCGGCTGCCGCTCTGACCGTTCTCTGCCGTCAGGTTAAAGAGAAACCCGGCCTGGCCACCCGGCGCCAGAGTGCTGGCCTGGGGAGGGATGCTCCCGCGGATGCCGGGCGTACAGCCGCTCACCGTGACCAGGTAATCGGCAGTGAGCGGACCGCTGTTGCTGACGATCACCTTCAGTGAAGCATCCCGCGAGGTGACGCCATGGGGGACTACGCTGGCCGAAACAATCACCCCGGTGGATTCGCTGCTGCTGGCGCCGACCTGAGCGGCGTCAATCTGCAGGCTGAGGCTGGAGTAGACCAGCTCCGGGGCGATGACGGTCAACTTCTGGCCGGTAAGGGTCGCCAGACCGCCCTTGAAGAGCTTTTTGCCACGCACCAGATAGTCGGTCTCGGCATCCGGATTGGCCGCCAGCCGCGCCAGATCCGACGCCAGGAGCTGCTTCAGCTGATTCCCCAGGCAGGCGCCGGCCACGGATCTATCAGCCACCCCCGCCTGACTGCGAAAGGCGCTGTAGCCGCTCCCCACCCGGTCGCAGTCGCTGCCGTCCCGCGACACCAGCTGCCGTGGCACCAGCAGCAGGTTGTTCTGCCAGTCGAGCACCTTCGGGTCGTTGGCCGGGGCGCTCGGCACATAGAGGATAGAGCCGGAAAGATCGGCCGGCTGGCCGGCCGGCTGGTCTTCCCCGGTCAGGGTTGCCTTGATCGGGTGCGCAGACGATCTGTCAAGCCATACGGGAATGTCCGGGGAGACGGAGAATGTAAATAATGTGGCAGCTGCTTTAGTGCCAGTGAGGTTGATGCGGTAGTCACGGCGGGGCGGGTCGATCTCGTAGCCGCGGTAGCTGACCCCGCTCTGGCGCAGGCAGTGGCCGATGGAGAAGGAGGCTGCCTGAGTGGACTGCGCTCCCAGCTCCTTTTCTCCCCGCCACCAGGCGGCCGGGTCGCTGCTGCTTTTCAGCTGCAAAAGGTTACGGTTGCTGCAAAACCCCTGGGAGTCGGCGATCCTGTTGCCGCCGCCATCAAGCTGCCAGCCGCAGCTGGGGGGGGCAGCAGCAACGCCATCCACGCAGGCAGCAATGCCGGGGCTGCTGTTGAGCACTTTTGTCAGCTCCTCATAGGGGGCAAAATCCACGGTGTGCAGGTAGCGGAGCGGATAGCTCCAGACCGGTTGGGACTTGGCAATATTAATTGTGAACGGCGCTTCCAGCGTGGTCTTCTCTCCCCCACCTTTTTGCGTGACCGTCTCCATGTACGCCACATCAAGATTAACGCTATCGCCGAACCCGACCCGCATCTGCAGATTGACCTTATTCTCGCAGCTAATGTCCGAATCCGTGCTGACACAAGCGGTATGTACGCTTGTCAGCGGCGCCGGCGCCGCTGACAAGGGGAACGGCAGGGCCAGCAGCAGAGCCAGCGGGCAGAGTAACGTAAAGAGACTATTCTTGTTATTCATTGGATACTCCTTGGCAGGCGCCGCTACGGCGCCTTGACCGTGGTGTCGCTATTTTTCAGCAGCAGCTTGTCTGGCGCAGTTTCACTGACAGCGCTTGTGGCGAAGAAAATCTGCACCCTGTCGTATTCCCGCCCGGTGGGGGCAAGCAATACAACCCGGCAGAAGTGGCTGCCGGTCAGATCGACGCTGCTCCGCAGCGGAAAGGCAAAGGTCACCTGCTCGCGCGGAACGATAGTGCGCGCCTGGGGGGAGACCGCTTCGATCCCTGGTTGACAACCGGTCAGAGCCACAATGTAATCCGCGGTGGTGCTGCCGACGTTTTCAATAACGACATTCATCACCCCCTGCCGCGTGAGTGAGTTGAACGGAGTGGCGCTCGCCTCCGGTATCCAGCCGACCGCTTCGTAGGTTAAAGCGTCGACCTTGGATGGAGCCATCTCCAGGGCGAGGGTGGAATAGGTGAGCTCCGGGCTTTTGAGCAGCAGCGACGGCTTCCCCAGAGTGGCCATCTCTGCCAGACCGGCCTTGAAGAGCTGCTTGCCGGAGAGGAGATAGTCGGTCTCGGCAGCGGGATTGGCGGCCAGCCGCGCCAGATCGGCCTGATGGAGCTGCTTCAGCTGGTTCCCCAGGCAGGCGCCGGCCGCACTCCTGTCCGCCACCCCCCCCTGCCGCCGGAACGCCCCGTAACTGACCCCCACCTTATTGCAGCCGCTGCCGTCGCTGGTCACCATGGTGCGCGGCACCAGCAGCAGGTTGTGCGTCCAGTCGATCACCTTGGGATCATCGGCAGGCTCAGACGGTACGTAGAGGATGGAGCCGGAGAGGTTCAGCGGCACCGGCTGCGGAGATTCCCGCCCCACCAGGGAGATCTGCAGCGGATAGGTGACGCTGGCCGGGTCATCACGATAAAAAGGCTTGTCAACAGAGAGCGCGAAGGGGCTGAGCAGGGTCTCGCCGCTGTAGACGCCGCCGCTGATGTCGAACTCCCGCACCGGCGGATCGATCTCGTAGCCACGGTACTTGACCCCGGACTGCCGCAGGCAGTGGCCGATGGAGAAGGAGTCGGTCAGGGTGGACTGCGCCCCCAGCTCTTTCTCCCCCCGCCACCAGGCATCGCCCGGCCCACAGTTCTGCAGCTGTAACAGGTCGCGGTTGCTGCAGAATCCCTGGGAATCGGCAATGGGACTGCCCCCGCCATTAAGCTGCCAGCCGCAGGTGGGGGCGACAGCGTCCGAAGCATCAACGCAAGAGGCAATGCCGGGGCGGCTGTTGACCACCTTGACCAGCTCCTCTTTTGGCGCATAATCCACGGTGTGCAGGTAGCGGAGCGGATAGACCCAGGAGGGCATGCTCTTGCTTACTTTGAGGGTTTCAGCCACGCTACCGCGACCGGCGGCGCCGCTGTAGTTAGCCATCAGGACAGCAGTGACCCCATTGCTCACCCCGACATTCACTGCCTGCCGGGGGGTACAGACCGTCCTGGTGACGGCCGAATACGACTGCTGGACGCACTTGGTGAAGCTGTTGCTGCCGATGAACAGCGCGGCATCTGCCGGACAAGGGGGGCAGAGTGCGGCTGTCAGCAGCAGTAACAGGAGAGCAACGAAATGTGCCCTGGTTGTGATGTCAATAATCTTCATGGTGAACTCCGTTGTATGAGCTTCATAGCTGTTCCTTTGACGTTTTCCGGCGCTGCCGTTTGCCTGCGCCCTGGTTCAACACTGCCGCCAGTTCATTCAGATCGGTAAAAGGGGTCCGACTACTGCTGCCGTCCAGCATCTCCACCTGACCGGTGAGCTTGTGCGGATTTTCGCTGTCGTGGCGGTAGATTCTTACAAGGTAACTTTGTGCGGTCGATAGTTCGGTCATGATGACATGGTGGCACACGCCTACCCACAGATGACCCACAGATTGGAAAATAACTAAAGAATGGAATATGTATTGATCAGTTTTGCGCGGGGAAGAGCGGCAAATGCGGCATTATTG
The DNA here is from genome assembly GCA_038206285.1 of Geobacterales bacterium. Lineage (GTDB taxonomy): Bacteria > Desulfobacterota > Desulfuromonadia > Geobacterales > DSM-12255 > VEOV01. The sequence continues at coordinate 5,949 of JBBRBA010000051.1, forward strand.
CTGTTGAATGATGGCGGTATAGACGGCGGTGGTTTCCGGGGAGGGCTCGATGCCGAGTTCGCTCTGAAGCAGGCTGCGGCAGCGTTTGTAGCTCCTGACGGCGTCGGCGTGGTTGCCGAGCCGCTTTTGACAGATCATCAGGCGGCGGTAAAACTCTTCGGCCAGGCTGTCGGTCTCGATCCCTTTCGTGTACAGCTCAGAGGCCTTTTCCCACTCACCGACCCGTTCATTCTGACGGCCCGCTGCAAGAACGATGCGCAGCAGCCGGTTCTTAAGGGTTTCACGACTGGAGAGTACCCACGGCAAGGCGGAATCAGCAGGGAGGAAAGCTCCTTTGTTCAGACCGAGTGCCTTTTCGCACGACAGCACGGACTGGTCGTCCGCGAGCGCTTGCGCCCGGTCGAAAATATGTCGGAGCGCCAGGCTGTCCACCCAGCAATAAAGGGGATTGATGGTCAGCTGGCGAGTCCGGCAGGTGACGACGTCATCCCTGCCGAGCAGCCGCCGCAGCCGGCTCAGGGTGGTTTCGAAGGACTTGCGGGCCTGGTCGCCATCGGCATCGGGCCAAAGGACATCGGTCAGTCGCTCCTCGGGCACGTCCCGGCCGCCGAAGGCGATCAGGCTTTTTAGCAGTTCCAGCGGCTTTTTCTGCTCCTTGCCGCTAAAAGGCAGCGGCTCGCTGTCCCTGATGATCTCGAAACGGCCAAGGGTATAGACCTTGACCGGATAGGGCCATTCCTCCAGCAGCGCGGCAGACGGTTCGACACCGCTGTCTGTCACTGGCGGCGCCAGGTGAAGCTTCCTGATCAGCCCCTTCACGTACTCCGGCTCGATCCGTTCCTCCAGCGCCGTGGCACAGAGAAAGCCCATGACCGCTGGCTGATAGAACTCCAGATGGAGATAGCCGTGCCGCCGCCCCAGCCCGAACCCGCGGTGCAGCGCCAGCAAACCTTCGCTTCGCATGCCGTCCTGCAACAGAAACCAGGCTTCGAGCAGCAGCGAGTACCACTCCATGACCTGGCTCTTCATGCTCAGGCTGATGCGGTGGGCCGTCCGCACGAGCGTGGTCGCCTCGCCGGTGCGCCCCTGCATGAAAGCGGCCTGGGCCATGCCGATATGCCATAATGCGCGGTAGTAAGGGGTTCCCATCCGTTCGATCTGCCCGGAGACGGCCTCCAGGTGCCCGGCGGCACGCGACGGGTTGTTGCAAAGGAGCGCCAGCCAGGAGGCATTGACGTGATAGAAAAAGACGTTCAGCGCATTCTCCATGCCGAGCAGGGAGCGCAGCTGCTGTTGCAGCGCCAGTTCAGCGTTCGCCAGGTTGCCGGGCGCCAGCTCCGCCGCCGCCTTGAAGCTCCACAACAGGGAGTCGTAAATATGGACGCCGCTGTTCGCGGAGATCTCCAGCCCTTCGGTGAGGACCTGCAACGCCTCCTGATACCCGGCGGTAATCCAGCAATGGATACCTTTCATCAGCTTGATGCGGATGAGCGCAAAGGGGGACGGCTGGCGATGACGAACCTCGACCGCCGCTCGTTCGAGCAGCAGAGCATTCTTGTCGTACTCTCCCCGCCAGAGATAATAGATGCTCATACAGAAGACCGTATCCATCTGGATATCAAAGGACGGTTTCAGTTGCAGCAGGCCGGTTACTCGCTGCAGCCACAACTCTACCCTGTGCGGCTGATCGGTTTTTCTCAATGTGAGTGAGAGGAGCATTCGCGATGAGACGATCAGTTCGGTGTCCAGGGTTGGAAATGATGGAAAGCTGCGCTGCAGTTCGTCAAAATCCACCAGGCAGTCATCCAGAGGCTTCCACTCGTCCCCGAAGACATGGGTGTCGACGATGGCCGCCCACGCAAGATAGCAGCCGGAGGGATCGCCATCCGCCCTGAAAGCTGTCAGGGCCTTTTCCAGAAAACTCCTGCTACGGGGGAGGTCAAGCGGAAACGAACTGATACCGTTCCAGTACAAAAGCCAGGGGTCATGATCCAGAATTTCGCCGGGGATACAGGCGAGCCATTCTGCCAGGGTCCGGCTCCTCCCCTGGAGGAGCAGTTCCCTTCCGTGACAGGCCACCATCCTGGCCAGGCTGTCATGGTCTCCGGATTTTGCGTACAAAAGCGCTGCGTCGTCCCGCTGCCCCGACTGTTCCAGCAGCAGTGCGGCATCTCTTTGCAGCCGCGCCACTCTATCAGCACTGAATTCGCTCACAGCCCTGCTCAGAAGAAATTCCCTGAAGAGAGGATGGTAGCGATAGTCCTGCCCGCTGCCGGACAGTTTTTCGGTAAAATAATGATGGCGGTTCAGGCTGGCGAGGATATCCCCGGCAGCTGCGAGTCCGGTCAGCTTTTCGGCCAGAGAAACGCTGAGCATGGGGAGCATGGCGGTTTTCAGCAGAAATTCCTGAATATCTTTCTCTTTGTGATTGAACAGCTCTCCGGCAAAATAATCGAAGACCCTGTCTGAAGCCAAGTCCGCGAAAGATGTGATCCCGTCCCATTCCAACCCTGCCCGCTCCTGCATCAGGATTATCCCGGCAACCCACCCTTCGGTCCGCGCATGCATCCGTACGACCAGTTCCGGGTCAGGAAGCGGTCGGCGGCGCGCCATCAGTTCGCTGGATTCGTCGACGGTGAAGCGGAGATCATTATTGTCGAGGGTTGCAATTTTGCCGTTGGACTGCAACCGCGCCAGTGAGGGGGGCGGCAGCTCCCGGCTCAGGACTACAACATGAATGTCGGCGCAGATCGAAGTCAGTGCGGTGGCGATCATGTCGTGGAACGCGGCCTCGGTCGGTACGTCCTGGTAGTTGTCAAGGACGATGACAAACCCGGGCAATCTCCCGTCTGTTGCCGGGGAAGGCTGGAGGCGACTGCAAAGTATTTCGAAATAACGACGGGTAAAGGTTGGGACGCCGGCAAGATATTCCGGAGTCAGAAGCGGCAGCGGTTTCCTGTGGCGCGGTGCGGCAAGCTTTGCTGCCAGCCCCATGTAGTAGAAAAAGGTGGCGAGGTCTGCATCCCCTTCATCACATTGATACCAGATACAGGGAAGCTCCTGCGCATCAAGGTAACTGGCGACAAGGGTCGATTTGCCCGAACCGCCAGGCGCAGTTATCCAGGTAACCGGATGCTGTGCCGCTGAATCAAGCAGTGCAAACAGTCGTTCCCTTTGGACCGGCTTCGTCAGAGTCGGTCGCGCTAATTTTGCCAATGCCGCTTTAGTAGCCATCGCATCCGTAGATTATTGAAGTTGGCAATTCACTAATGAAAATTAGTGTACAGCAGCTGTCGCATGTTGCAACATAAACCGGAACATGATCCTGTTCTCTGCCGGCAAAAATGTCTGCAGACACAAAACGCCCCCCACTCTGGCAAGTGAAGGGCGTTTTCAATTCTACGTAGAAAGCTGCGAGGGGCTGAACTACACCTCCATGACCTCTTTCTCTTTATGGCCAAGCACTTCGTCAACTTTGGCAACGTGCTTGTCAGTCAGGTCCTGGACCTCTTTTTCGACCCGCTTCAGTTCGTCTTCAGTAATCTTCTTGTCCTTTTCCAGCTTCTTCAGCTTGTCGATGGCATCACGGCGAATGTTGCGCAGGGCGATCCGGTCATCTTCGGCTTTTTTCTTCAGATCCTTGACAATATCCTTGCGCCGCTCTTCGGTGAGCGCGGGGAGTATAAGGCGGATCAGCTTGCCGTCGTTGGAGGGGGTCAGACCGATATTCGCGTTAAGAATCGCTTTTTCTATCAGGGCGATCAACTTCGGCTCCCAAGGGGAGATGGTGATGGTTCTGGCCTCCGGCACTGCCATGTTGGCAACGGCGCTGATCGGTGAAAGGTTGCCGTAATAGTCAACTTTTATGTCATCAAGCAGCGCTGTAGAGGCTCGCCCGGTCCGGATTTTTGCATATTCACGGCGAAGAGTGTCAATAGTCTTGACCATATGATCTGTCATGTCTTTGATAATATCTTTTGTCATAATTACTCCCCCCTTACAATTGTGCCGATATGTTCGCCCATGACAACCCGCTGGATATTCCCGGCAACGCTGACATCAAAGATTATAATCGGCAGATTGTTGTCCATGCAGAGTGAGGTGGCGGTAGCATCCATGACGGCCAGACCTTTTTTCAGCACTTCGATATAGCTGAGGCTCTTGAATTTTACCGCGTCAGGCACTTTTTTCGGGTCGGCTGAGTAGACGCCGTCAACCTTGGTCCCTTTGAGGATGACCTCGGCGCCGATTTCCATGGCCCGCAGGCTTGCTGCCGTATCGGTGGTGAAATAGGGATTGCCGGTCCCGGCTCCGAAAATGACGACCCGCCCTTTTTCAAGGTGGCGGATAGCCTTGCGCCTGATATAGGGCTCGGCAACCTCCTGCATGGCGATCGCCGACTGCACCCGGGTGAACACGCCGATCTGCTCCAGCGCGTCCTGCATGGCAAGGGCGTTGATCATGGTGGCAAGCATCCCCATATAATCGGCGCTTGCCCGATCCATCCCCTTGGATGAGGCGGCAAGGCCACGGAAGATATTACCGCCGCCGATAACAAGGGCAAGCTCGACGCCACAGGCAACTACGTCTTTTATCTCCAGTGCAATGGAGGTTATTGTTTTCGGATCGATGCCGTAACCCTGCTCGCCGCCGAGAACTTCTCCGGAAAGCTTTAACAGCACCCGCTTGTATTTTGTGTCACCCATTATATCCTCCTAGCCCAGGAACTGGATAAGTGCGTTAACGAAATTATTTTCCGATCAGCCCCGAAGGCGGGATAAGTACGTGCACAAAATAACTTCTGGAAAAACGCAGAATTGATTTTTAACGTACTAAAAACGCAGAAAGTAATTTCTAACTTACTAAAGGATGAAAAAAAGGCCGACCCTGAAGGTCGGCCTGAATCAATCAGTTGCCAGCAGCAGCTGCAACTTCGGCAGCAAAGTCACACTCTTTCTTCTCTAACCCTTCGCCCAGCACGAATCTGGCAAAGCGGATTACCGTGACATCAGCCCCGGCAGCCTTGAGAAGCTGCTGGATGGTTTTGTCGGGATCCTTGACAAAGCTCTGCTCAAGGAGGCAGACTTCACCGTAGAACTTGCCGATCTGACCCTCGATGATCTTCTCGACGATGTTCTCCGGTTTGCCGGTCTGTCTTGCCTTGTCACGGTAGATGTCCTTCTCGCGTTCGAGAACATCTGTTGAAACCTCTTCACGGCGGACAAATTGCGGTGCGGCAGCGGCGACATGCATGGCTACGTCTCTGGCAACAACTGCCAGATCGCCGGTGCCTGACAGTTCTACCATTACACCTATTTTGCCGCCGGCATGAATGTAGGAACCGATAAACCCTTCAGTTGCAAAGCGGGCAAAGCGGCGAATCTGCAGATTTTCGCCGATAACGGCAATCGCTTCGTTAAGGGTGGTCTGCACGGTTTTGCCAGGCACTTTGACAGAATCCTGAGAAAAGAGGGCGTTATTGTCAGCCGGAGCGGCAACCAGTATCTGGTTGGCAACATCGGCAATAAATGCCAGGAACTTGTCGGTCTTGGCGACAAAATCTGTTTCGCTGTTTATCTCAACCAGCGCACCGCTTTTACCGTCAGCAGCTATCAGTGCGGCAACCAGCCCTTCGGTTGCGGCTCTGCCGGACTTTTTGGCGGCAGCGGAAAGGCCTTTCTTGCGCAGAAAATCTACCGCCTTCTCCATATCGCCTTCGGTCTCTTCAAGGGCCTTTTTGCAATCAAGCATGCCGGCGCCGGTACTTTTACGAAGTTCATTAACCTGTGCAGCTGTAATACTCACCTTATCCTCCTGGGTCATAGCGGCAGATGCCGCAAGCCGGTAAATTTTCTTATTCGGCAGACGCTTCTTCTACCGCATCTTCCGGGCTGCCTTCTTCAACAGCATCACCTTCATTGTAGTTCTGCAGCTGCTGGTCCCTGATTTCGCGACCTTCGATGATTGCATCGGCAATCTTGCTGCTCAAAAGGCGGATGGCGCGGATTGCATCATCGTTGCCGGGTATTATATAGTCGATCATGTCCGGATTGCAGTTGGTGTCAACAATTGCGACTACCGGAATGCCAAGTTTCTTGGCTTCACAGACGGCAATCTCTTCATTCTGCGGGTCAACTACAAAGAGGACACCCGGCAGCTTGCCCATACCTTTGATCCCGCCAAGGGTCTTTTCAAGTTTTTCACGCTCTTTATCAAACTGGAGACGCTCTTTCTTGGTATATGCCTCGATAGAGCCGTCAGCAAACATGCTGTCGAACTTTTTCAGGCGTTCGATGCTCTGCTTGACCGTGGAAAAATTGGTCAGCATGCCGCCGAGCCAGCGCTGATTCACGTAATGCATGCCGCAGCGGCTTGCCTCTTCGGCAACGGCGTCCTGTCCCTGCTTCTTGGTGCCGACAAAAAGGAATGTTTCGCCTGCCCTGGCAGCTTCGGTGACAAAGTTGTAAGCGTTCTTGAAAAGGCGGACGGTTTTCTGCAGGTCAATGATGTAGATGCCGTTTCTTGCTCCGAAAATGTATGGCTTCATCTTCGGGTTCCAGCGTTTTGTCTGGTGACCGAAATGAACACCGGCCTCCAGAAGCTCCTTCATGGTAATACTGGACATTTTTGCTCTCCTTGGATTTGGTTTTTCCCCTCCGCATACCCATAACCATGGGATCCTTTGCAGGACACCCCCCATAGCCGACGGCAAGCGTGTGAAATTTCTACAGCGAATTTATATAACACAATCGACCTGTTACAGGCAAGAGAAAACGAAAGCAGGCGGAGCCGTTTACATCCTTTCCGCCTTGATGTATGATGCCGCCATGCCGCCGATTCTTTACCGTTATCTTGCAAAAGAGATCTTCTCACCGTTTCTGCTCGGACTTTTCGTTTTTACCGGCGTTCTGCTGATGGGGCGGATGCTGAAACTTGCCGACATGGTTGTCAGCAAGGGTGTGCCGGTCTCTGAAGTGTTTTTGCTGATTCTCTATCTGTTGCCGAATTTTGCAATCATTACCCTCCCCATGGCGCTTCTTCTGGCCGTTCTTATCGGCTTCAGCAGACTTTCGGCAGACAGCGAGATTATAGCCATGAAGGCCAGCGGCATAAGCCTGTACCGGCTGCTCCCTCCGGTTTTGCTGATCGCTCTCTTTGCCTATCTGCTCACGTCATTCAATGCAATCTATCTGCTGCCGAAGGGAAATGCAGCCTTCAAGGAGATGCTTTACCATGTTATTCAGGGGAGATTGAACCTGAGTCTCAAGGAGCAGGTGTTCAACACCACTATTCCGGGACTGCTCATCTATATTGAAAAAAATGATGGCCAAAAGGGAAAGCTCTCCGGCTTGATGATCCAGGATGAGCGCAAGCCGGAAGAGGTATCGACGATATTTGCAAAAACCGGCTCATTGGGAATGGATGAAAAGGACAAAAAACTCTACATTCATCTCTCAGACGGCAGCATTCATCAGCCACGTCCGAAAGGGATCTACCGCCAGCTTGATTTTCAAGAATATGCGCTGTCGATTGATCTGGCAAAAACAGGGACTGCATTTGAAAAGAATGAAGCAGATATGACACTTGCCGAAATACGCCAGAATATGAAGAGGGGTATTTTCTCCACCAAGGTGCTGACAGACATGGAACTTGAACTGCATCGCCGGTTTGCGCTTCCGTTTGCCTGTTTTATATTTGCAATCGTCGCTCTGCCGCTCGGTATTCAGAACCGGCGATCCGGCAAGTCTGCCGGATTTTCTCTCGGCATTGCGGCGCTGCTTGTCTATTATATTGTACAGTCGCTCGGCCGGACACTTGGCGAGAAGGCTGTCTTGCCGCTGGCTCTGGCTGCCTGGCTGCCGAACATCATATTTCTGTCAGGCGGCATCTATCTATTGTTCAAGGCCGCCAGGGAAGAGCGCATCTGGTTGTTTGACCGGGGCAGTCTGCTGCTGACAACTTTATTCAAACGGCGCGGCGGGCGATGAATATTCTCAGTCGCTATCTTGTGCGTACCTATCTGGGGATGATTGCCACTTGCCTGGGAGCATTTGTTGCCATTTATCTCCTCGTCGATTTCATGGAAAAGTTTGGCAAATTCAGCCGCGCCGGCGCGCCGCTGACATCAGTTCTGCTCTACTTCCTCTGCAAGATTCCGGAGATCATCGCCCAGACAACTTCGATGGCGGTTCTTATGGGAACGATCCTGGCTATCGGCACGCTGTCAAAAAACAGCGAGATAACCGCCATGCGGAGCAGCGGTATAAGCCTTGTGCAGATCGGCAGACCGCTGCTGGTTACGGCCGCTCTTTTCAGCCTCATGCTGCTGCTGATGCAGGAGTTTGTTACGCCGGCATCCAATGAGAAAATGCGCCACATCGAACAGGTGGAGATGAAGAAGGTGCAGCCGCAGGAATATGAGAAGTGGACTCTTTTCCGCTGGAACAACATCTGGCACCGGGATGATAACCTGATTCTGCAGGCAAAGCTCTTCAATCCCGACACTTCAACCCTTTCCGGAATCACGTTATGGGAGGTTGACCGGGAATTGAGGCCTGTCTCAAGGATTGATGCTGCAACGGCTATCCCGGCTGTCAACGGCTGGCAGTTTCAGAATTTGACCAAAAGAGTTTTTACTCAGCCTGGTGGCGTTGCGGTATCGAGCAACAGTAAGGAATTTGTCAAACTGGATCTTGTGGTTGCCGATCTGAAAGTCGTTGCCAAATCTGCCGAAGATATGGGGTTCCGCGCGCTGTTACGCTACTGCGAGACAGTAAGCGCCAGCGGTTATGATGCAACCCACTACCTGACCCTGCTGCATGCAAAACTATCGCTGCCGTTTGCCGCCCTGATCATGGCTTTCCTCGGGATACCGTTTTCGCTGAAGGATAATCGCTCCGGAGGAGTATGGATAGGGGTCGGCATCAGTATTCTCATCGGTTTTTCCTACTTTATCATCAATGCGCTGCTGCTGTCATTGGGACAGGCCGGAGCGCTCCCGCCGCCGGTTGCCGCCTGGGCGGCAAATCTGCTGTTTGCCGGGGCGGGATTATGGTTTACACTTACGGTAGACTCTTAACGGTAAATCAGGGAGCACTTTATGCGTCAAATCATAACGGCATTAATTATGGCACTGGTATTGTGCACAACTGCTTTTGCTGAAGACGAGTCGATGCAGTCTCCGCCGATACTGAGCATAATTCCCGGGCAAGGGGCTCCAGCTACAAGAGTAGTTATCTCCGGGACAGGCTTTACTCTGGAGACGGTCCTGTATCTCGGTATCGAAGCGGTTCCGGTAAAACTCCTGTCGTCACGGCAGCTAAGCTTCGAAATTCCGCAGATTGCTGCCGGGAACTATGCCCTCTATCTGCGCCAGAATGGAGGCGAAAGCGGCAAGGCATATTCGTTTGCGGTCGTGCCGGTAAAGCCGGTCGCGACTTCGGTTTCGCCGGACAGCATTGCGTACTGCGCATCAGGAGATGACCGGAAGGTAGCTGTCAGAGGGAAAAATTTTCTTGAAGGGGCGCAAGTTGTTTTTGACGGCGCCATGATAAGAAGCAGCCGCATTTCCGGCGAAGAGATGACCTTTACCGCACCGCCGGTTCCCGGAGGGCTTCATCAGGTGCAGGTCAAAAACCCGGAGGAGACTCTTTCCGGGGCGGTAGCCCTGTTGGTAAACAACCGGCCGGAACTACGCAACGTCAGCCAGGGGGCTGATTATGTTAACTATTACGATTTGAATATTGAGGGGATCAATTTCCAGCAGGGATCCGTCCTGGTAGTTAACGGGAAGACGGTCCAGATGGGTTATTCTTATTATGGAGTGCAGGACAGCCTGGCCTTTGTAAGTTGCACCAGGCTGATCTATCGGCGCTATCCTTACGACCCGACATCAAAAAACCTGGATATTAGGATAGTTAATCCCGGCGGCGAAGAGAGCAGCAGCTTTACGGTGACGGCGCCCTAGCCCTTCCGGAAAATTTGCGAATAACGGCCAGATTCTCTGCTGCCGCCTGGTAATCGGGCTGCAGGCGTAATGCCTGCTCAAAAGATGCTTCTGCCTCCTGAAGACGACCCAGTCCCGCATAGGCGAGTCCGAGATTGAACCGGGTGGCTGCCGTAGTCGGCGAAAGTTTTGCCACCTGCAGCAACTCTCTGACAGCTTCATCATACCGCTTCTGCTTGAGATAGATCGCGCCGAGATTGTTCAGCGCGATATGATCCGTTGGCGAAAGTCTGACCGCCTGCCGGTACGCCACTTCGGCATCATTCAGCCGTCCGCTTCGCTGATATGCATGGCCGAGCGCTCCATACCCTCTCCCTTTTGCCGGACTTTTTCTGACGACATCCTCCCAGAGAGTCACTTCACTCTGCCAGACACGGTTGCGCTGCACTGTCGCTACTCCCAGCAGAAGCGCTATTATGCAGCCGACCGCCAGAAGACCCTTCGCCGTCTTTTTCGTATCACTGCCCAACCATCTGTACACCGCCCGCCATCCGGCCGCAGCAAGGCCTGTCACCAGCCCGACAGACGGCAGATAAAGCCGGTGTTCGAACATGACATCACGAATGGGTATGACGCTTGATTCGACCAGGAGCGCGATGAAAAACCAGGCGATGCCGAATGCCGGGAGCGCCAAGAGACCGGTCCTAGCGTCAGTTGCGCGTCGTGCCGAAAGCCATGAGCCGATGCCGGCGGCAACAACAGCTGCCAGCAGCAGAATTGATAGAATTACCGGAGGCTGGAGCAAGCTATTATGTAGCGGAAAATCGTGGTCAAGATTCTGCCCTGCCGGGAAAAAGAAGAGCCGCAGATAGGAAACGATCACCGGAAACTGGGTCAGGAGGTAGGTCATTCTCGGCGGTGCGCCGCTTTCGGCAGTCAGCCGACCCACTTCGTCAAGCATGTCGGCAGAGAAACCGATTTTACCCAGCAGAAGTATGGGCGCTGCCAGCAACGGCAATAGATACCAGACAAGAGGCAGCAGCCGGCTGCGCAGTTCGCCCCGGAAAAAAGTCACTTCAAAGAGCAGAATTACCAGCGGGATTGTTACTGCGTTTTCCTTTGCCAAGACTCCGGCCAGAGCCAGCAGCAGTGAGAGTCCGAGCAGGCCTGTTGCTGCCGGACGCCTGGAAGAGAGCCTGGAACCGGCATAGCAGAGCAGGGCGCCGAGATAAAAGGATGTTGCCATAACGGCAACCCGCTGGGCAAGATAGGTTACTGCCTGGGTCTGCAGGGGGTGGGTGACAAAGATTAATGCTGCCACAAAACCGATAGTAACCGGCGCAGAAGATTCCTGCCCCGGTTTTTCTCCGGCAATACCGGCCAGAAGCGGCGTACGAAAAATCATTTGCACCAGAGAATAGACGAGGCAAGCGTTCAGCAGATGCAGCAGCAGGTTGACAACATGGTAACCAGCCACCTCGAAACCGCCCAGTTGATAGTTGAGGGCAAAGGAGAGGTCGCCGAGGATACGGGTCTTGAGCCTGAAGTCGAAATTTTTGACCAGCGGGTTGGTCAGGATGGAGGTGACGTCGTCGAGCACAAAGGGGACGGCAAAGCTGTTGGCGTAGACCAATCCCCCGGCTGTCAGGATGCAGAAAATTGACAGCAGATGGAAAACCGCCGGCGACAGCGCCATCGCCGGCCCGGCAGCAGACTTTGCCGCAGTCGCGACTGATTTACCTGCTCTTTTTTTACTCATGTTAGCATAAGTAACGTAGCGCACGTAAAAAGGCAACCCGAAGGTTGCATGTTTGCGTGCCAGCAATCGCTTCCTGATCTGAAACAGGTTGATACTGCTAAAGCAGGTCCTTGACATCCCTGCCGCCGGGAGTTCCGCCGGGCAGATAAAAACTGGCGGCCTCATCGACTGAGGCCGCCAGTAAAAGATACGCCGGCTTATGGCAATCTAAAGCTGTTCAGGGTCAATAGCGGTAATGCTCTGCCTTGTAGGGTCCGGTGACATCTACGCCGATATAGGCTGCCTGCTCTTTCGTCAGGGTGGTGAGTTCGGCATTCAATTTTTTCAGCTGCAGTCTGGCTACCTTCTCGTCCAGGTGTTTGGGCAGGGTGTAGACGCCGACCGGGTACTTGCCCGGGTTGCAGAAAATTTCGATCTGGGCGATGGTCTGGTTGGCGAAGGAGGAGGACATGACGTAGCTCGGATGGCCGGTGCCGCAGCCGAGATTGACCAGCCTCCCTTTGGCCAGGAGGATGATCCGTTTGCCATCGGGGAAGATGACATGGTCAACCTGCGGTTTGATCTCTTCCCACTGGTACTTCTCCAGGGCAGCGACCTCGATCTCGTTGTCGAAGTGGCCGATGTTGCAGACGATGGCCTGATCCTTCATCCTGGCCATATGGTCATGGGTTATGACGTGGTAGTTGCCGGTGCAGGTGACGAAAATATCGGCCTTGTCGGCGGCGTACTCCATGGTCACTACGCGGTAGCCTTCCATGGCCGCCTGCAGGGCGCAGATCGGATCGACCTCGGTCACCCAGACCTGGGCGGAGAGGGCGCGCATCGCCTGGGCCGAGCCTTTGCCGACATCGCCATAGCCGCAGATCAGGGCGACCTTGCCGGCGATCATGACGTCGGTGGCACGTTTGATGCCGTCTACCAGCGATTCGCGGCAGCCGTAAAGATTGTCGAACTTCGATTTGGTTACCGAGTCGTTGACATTGATGGCCGGGAAGCGAAGGTCGCCACGCTCATGCATCTGGTAAAGACGGTGCACGCCGGTGGTGGTCTCCTCGGTAACCCCTTTGATCTGTGCCAGGCGGGTGGAGTACCAGGTCGGGTCAACAGCCAGCTTGCTCTTGATGGCGGCGAAGAGAATGGTCTCCTCTTCGGAAGAGGGACTGCTGAGCACACTGCGGTCTTTTTCCGCCCTGGCGCCGAGATGGAGCAGTAGAGTGGCGTCGCCGCCGTCATCGAGGATCATGTTGGAAAAGCCGTTGTCCGGCCATTCGAAGATCCGGTGGGTGTAGTCCCAGTAATCCGCCAGAGTCTCTCCCTTGACGGCAAAGACTGCAGTTCCGGCGGCGGCAATGGCCGCTGCAGCGTGATCCTGGGTAGAAAAGATATTGCACGACGCCCAGCGTACCTCGGCGCCAAGATCCTGCAGGGTCTCGATGAGCACGGCGGTCTGGATGGTCATATGCAGCGAACCGGTGATCCTTGCCCCTTTGAGAGGTTTTTGTCCGGCAGACTCCTCGCGGATTGCCATCAGGCCCGGCATTTCGGTTTCGGCGATTTTGATCTCTTTTTGACCCCATGCTGCCAGGGACAGGTCTGCGACGATGAAATCCTGTGACATTGTTTACGCTCCTTTGGGTGATATTTTATTCAAATTACTGGTCAACGGTAATCGGCCAGGGTTCAGATATCCGGATCTCGTCAATGTCTGTTTCCCCCCAGAAAACATTGATCAGATAAGCCTGTTGCCCCGGTTTACGCTGATATTTGTCCGGGTCTGCGATCCAGGTTATGGACGGATTACGGTAATAGGCTCTCATTGCCTGCTGAACAAAAGCGCGTCCTGTCGGTCGATTATTCACATAAATAAAAGAGTCCGGCGGGAAAGCCGGTACGATTTTACCCAGGGCGTTAAGATACTTTTCTACCGGCGCAGCTTCTTCCTTCCACTCACGTCCGCGGTACTGGATATTTACATAATTAATCCAGCAAAAAATGCCGACGGATGCAGCGGCAACAACCCAAAAGAATTTGCCGCTTAACCGCTCCTGCAGATTGGTCAGGAGGGCAGCATAAACCAGAGCCGGTCCGATCGAGACGATATAGAGATAGCGACTGATGGAATTGGCAAAGTTTTCCGGCGAGAATTGCCCCAAAGATGTCAGGCTTTGTGGCAAAAATGTCATTATGACCCAGCAAAAGGCAAAAACGAGAATCTTTCTGTCTTTGACCAGGAGCAGGCTTGCAGGAACTGCCAGGGCGGCGAAATAGGCCAATGGGTTGATGCTGCGCGCTATCCCTGTTGGCGGGAGGAAAAATGCACTTAATCCGCCGGCAAGAGAGTACACGGGGCGGATTGCGTAGAATTTGGCCAGCTCAGGCGGAGCCAGAGCCAACCAGCTGAATACCAATTTATGCAGAAGCAGATAGCAGCAGATAATTGCGCAATAAGGGAGCATGCGCAGAAATATCGTCTTCAATCGTTCTCCCGCGGGGAAAAGATATTCGATCACCAGGATGATGCCAGGCAAAGACGCTGCCTCTTCTTTGCTGAACATGGCAAACAGATAAAAAAAGAGTGACATGAACAAGTATTTCCGCTGCTTGTTCTCGCGAAAGCGTAGATATGCCAATAATGTCAGTAAATAAAAACAGAGACAGAGCAAGGAATTACTGGCACATTTCCATAATACGGCATCAGCGCCGACACTGCTTAAGACAAAAAAAAGGCCGGCAGTAAATGCCAGTGTCCGGTTCTTGAACAGGTTAAGGATGAAGTAGAAGAAAATGACGGCGTTGACTGCATAGAGCGTAATGTTGAACAGGTTGTAGCCGACAGGGTTGAAGCCGAACATATGGTAGAGCGGGACCCAGATAACATTGCTGACCACCCGGAGTGTGTTGTAACCAAGCAGCGTCTGTTTCAGTCCCTGGAAGATGTTTTCAATATAACGGAAATCGTCAAAACAGAAATAATTTTCAATAGAGCGGCCAAACAGCAGAAACGATATCCCGAGAGCCACGAAAGGGAATAGCGGTATTTTCTTCAGAATCGAACCGTTCACGTTAGCTGCTCCTGATTATTTGCTGTATCTGCCCGGTGTAAGCAGCAGCGCAGTATCTTCGTTCCATGCCGTCAGTAACTCGATCTCCTTCTCTCCCACGAGCCCCATTGCAACCAGCTTTTCATAGCATTTCAGCAAGTTCACTGCCAGGTGTTCTTCTCCCGGCACCAGCTCAAGCCGCGCCAATTCCCGACAGATGGCAGAATTGTGGAGATAGCCCGGGATCTCTTCGCTGAAATCCTGCAGCAGATTATGTTCGTTGCGCTCCTGCCAGACGGTCGGCGCATGAAAATGAATATGCCAGCCATTGAGCCAACAGATTCTCTGGGCAACAAAACTGCGCCAGATGTCGGTCATACGGAAACTGCAGAATGCCGGCAGGTAGAGGAGCGGGAAAGCCTGTCTAAACCAGGTGGTATTCTGACTGTTGAAGGGGCACCAGCTTTCGGCTCCCAGGGCAATACTGGCCATCTTGTCAAAACTCTGGGGAAGCGGAGAGGTCAGGCGGTAAACAGCGTCGACATCAGGATTGACATCTGCCAGCCCTTGCTGGATCGGGCAGAATAGCTCCTGTGCGCCAGCAGTCACTTCAATCAACGGCTTCTGTAGAAACTCGAGGGGGAAACCGCGCGGCCAGATCCTGTTATCGGTAAAAAATCGATAAATATTGACCCAGTCGGCGCCGATTACCGGCACCGCCTGTTTGACAGGCTTGCGTGGCGACCAGAAGCCGGCCCTGGCAAAGTTATCATCATCAGTTTCAATGATGATTTCCATGCCAGCGGCCATTGCTTGCAGGTAGCCAAGGTTCTTCCGCGCGTAGTGTCGCTCGGGCATGGAGCGGGCTAATGCAAAACTCATGGTTTGCTGCCGTTCAAGCGACCAGAAATCACACTGCTCCAGGGCAAAATCCTGCGGCGACTTGCTGTCGCCAATCAGGATGAAACGGCAACCATGGCGAGCAGATTGCTCGGCATAATTTTTCAAGGCGGCATTTGGCGGTGAAATGGAGGTTATGACCAAGGCTGTGTCGGTTAGCATTGTTTACCTTTCAATATATGATCTGGGCGCGACCGGTAATGCGCATCCAGGCATAATGCAAGAGAACTTGCAGTGAGTTTTTGATAGCGTTTTTCGAAACCCTGGGAGATGGTGCCTGATAATGAATCGGTATTTCCGCAAAACGGTGCTTCCGCAAGAGATAGCGGATCTCGGTCTGGTAAAAATGGGCTTTAGAGAGCAGCGGGAAGTTGAGGAACTTGCCGACGACATTTGAGTGAAACCCCTGGAATCCTGACGTCATGTCATACATGTTACTGTTCAATAAAGTGTTGGCCAAAAATGTCCCGAACCGGGAAAGAAGGCGCCGCCGCAGCGGTGAATCTGACATGGAGCCGCCATTAATGAATCTGCTGCCAAAAGCACATTCATTCCCCTCGTTCAAAACCCGCAGGAACATCGGCAGTGCGCGTGGATCGTGGGACATGCCTGCATCCATTTCCACTATTATGTCATGTCCATTATTGAATGCTTCCCGATAACCGCGCAGATAAGCATCAACAACATTTCTGTTCTCTGGCGCCCAGATGGTCTTGAACCGGCTGTCCTTTGCCGAAATCTGATGACAGAGGTGAAGTGTATTGTCTGTTGAAGCGTTATCAACTACAAAATATACGGTGCCTCCCTGCAACCGGTTCAGGATGGTAACAAGTGCCGTGACAAAAGTTTCGAAATCCTGCTCTTCGTTGGCCATGGGAACAACTACTGCCCAATCATTATCGTAATACATTATCTGCCCCTAATCAGGAATACCGTTTCCTGTCCGCCAGACCCTTCGATTCGCTCAATATCAACAGCGCCAAACCCGGCAGCCGTGAGCCAGTTTGCTAACTCGGCCGCCTCAAATCCGAGCCACTGATCAGCCAGTTGGTCCCGCGCCGTCTCCCGTTCGTGCCGCGCCAGGTCTGCCAGCAGCAGCGTGCCGCCTGGTGCCAGTACCCGGCGGATCTCGGCCAGCACTGCGGGCGGGTTGGCGGCGTGATGAAGAACCATATTGGCGACAACAGCGCCAACAGAGGCATCAGGAAGAGGGAGATGGCTCATCTCGCCGAGGCGGAGTTCAACCGTGTCGCTGCCGTTCCCGCTGACCCGGCGACGGGCCTCCTCCAGCATTGCCGGGGAGTGATCAACACCGATCA
>JBBRBA010000052.1:0-22791 GCA_038206285.1 Geobacterales bacterium
CAGTGCTCCACAGGCTATCAAGAGCAGGAACATCGGCTCTTTCAGAACTTCGATCAGGATAACCAGAGCGGTCCGTTTCTGCTGAGTCGGCAATTCGTTAAAACCATCCCGTTGTTGCCGTTTGACAACCTCGTCCGGCGACAGCCCCACCAAATTCTCAATCGATATACCACTCATGCTTCCACCTGGTTCATTGAATCCCTGACTTGAATGATAAATATTTCAAAGCTCCTCCACCGCCTTGCGCACTGTTTCCACAATCTCACCCGGTTCCTCGAAGCGGAACCGGAGCGGCTCCCCGAAGGTAACTGTCACCTTGCCCTGCTTGGGAAAGCTTGCTGCCGGTGCCAGGACCTGCTCGGTGCCGCTGATCTTTATCGGTACTACCGGGATGCCCAGCTCCTTGACGATGATCCCCAGTCCCTGCTCGAAGCTTTGCAGTTTGCCGTCCCTGGAGTGGCCGCCTTCCGGAAAGATGAGGATGTTCGTGCCGCTGTCGGCAAGTTTCCCCATGAATCCGAGCGAGCCGCTGAAGCCGCTTGTCTGCGGCAGCGGAAAAAGATTGAAAAACCAGGTGGCGTACTCGTAGGCAAGACGCCGCCAGAGACGGTTCAGCCCGTGATAGTCGCCGAAGAAGAACTCCTCCCAGGCGGCCGTGGCGGTGTGATAACGGATCTCCCTGGGCAGCGCCGACATGAGGGAGGGCTGGTCGAAATAGCTGAGGTGGTTCGCTACGAAAATCACCGGGCCGGTCAGCTTTTCCAGCCGCTCTGCCCCGCGGACTTCGAGCGTGACGAAGAATCGGACCAGGGGACGGGTAATGAGCGCGTCACCGATCATGCGCAGTATCCTGACCGGTGCCGAATTGGTCCAGAAGCGGAAATGGTCGCGAGACTTGAGCTTTTCCCTTTTGGCAATGATCTGGCGCAGGTCGGAAACTCTGGTCTGCGGGCCGATCTGCGAGTCTTCGATATCGAGGCGGTATTCCTGTTCAAGGGAATTGACCAGTTCCAGCCGGTCGATGGAGGTAAGTCCCAGATCGTTCACCAGCAGTGAATCCTCGCTGATGTCAGCGGCGCCGGTCCCGGTTACCCTGGCAAGCAGATTGATCAGGGTATCCTGAGAAGAGCCGGCATCAGCCCCTTCGGCAACTTTTTTAAGCTTCTCCAGCACCGCAAACTTCTTGATTTTCAAGGTGGTGGTCTTGGGGAATTCCGCTTCATTCCAGACCGTTGAGCCGGTAATCCGGTGCATCGCGTCCAGCTTGCCGTTGGCCTGGCCGATAATCTCCTCAGGCTTCGCACCGCTTCCATCCAGCAGCAGGACGGCGTGGACCTCCTCTCCTCCTCCCGTGTCAAGACCGATGACGCACGACTCCTTCACACCGGGGATCCTGTTCAGCACCGCTTCCAGTTCGTCGGGATAGACGTTGACCCCGGCGCCGGTGACGATCAGCTCTTTCTCCCGTCCCTTTATGGAAAGCCAGCCGTCCGGGGCAATCTCGCCGATGTCGCCGGTGTGAAACCAGCCGTCTTTTGTAAAAGCATTCCGGGTGGCCTGCTCGTTTTCGTAATAGCCGGGGAAGACGTTATCACCACGGGCCAGGACCTCTTTGTCCACGATCTTCAGTTCAATCCCGGGGAGAGGGGGACCGACCGAACCGGCCTTCTGCTGTTCCATGAGGTTGACGCAAAGGACAGGCGAAGTTTCGGTCAGGCCATAACCTTCCAGAACGGTAAACCCCATGCTGTTCCAGAAATTGAAAACCTCCGGCATGAGCGGAGCGCCCCCTGAAATGAAGGCGGTAAATTCGCTGCCGAACTTGTTCTGTACCGGAAAAAATAGCAGCCGGCGCACCTCTCTGGGAAGCCACACCGCAATCCGGGACATCGTTCGGAAGAGCGCGGACAGGTGTTTCCCCTCCAGTTCCCGTTCGATGGTGGTCTTCAGCAACTGCATGAGGCGGGGAACCGACATGATGATGTAGATCTCCTCCTCGGCAAGCGCAGCCATGATCGCGGAAGGTTTGAGGGTGCGCAGATAGACGACAGAAGCGCCATGATACAGGGGGGTGAAAAAGCCACCCATCTGTTCGAACATGTGGGAGAGCGGCAGCAGGGAGAGGAATCTGAAAGCGGGGGTAATGATCGGTACCTGCCGGTTTACCTGGGTCATGTTGGCGATCAGGTTCCTGTGGGTAAGGATAACCCCTTTGGGATTACCGGTGGTTCCGGAGGTGTAGATAAGCTGCGCCATATCCTCGGGAAGAGGGTGGGCCGTCTCATTGATCGGCTGAACGTCTTCCAGCAGGTACTGGAGATCCTCCAGGAGCAGCGACGTCGCTGCAGCCATACGTTCCGGCTTGAAGCGGCTCTGAATAACGACCCTGGCTTTCGTCAGGTCGCGGATGGCTTCCGCCCGTACCCGGTCGGACATGAAGTCCACCGGCACGGCGACTGCGCCGCGCATGATGATGCCCCAGTAGGCAACCGCCCACCAGGGGGAGTTGGGTGCCCAGATGAGCACCCGGTCTCCAGGCGCCACGCCGCTTTGCGCCAGGAGATTTGCCATTTTCAGGGAAAGGTCGGAGAGTTCCCCATAGGAAACCACGAAGCGCCGCACGCCGGTCCGGTTCACAAAGGCGGTTTTGTCCCCCAGAGGCTTGAACGTCTCGAAAAGGTCTACCAGGGTCTTCATGGATCTCCTTGGGTCACCAGGGTGCAGCTAGGCCAGAGAAGGCGGCTGAATCAATGGCCGTGTTTGCCCTTGCCGTGGCCCTCCCCGTGATCCCGATAGCCATTGTCCCGGTGCTTCTTGTAGTGCTTCTTATCTCTCTTCAGGTAAACGCGCCGGTCTCCTTCGCGGTAGTAATGGCGGTCGCCGTCCACATAGACGTGAACTCCCGGGGGGGCGGGCAGGAAACCGCCTATCTGCACGCTTACACCGGGAGGCGGCGGCAGCGGAGGTAATGGCGGTAGCGGCGGCAGGCCGTGCCCGGCCTGAGACTGTGTGACGCTGAACATGGTGACTGTTGCTGTCAGCAGCAAGAGAGTGCGTAATGAATGTTTATGCATAGTAGGTCCCTTTCATTATCTGGTCTGGATCAACCGTTGACGGGTTGAATTGCAGTTTGTCCCGAAAAGATGTTGCCGAATCGGCAAGCAGCAGTTTCTCATCCGAAGTTTCCTGATGAGAAACTGTCTTTGTCCGGGCAACTATTTACCCTTGACGGCCTCACCGGTTTCTTTGCCTGCCTTCTGGAAAGCCTTACCGGTTGCTTTGCCCGCTTTATGGAAGGCCTTGCCGGTTGTTTTGGCAGCTTTTGCGGTGGTTTTGCCGATCTTCCTGAACCCTTGCCCGACCTCCTTGCCACCTTCCTTGAAGCCGTTATCGGCAAAGGCAACGGTCCCCAGCAGCACGCTCAACATGATTGCCGGGAAAATACGAAAAAACATAAGCGGTCTCCTGTCAGTGGTGTTCGCCACCATCGCGATGGCCTTCACCGCCACCTCTGTGCTCGCCGCCGCGACCGTGGTCACGGTGGCCACCGCCATCTCCGTCCGGAAACGGCGGCAGGATGCAGCCGGAAAGCATCATGGCTGTTACAATCATCACAATAAACGATATGATTGATGATTTCTTCATAATAATTCCCCTTTGTTGCTTTTATCAGCAGGACTCATTTGATCTTCAGGATAGCGTCATGTAAATCGGCCCTGACTTCATCCCAGACATTGTCGGTTCCTGCCTTGAGCTCCTCCCAGGTATCGTCGCTGGCGGCCGATATCCCTTGCAGCTTCAGTTCGGCTTCTTTTATCCTGCCACGCAGAGCAGCTATTTCCCCGCTGTATTCGGACTGCAACTCTATTGCTGCGCTCTCCGCCTTGAACTTGAGAAGATCCAGCTGTGCATCCCATTCCACCACCTGCGCAGAGAGTTTTTCGACGTACTTTGTTTTCTTGTCCATGACAGAATATCCTCAGCCTCGGCATGTCTCCGTCTTATTTAACGGATTCCTTCAATTTCTTGCCCGCGTCCTCGATCTTATCACCGGCTTTTTCAGTCGTTTTATCTATCTGTTTCCCGGCTTTTTCAGCGGTTTCGTCGATACTCTTGCCGGCACGCTCGGCCGGGCCTTCCTTTTTACAGGCAGTGAAAGAAGCGATGATCATGACGCTGCAAAATACCAAAAAACCTTTCCGTGAAATTGACATAAACTGACTCCTTTTAATTTTTTATTTGCTCCACTACCGCCTGGTCAGCCGGTTTTTCGGGAGGTTTGGCAGATTCCAGTTCCCGCTTCTCGTGGTAGATGAAGCGAACCATGTAGTACTCGAAGGGATAACCGCTTTCGAAGTATCTGAAACTCTGCTGATGGCGCATGTCGATTGCCTCCAGGGCACCTATGCCTGCCGAGATGGCCAGGTCGTAGCCGGAATTGGTGAACGGATCAGCCACTGTGAAGATCCCGTAGGTAATGGCGCTGTCAACGGTGAGTCCGCCGGTGTCGCGCACCGACGAAGGGCCGAACACGGGCAGAACCAGGTAGGGGCCGGAACCGACGCCCCAGTAGCCAAGGGTCTTGCCGAAGTCCTGATTCTGGCGGTTCAGACCGAAACTGGTGGCGGGATCGAATAAGCCGCCAATACCGATGGTACTGTTCGTGGCGAATCGTCCCAGAGTTTTCAGGGATTCCATCCCCTTAAGTTGAAAGAGGCTGTTGGAAAAATTGCGGATTTCGCCGAGGTTGTTGTAAACACTGGAGATCCGATCCTGAACGAAGACGGGAGTAATGAACTCGTAGCTGTTTACCACCGGTAGAAAGAGGTATTTGTCGAAGTAGAAGTTAAAACCGTACATGCTCCGGTTGAATCCCTCCCATGGATCGGCAACGTCGGCGAAGCGCTGATCCTTGAACTCGTCAATGCTGTGCTTCGGAGGGATTTCCGCGGTGCGGATAGCGGCGCATCCGGACAAAAGCAGAAAAAGCATCAGGAGGAAGGTTGTCAGGGGCAGTCTGTGCAGTTTATGAGGTATCATGGTTTGCCTCCTTCCGGGGCGAAGAAGCCGACCATGTAGGCCAGGTTGTCCTTGAACTCCAGATTACCCAGATGCCCGCCGCGTGGATAGATCCTGGCCCGCGCTCCAAATACCTCCTTCAGGTAGGCGAGGTCCTCCGGCGCCAGGATGAAGTCGTTCTCGTTGGTCATCACGCCAAATTTCTGCGTTAAGCGGAGATATTCATCAATGCTCTGGAGACTTTCGGCGGCTATCAGCGCTTCTTTGCTCAGCCCCGCCCGCTTGTTCTGGAAGTAGGGATAGAACTGCTCGTTGAAAAAGTCGATAAAACTTAAATGAGTGGAGACCAGGAAATAGTCGAAGAGAGAATCGGTTGACTTTAGTATCCTGTTTTTCGGCACAACGTAGCCGCCACCGGTCATAACATCCGAGGCAAAGATCATGCCGGCCATATTGATGCGATAGGCGAGTCCTACAAGCCCGGCGGTCTCTTCCTTTGAGAAGAGTTTCTCCTCGTAAATCGAGTAGATGAAATCGTCGTTGATGGCGATGAAATTGCCGTAGCTGTAATGCTTGCCGAGCTTGGCCAGCATCCTGTTGAAGAAGATCCCCTCTTTCTTTGCTCCTCCGGGAATATTCTTCAGGAGCGCCTCGAACCTGTTTGCCGAGCTGTAAATGTTTACCGCCGGGTTTATCATGAGAACCTTGCGGAAATTGAACACCTTGCGCTCTTCGTCCAGTTTGGCCACAAAAGCGGACTGGGTCCCCCCCATGCTATAGCCGCAGAGGTTGAAATCGGTTACCTCTATTTCCCCCTTAACCTTGTTCCAGGCGCTCTCCATTGCCCGGTAGATATCCTCCGCGTCCTCGGTGAGGTCACCGGGGATACGGCTTTGGGAAGCGGAGATGATGAAATTGGCATTGGAAGGAGACGGCAGTGTAATGACGTGGAACCCTGCCTGGTAGAAGGCCTTCATCATGGTATGAAGCTTGGGGTCCTGGCCGCTGGAGCCGTATCCGGCCAACAGGAAAACCAGCGGGGCCTTTTTGTCCTGTCTGACGAAACTGCAGCGCAGTCCGTCGTCGTAAAAGAAGACCGGCGGCTTCTCGCGTCCCGGGATGACATCGAGCAGGAGCTGCCTGATGTTTATTCCGGTAGGGAGTTTGGGCATGAGAGTGGCAGGCGTTCCGAGGATGGTAGCCTCGTAGGAGCCGGGGATCGGGTAGCCGTAACCTTCGTCTGCCGCAAGGCTTGACACGGGGAGCAGGGTGAGGGAGTAGATTATTAATAATCCCAGAAGTTTCATACGGTAGCTTCCTTTGCACGGGTTTGCAAGATTACGGCAGAGCGCAGTGAAGTTCAGCGCTTGACCGTTCCATGCGGAGAATTCATAGCGGCAGCCGCTCTTTCACAGGGCTCTGCGCCCTTGAATGACGCGTAACAGCACCACTATAATGGCGATTACGAGCAGAATATGGATCAGTCCGCCCATGGTATATGAGGTAACTACACCTAAAAGCCACAGTATTATCAGTACCATACAGATTGTCCAGAGCATGATTTCCTCCAATTTACAGTTTTATTTATCCGGGTTTCCGGATGGAGACACTACAGCAAAACATGTGATTACTTCAAACAGGTGTTGCTCCGGCCGTTACCGGCCAGCCGGCCGGTAGGCTCTATTTTGCCGACTCGATGGTCATCTTGTTCCGGACCTTCTTCACTCCGGTTATGTCATTCACGAGTCTGCTGACCAGCTTGATTTCAGCGGCGTTCTTTGCCTTGCCCGATAATGTGACCAGACCCTTTTTCGATTCGACCCTGGAGTTGATGGCGCTGGTCGAACGATGTGACAGCAGTGCCATCCTCACCTGGGCGGTGATCGAAGCATCATCGATGGATTCATTCGGCGGCGTTTTTGTTGTTTTCAAAAGCATTAATACAGTCATCTCGTTTTTTACGTCTTTGACCCCTTCAACATCCCGGGCATAAGCGGTCGTCAGTTCTTTCTGGGACTCGCTGGCAGCCATGCCTCGCAGCGTGACGATGCCGTCTTTGACAATAATTTCAGTCTTGCCGGCGCTGACGCTCCGGTGGAAGAGGAGCGTGCCTTTCGTCTGCGCACTGATCCACGCATCCGAGTTGGTGGTGGGGGATGCCTCTTTGAGCGCCAGCATGTTGTGCACATTTTTGACGCCGGGTATGCCGGTCACAGTCTCATATGCCAATGATTTATGCAGTTCATCGGCGACTGTCCCCTCCAGGGTGACGGCGCCGTCCCTGGACTGAATTTTAATGTCATCGCCACTAAGGTAGGTCTTGAACGCATACGACTTTTGGATTGAAAATTTGATGCGGTCATCCGTTGTGGCGGCGTACGGAGACATGCCGGTCACCAACAGCGCGAACTGAGCCATCATCAGAATTACGGCATACTTTGTTTTCATTGGCATTCTTCTTTCCGTGGTCTACACGACAGATATTTATATGGCTGGCAATTTTGTTAAGCTTCTTTGCCTTCTACTTTCTATGCTCTTCACCGCCTGCTTCAGGTTTTCCTTGAGGCTGCGGGTGCTGTTGCCCTCCCTGAGGTTGCTGTGGTTTTTGTTGCTGATGCTGTTGTTGCTTTTGTTGATTCTGCTGCTGTCTCTGCTGACCCTGCTGCTGCCGTTGCTGGTTCTGCTGCTGCAACTTTTGTTGATCCTGTTGCTGCTTCTGCTGCTGTCTCTGCTGACCCTGCTGCTGCCGTTGCTGATTCTGCTGCTGCAACTTTTGCTGATCCTGTTGCTGCTTCTGCTGCTGTCTCTGCTGACCCTGCTGACCCTGCTGCTGCCGTTGCTGATTCTGCTGCTGCAGCTTTTGCTGGTCTTGTTTCTGTTTCTGCTGATTCAGTTGTCTCTTTTGATCCTGCTTCTGTTGATCCTGCTGCTGTCTGACTTGACCCTGCTGTTGCCGTTGCTGATTCTTCTGGTCTTGTTTCTGTTTCTGCTGCTGCTGTTGCTGTTGTTTTTGCAGCTGTGGTCTCTGTTGTTGGTGCTGCTGAACCTCAGGCCTCTGTTGATATTGAACTTGCCTTTTCTGCCTTAATTCCTGTCTCTGTTGTTGCGTTCGCGGCTGATAGCTCTGGACGCCCCATGTTCCCTGCCGTTCCCAATGTCGATTCCTGTGCCAACTCTTCCAGTTCTGCTGAAGTCTTTGCTGGGGGATACGTTCATAGTCCCACCTTTGTCCGTACCAGTTACGGTCTACGTAGTATCCCCTCCAACCCGGGTCTACATCAAAATAAAAACTTGGAACATTGCTGTAATACGCCCAGCTCCGGTCATAATAATAAGAACGATACCAACGACCTTCCCATTGGCGCCACCACCAGCCATTCCAGAAAAACATGTCTGAATCTATGTCGGGAACAACGTACACACCGTTCGTTTCGGGCATCACCATCACATCCGGAGGCGCCACGAATACAATGGGTGGTGGCAGTGAAATCCCGATACTGACATCTATCCCTGCCATGGCCGGAACAGGAACGGCAATTGCCAATGACAAAAGGATTGCCATCAATAGTACTTTATTCATTTTGTTGCCTCCATATTTGCGGTTCATCCGGAAACGTCCCTTTTATCCGGACTTCTTCGTCACCCTGTGGGCAGCCTGAAACGGTCAATATCTTCAAGTTGTGAAAATGACAAGGTTAATCAGGTTCATTCGCTACGCATTAATATACTTGATCGTCGTTCGCTTAAATATTGGAGTATGTCTGTATCTTTCATAGGACTTCCGTGAACCAAATCTGAACTTGTCCTATGGCAGCGCAAATTGCGATCAGGCATGTATCGTATCGAACGATGACTTCAACTCCGGGTCGTGACTGACTTGCAGGTAGGGAAAAGGGGCGGGGAGGGGGAAAGGGGGGCAGCAACTTTTCAACAGCTATCGGAAAAGGAACTGTCCCCCTTGACTACCCTTGCGGGCTGACGCACTAATGCATCCGGCACGGCTCTTATTCGATGGTCATCCGGTTGGTTACGCTTTTCACTCCGCTTATGTCGTTGACAAGTTTGGTGGCCAGATCCTTTTCGGCTCCGTTCCTTGCCTTGCCATATAACGTGACCACGCCTTTGCTCGTCTCGACCTTGGTGTTGATGGCGCTGGTGGAGCGATGATACAGCAGCGACATCTTGGCCTGGGAAGTGATGGACGCGTCATCAATGTCCTCTCCTACCGATGTCTTCGCGGTTTTGGAAGGTGTTGACACTGTCATCTCATTTATTACGTTTTTGACCCCTTCAACATCCTTGACATATTCGGTAGTCAGATCTTTTTGCGCCTGGCTGGCAACCTCTCCCCGCAGGGTTACAATGCTCCCTTTAACGTCAACTGCAGTGCCGGCGCTCACGCTCCGATGGAACAGGAGAGTGGTTTTCACCTTCGCAGTGAGCCATGCATCCGAGTTGGTAGTGGGTGGCGTGCCTTTGAGCTCCAGCTTGTTATCGACGCTTTTCACCCCCGGCATACTGGCCACGGTGTCAGATGCCAGTGCTTTCTGGGATTCTTCGGAGACTTTCCCCGTCAAGGTGACGGCGCCGTCCCTGGACTGGATCTTAATATCTTCTCCACTCAGGTAGGTCTTGAATACATACGACTTTTTAGCCGCTGATTCGATGCGGTCATCCATTTCGGAGGCGATCAGAGTCATGCTGGTCATAAACAGAGCGACCAGGGTCATCATCAGAACGGTAAAATGCTTGGGTATAAATTTCATTTTCAGGCCTCTTTATTTGTTTCTGAATTTTTTATCGGAGACGGAACTCCCCGGTCAGTCCCGGCCTGAACCGCTCTCCTCAAGTTCAGGCTTCACGGCTTCCGGTTTTATGGCAGGCGTAAATGCCGGAAGCCGCGTTAGCGCCTATTTAAACTTTGAGGCTGCATTGTGAAAGGCAGTTTTTATCTCAGTCCAGGCATTTTCTGCGCCTGTTTTGAGGCCTTCCCACGCCTCATCGCTGGCGACCTGCAAAGCCTTCAACTTCTTCCCGGCCTCGTCGTGCTTTTGCTGCAAGGCTTCGATGACTTCGTTGTATTCAATCCTGGCCTCGGCCGAAGCCTTGTTCGCCCTGGCCTTGAGCAGAGCGACCTGCGCGCTCCATTCCTCCAGCTGCGCAGTGAGTTTTTCTTCGTACGCTTTTCGTTTGTCCATCATGGCTACCCCCGCTTGATTTATTTCAATTGCTGATAGTTAAAGGCTGAAGGTTGAGAGCCTGAAGGTTGAAGCTAAAGAGGAGCCGGCAATCAGGTTAAATGTGCGAAACAGCTTTTTCTTCAGCCTTCAGCCTTAACTCCTTCTCCTCTATTTTGTCCCGCCCTGAGCCAGTTCTGCCCTGGCGTTGGCGATAGAGGGGAGCAATCCGTTAACGGCACTCTTCAGACTGTCGCCATCCGTTATGGCTTTCTGGGCAACCGGGGTAATAGCCTCGACCCCTTTGGGTGTGAGGTCGTTGGAGAGGTAAGTCCTGATTTCCCTGATATCTGACAGGTAGGCTTTGGCCGCGCCCTTCACGCCTATGCTTGCCTCGGATATTCTGACGAAGACCGCACTCAGATCGGCGCGACGCTGCTCACTGAGAGCCTGGATTTCAGGGTTTGCGTAGGCGTTCCCCTGCTTGCGCCACTCCTCGAAGTAATCCTTGCCCTGAGCGCTCATCTTGTCGGCGTGTTCCAACAGCTTCTTACCCAAGCTCTCCATCTTGTCGACATTGTCGGCGTATTTATGGAAAGCCTTCTTGACATCGGACTGGCCAGGCATGACAAGGGCATTCAGAGACGCTCCGGTTACATCCACCTGGGCAACTGCTTTTTGTATATCTTCTTCCACGGCCTTCATTGTTGTGCCGGTCTTTTCGGATCTTTGCATGCCGGTTGTTGCGCAGCCGCTCAGGCAGGTAATTGCTCCGAGCAGCATAAAGACGATAATGGTTCCAAGCTGGTTTCTGAATTTCATTGTGAACTCCTTGATTGGCTTCATATGTGACGGTCTAAGTAGTTACGGCAGACAGGGGGACGAACCATTCCGGAACGATTTTCCGCCCCCCTGCCTTATTGCTTCTTTACTTGTCGATGATTTCAAAAAGGACTCTTCTGTTCGCCTTGGCAGCCTTTGATTCACGATCTGCAGGATTCACTTCAATTTCTGCCGGTCTGGTCTCGCCATAGCCGATTGAATCAAGCCTGGCAGTCGCAATGCCTCCTTCGTTGACCATGAAGGCCATGACCGCATCTGCCCTTCTTTCGCTCAAAGCCTGGTTGTATTCCGTACTGCCGGCCGCAGAGGCGTACCCTGCTATGCGGACTTTGAGGTCAGGATTGTCTTTCATGATCTGGACATTCTTTCGCATCAATTCCTTACCTGCCGGACTGAGGGTCGCCCTGTCGAATTCGAAATGCTCATCTTCGAGCATGACCAGCTTGCTGATGTAGATGGTCTTCTTTTCGACCACGGGTTTGGCTGTTGCCGCTGTCTTGAAGCTCCAGACATAGTCCTTTGCCATGGTATTGCCGGCAAGATCCCTGACGCCGGTGGTTACCCAGCCGGTATAGAGGGTATCCGGAGCCAGATCGCCATCCTGGGTAAAGCTCGCCGTAGTGTCGGTGGGTGCTACCACTCTACCGGGAATGGACTTGTCTCCCTGCTTCAGGATAAATGTCTGCGAGTTGATCGTTGCCGGGTCGATTGCCTCGTTGAAGGCTACGCGCACCCTTCTCTGCACAGGCACATCAACGGAGCCGTTATAGGGGAGAGCAAGAGTCACATAGGGTGTGGTGGTGTCTTTGGCCTGGACCAGCGGCGGACAGGCCGGAGCAGTCGGACAGGTGGCGGCTGCCTTGACGGCAGGCTTCACGCCGCCGAACTGGAAGGTCACGCCTGCCGTGTAGACCAGGTTGTTGAGGGAATCATCGGGGAGGAAGACGTGGCGGACGTCGCCGCGCAGAGCCACGTTATCGGTGACGAAGTACTTGATCCCGCCTCCGTAGTTGACGTTGTACTCGGGGTAGAAGCCGACGCTATTGGGCTTGTACTCATGAATCATGCCGCCGATACCTGCTGCAAGGTACGGCACAAGAGTGCCTTTCGGGTTGAAATGGTAAAGGGCATCGATGCCGAAGGTATATACATCGGCTTCCGGGTAATTAGGCTTCCTGTTTTCGGCGAGAATGTAGCCGAAGGTTGCCTCGGCCCCCCAGTTCTCGGTGAAATTGTAGCCGGCACGCAGGCCGAAGATCGGGCTGGTCTCCAGGT
The DNA here is from genome assembly GCA_038206285.1 of Geobacterales bacterium. GTDB lineage: Bacteria > Desulfobacterota > Desulfuromonadia > Geobacterales > DSM-12255 > VEOV01. Next base: position 12,315 of record JBBRBA010000052.1, read on the forward strand.
CCTGGTATGCTTCACCTTTGTCCGACTTTTTATGTTCAAATGTATAGCCGCCAACGAAAGGGGTGAGGGTGATTGCACCGGACCGGTTCTCGGCAAATCCCGGAGTGGCGACTGCAAGCAGGGAGAAGCTTAGCAGTAACCCCGTCAATTTTTTTCTTATCAATCGTTTTCTCATTGGTGCCTCCTGTTATGTTAATTGGATATCTTCTTTCAGAGCTTGCATCTTGTCAGTCGGCAGATTCCGGTGCTGTCCCGTATTTCAACTTACGGGACAGCACCGGGTGCTAACTATCCAGCGTTTACAGCGGATAACTCATCTCATGCCTTATTTGGGCACGGTAATGACATTCGTGTCGGTCAAGGTGAGCGCACCGCTCACAAGACCGAGTGCTCCTGCCAACATTCTGCCTTCCACGTTAGCGTGCGCAAGTAGCGTGATAGCATGACCTGCCACTACGGTCCCCTGGAAGAAGGTGCCCGCCCCTACGGTCAGATTATCCACCACCCAAAAAACGTTTTTCGCCTGGGCGCCGTTTTGCAGGACAACGCTACCCGTTGTCGAGGTAAAGCCGGACGGGCCGACATTTGTTGACCGGATGATAAAGACCGCATTCGGATTGCCCCCTGCGTCGAGCACAAGAGGACCGGCGAGATTACTGAGACCATACGTGCCCGTGGCTGTATAGATGCCCGGGCTGAGGATATACCCGGTTAGATCGTTTGCGGGAGCATTGAAAGTGCCGCCGCTGATCCCGGACGCCGACAGCGGATTTGTTATCTGTGTCAGTGGCGCCGCGCGGTTAAAGAGATCATTATACACGAGTCCCAAGTCGACTAGCAGCTGCGGCAGGGCAGCAATATTAGCTGGTGCGCCATTGTTTGCAGCGGTTATCATTCCTGGGGTCACACCGGCACTGTCGGTCACAATAGATGATTTCAGCAATGTCGGAAAGCCAAAATCATTAGTCCCGGGTCCGGTTACACTTGCAATAGTCCCGCCAGGGCCAGGTTGAGTCAACGCGACATCTCCATAGATATGACTATTCAGGCCAGCTGCGTTGGTGATCGCGTTGTACGCAATAAGCCCGAACGGGGCAGCCGACTTAAGGTCAACCGCGCCTGCCGCTCCGGGGCCGGGGCCGGGGACGACTGCGGTTACGGTCAAGATGGCTGTAGCGGTCATGCCGTTGTATTTGGCAGTGATGGTCGCCTGGCCGGCGGAAACGCCGGTGGCGGTGCCGATAGTGAGGCCGATGTTCGAGATTGTGGCAACGTTAACGCCCAGGAGATCAGGTGCAGTCCAGACGGAGAGCTGAGTCCTGTCGGCGGTTGACCCATCGCTGAATGTCTCAAGCGCCATATATTGCCTGGTTCCGGTAATCGGTATTGTGGTTGTTGCAGGTGTTACCGTAAAACCTGTCGATGCTGCTGCGGTAACAGTCAAGATGGCTGTCGCGGTCTTGCTGTTGTATGTGGCGGTGATGGTAGATTGGCCGGCGGAAACGCCGGTAGCGGTGCCAATAGTGAGTCCGCTGTTCGAGATTGTGGCAACGTTAACGCCCAGGAGATCAGGCGCAGTCCAGTTAGAGAGTGCAGTCCTGTCGAAGGTTGACCCATCGCTGAATGTCTCAAGTGCCAGATATTTTCGGGTACCGGTAATCGGTATTGTGGTTGTTGCCGGTGTCACCGTAAACGACACCGATGTTGCGGCGTTCACTGTCAAGATGGCTGTCGCGGTCTTGCCGTTGTAATTGGCAGTGATGCGCGCCTGGCCAACGGTGACGCCGGTAGCGACGCCGATATCGACGCCGCTGTTCGCGATTGTGGCAACGCCAACGCCGACGAGATCAGGCGCAGTCCAGTTAGAGAGTGCAGTCCTGTCAAAGGTTGACCCATCAGTGAATGTCTCAAGTGCCAGATATTTGCGGGTTCCGGTAATCGGAATTGTGGTTGTTGCCGGTGTCACCGTAAGTGACACCGATGTTGCTGCGTTCACAGTCAAGTTGGCTGTCGCGGTCCTGCCGTTGTATCTGGCAGTAATGAGCGCCTGGCCAACGGCGGTGCCGGTAGCGACGCCGATATTGGCGCCGCTGTTCGCGATTGTGGCAACGCCAACGCCGACGAGATCAGGCGCAGTCCAGTTAGAAAGTGCAGTCCTGTCGAAGGTTGACCCATTGCTGAATGTCTCAAGCGCCTGATATTTTCGGGTACCGGAAACCGGTATTGTGGTTGTTGCGGGTGTTACCGTAAACGACACCGATGTTGCGGCGTTCACGGTCAATGTTGCCGGTTGGCTGGTCTTGCCGTCGAAAGAGGCAGTAATGAGCGACGTGCCGGTGGCAAGGCCGACAGCGACGCCGGTGGACGACGAGATTGTGGCAACGCCGGGCGTGCCTGAAGCCCAGCTGGAGGTCGCTGTCACGTTACGGGATGACCCATTGCTGTATATCGCCGTTGCCGTATACTGTTGTGTGCCGCTAACCGGTATGGAGGCCGTTGCAGGCGTTACCACAATGGATCTGAGTGTGGTGATGGTGGCTCCTCCTTTCTTGTCGGCGCAACCGACCATAAAAATGGGCAGCAGCAGTGCGATAAACCACATAAATCGTTTGGAATGGCTCTTGAATCTGTTCATGTGTATCTCCTTTCTCATTGTCACGTTTTAGTAAATCAACAGACATGGGGTTAACAGCGCCGGGCAGTTCAAAGGCAATGGCCAAGAACTGCAAATAGCTACATTTTTATTGCCTCCTTTTGGAATTGATCTGTACAAAATCCGCTAATAAAATGAGAAGGTAGGTTCAGTGTATTATATGCTACTTAAGATACCCGACCATGGTTCTCTTGAGTATTGGAGTCTGTCTGTTTGTGTTATAGGATTTACATGAATTAAAATAAAATTGTCCTATGGCAGAATAATTTAATTGACCTGAGTGGCAGATTGTTGCCATGGATATTGATGTTGATATTATTAACCAAATAGTGCCGGCATAGGACAAACGCTTACTGCCTGATTCAATAATGCTGAGGTGGCAGCATCATGATCTCCAATAGCAAAAGCTGACATTTCTTATTCTCCCTCTACTGAAGCCGGACCACAATCAAGCTAGCTACTGTCATTGCCGGTTCAGTATCGAAAAAAACGACAATGTGTTACAAACAGCCTCTTTGACGCAGTAATTAATTCAAGACAAAATGGACTCCATTCGGTATAGTACTGTTCAGGATTAGCGGAGAAAGTCATTAATGGGTAATAGTAAAGACAGGGTTCAGTCTGAAGAGTCAATCGAACTACGCCACCATGCTGAAGCGCGTTTAAGGTCGGTTGAGCCGGAGACGGTTTCCAGCATGTCCGATTTTGCGGTGCGGCGGCTTCTGCATGAGCTGCAGGTTCATCAAATCGAGCTCGAACTGCAAAACCTGGAACTCTGCCAGAGCAGAGACCAGGGTGAGGCGCTGCTGGAGAATTACACCGAGCTCTACGATTTCGCGCCGGTCGGTTATTGTACCCTCGACCCGAATGGAACTATCCGGAGAGTGAATCTTACCGGCGCCGGCCTTCTCGGGGAAGAGCGCTCCAGGTTGATGAACCGCAGGCTCGGCATGTTTGTCTCGGCCGAAAACAAAAGACTTTTTAATGATATGCTGGCAAGGGTATTCAGTGACCACCAGCAGAAAGCACATTGCGAGGTGGTCATTCACCCGAATGGACTTCGCCCGTCAACTCCGGTGAAGATTGTGGCAATGGCGTCAGCCACCGGTGATGAATGTCTTGCCGTGATCATCGATATCACCGAGCGCAAGCGGCTGGAGGCTCAGATCCTGATCGCCAAGGATGATCTGGAATTGCGTCGCGTGCAGGAGCGCTCTACCGAGTTACTGACGCTTAACAGGATGCTCAGGGAGGAAATTGCGAACCGCAACCTGCTGGAGGATACGCTGCGCGATTCGCAGAGAAAACTGCGCAACCTTTCCGCCAGCCTCCAGTCCATCCGTGAAGAAGAGCGCAAGGCAATCGCCCGTGAAATCCACGATGAATTGGGGCAGTTGCTTGCCAGAATCCAGATCGGGGTGTCATTGCTGGCCACTGAATGCCCGGATAACCAGAAGCTGGTACTCAAAATACGGGGAATGGAGATCATGCTCGGGGAAGGGATCAAGACCGTTCAGCGGATATCAGCGGCATTGCGACCGGCGATGCTCGAAGTCCTCGGACTGCCGGATGCTTTGGAGTGGCAATGCAAGGAGTTCATAAAGGGATCAGGAGTCAACTGCAAGATCACTGTTCTCCTGATGGATAAAGCGGTCCCTCCTGATGTGGCAATAGTAATCTTCCGGATCTTCCAGGAGTCGCTTACCAATGTTCAGCGCCATTCTCAGGCCACGAACGTCGAGGCGTACCTGGTGGAGAGGCGACAGAGTTATGTCCTGACGATCCGCGATGACGGCCGGGGCGTTACTCAGGAGGAGATTGCCTCTTCTTCATCTATCGGCCTCATCGGCATTCGGGAGCGGGTATTGATCCTCGGCGGCAGGATGAAGATCTACGGCTATCCGGAGAAAGGAACCACGATCTTTGTCAGGGTGCCGGTCAAAGCAAAGGAGAACTGAGATGTCTACGGCCAAGAAAATAATCATAGCTGATGACCATATGATATTCCGCGAGGGTCTCAAGCAGGTCATCGCCACAACCGTCAATTTGATTGTCAGCGACGAGGCGAGCAGTGGTCAGGAGTTGTTGCGCAAAGTGGAGGAAAACGACTATGACCTGGTGGTCCTCGATATTTCCATGCCCGGTCGTAACGGGCTCGACACCCTGGCAGAACTGAAAAGGATAAGGCCCAAACTGCCGGTACTCATCCTCAGCATGCACCCGGAAGAGCAGTATGCGCTAAGGGCCTATAAATCGGGAGCATCAGGTTACCTGACCAAGGGGAGCCTCATCAGCGAAATCATCGATGCATTGCAGAAGCTGGCACTGGGCAAGAAATATGTCAGTGCCAACCTGGCGGAATCTCTGGTTACCGGTCTTGGAGAACCGACACCGGTAGAGATCCAGCACAGTCTCTCCAACCGTGAATACCAGGTGTTATGCATGATCGCCTCCGGCAAACCGGTGGGGAAGATCGCCGCAGAGTTGTCACTGAGTGTCAAGACCATCAGTACCTACCGAAGCCACATACTCCGGAAACTCGGCATGAAGAATAATAGCGAACTGACCAGATTCGCCATTGAGAACAGCCTGGTGTAACAAGCGGATTCCTGCCTTAAAAATTATGTTTTTGTTGTTGCCATTCCGTCCTGACCAGGGATGCAGTGGTGGTGTCGGCACCTTCCCCGGCTTTCGCCCCCCCTTTTTTTATGTTTATTCAATCGGGTTTCTTCACTTTTTCTGCCTGCCTGTCAGCCTGAACAGTTTCCCCTAGGACAAACTCCCATTAGCCGCTACATGATTATCCGATGTTGTTTTCAGCCATTCTCCAGTAAATAGCCGGCTCCTGGTCGGCTATAAATATCACGGTTGACTGCTCTTTGCCGAAAGCAATTGGCAGAAGAGCGGCTCTCATCGATCATGGAACAGGTTCAAAATCTTCCGCGTAAGAGCAATCGCCGGTTGACACCGCCCCGGCAACCGCCGGCACAGACAAATAATTTCAATGACGGGTTGCGCATTGTAAAAAGCGAAGTATCATTTCTGATAAGTTAACGCTAATAACGACCATGCTTTGGAAAAGCGGCAACTTCATTCTATTACAGGAGCGTAATGTATGAAAAGGAGTCTTTGCTATCTTTATGCAGCAGCATTCCTCTTTATTTTACCGGCCGCAGGTTATGCAGTCGACTATTCAGTCGACGCGACAACCATCTTGAGGCTTGAGAAGCTGGACATCCCCGGGGCGGGAAAAGATACTCTCCTCCCGGCAACCCAGTTCCTCGGGGTTGATGTGGAAAAACTGGCAGACGGCAACCTTTCGCTGCACTTCTACGGCTGGGAACGTGTCGACCTTTCTGATAACAGTTACAATAACAGCAAGGCTGACGGCAGTTTAACCTACGGCTATCTGCAGTATCGTTTCAAACAGGCAAACGCAGATGTGCGCGCCGGCCGCTTCTTCGTTCACGAGGGGATTGTCAGCGAGCAGGTGGACGGCATCAGCGTGCGTAGCGACCTGCCCCTGGGATTCGGCCTTTCGGCTTTCGGCGGGGCAACGGTCCACACAGAGCATCTTTACGGTGAAAGCAGCGACGGCAAAGGAGACAGCATCTTTGGCGGGCGAGCCAACTATCGCTACAAAGGGGTGCTGGAGTTAGGGGTTTCAGGTGTCTACGAAAGTAACGTCCCGATTCTCATCAACTACGCCAACGGCAATCGCCGCCTGGTGGGAGGCGATATCTGGTTCAGCCCGCACAAAATGATAGAAATTATGGGGCGCAGCAGTTACAACGCCGAAACCAGCGAAGTTGCCGAACACAATTACCTGCTTAATATCAAACCGACTCCGCAACTGGTGGTATCCGGGCAGTTTAGCGAACAAAACGACCGAAGCTTCCAGTATTCCTGGGCGATGTTCTCCGGGGCTGCGTTGAATCCTGACTTCAAGTCCCGCGCCACCGGCATCAATGCATCCTACGAAATCAACAGTTACGTCGGCCTGGCCGTTGATTACAAACATTACCGTCGCGAAATCGGTAATGCCGACCGTTACGGTGCCGATGCCAGGTTTCATTTCCTGAACAACACACTGCGCAGCGGTATCGGCTATCATTATCTGCAGGCCGGCTCAGGGTTTGCCATCGGCTCCAACCCCTCTGCCTCCTATCATGAACTGCGCGGCTATGTCCTGCACGATACCAAATCCTACTTTGCGGCCGCCGATGCCATCGGCTTCCTTTTCAAAGACAAGGTACAAAACGAAAACAGCGCCTGGGAGGGAATCTTTTCCCTTGGCTACCACATAACGCCGGCGCTTGCCCTTTCAGGGGATATCAGCTACGGCCGGAATCCCGAGTTTACCGAAGAGACCAAGGGGCTTGTCCGTTTGACCTATAATATGACCTTTGATGGTAAAGGAGGTAAGAAATGAAATGTCTTCAGGCTATGCTCCCCTTTCTGTTACTTGCCGTGCTGACTGTTATACTGGCAGCCTGTGCGCAGATGAAGGCCATCCCCAACCTGCCGGCTTCACACCCCGAAGCCCTGGCTGCCGGACAGCAGGTTAACTGTACAGAATGCCATGCAGACCCGCAGAAGGGGACCATGAAGGAAATGACGGCCTTCAACCATTCCCCCTCTTTTGTCAAGAACCACAGTTTTTATGCGGCGACAGATGATCGCCTCTGTTCAACCTGCCACAAAAGATCGTTCTGCAATGATTGCCATACCAATAAAGTTGAAATGAAACCCTCGACCAGATATGGCTACCGTCCTGACAGGGAGATGCCGCATCGCGGTAATTTCATGACCATGCACAAGATCGAGGGCAAACTGGACCCTGCCAGTTGTTACCGTTGTCACGGACGAGCCAATAACGAACGCTGCGTAGCATGCCACCGCTGAAGGAGGAACGATTCATGAGACAACTGTTCAAGACTGCCCTTGCGACCCTCTTGATCATGGCGCTGTTTGCCTGTTCAAAGGCAAACAATAATGCATCCGCTATCGACCCGCGTACCGGCAAGCACCCTGCGAATTGGGTTGTAGCCGATAACGGGGGGGAACATCCGGCCAAGTATCTTGCCGTGCCCAGCTCCTGTTATGAGTGCCACGGCAAGAATCTTGCCGGCGGCATCAGCAACGTCAGCTGCTTCAGCGCTTCGCGCCACGGCATTTTCTGCCACCCGCAAGGACCGTCCGGTCACCCCGCAGGCTGGGCCGCGCCGGACATTCATGGCGCCGCAGCCAAGGCGAAGGTAGAGGGCCGCAACGGCATGCCCCGCTGCCAACGCTGCCACGGCATTAATTTCGCAGGCACCGCTCTGGCCCCCACCTGCTTTAATAACGCCGGTTGCCATGGCGACGATGTACGGTCGCCCCACTCGCGGTCACCGTGGTTGTCAAAAATAGGCGGCCGCACCCACTCCACAGCTGACACCACCAATGCCGTCGCCTGTGCCGTGTGCCATTCACGCGGCGCCAATTCAAGCCGCAAACCTTCTCCTGTGGCCCCGGCCGGAACGGCGCCCGGCTGTTTCAACAATACCCTCTGCCATGGCGTTGAAGGACATGCCGCCGGCTGGACCGTGCCGACGGCTCACGGGGCGGCAGCCAAGGCAAAGGCTGGCGGCATAACCGTTGGCAGTATCATCAGCCCTTACAGCTCCTTTGCGGTCTGTGCCGGTTGCCACGGTGACAATTATGCAGGCGGCACTGCACTGCAATCCTGTCTGAACAATGCCAGCTGCCACGGCGCAAATGTCTCCTCGCCGCACCCGGCCAAACCGTGGCGGTCTTCCACTGGCGGCGTGACCCATACCGACACTGCTACCGAAAATGCCGGCCAGTGCGAGCTCTGCCACAAGGATGGCGACAATTCGACACGTAAACCGGTAACAGGTGACCCCGTCGGGTTGACGGGCTGCTTCAACAACACCCTCTGCCACGGTTCGGAAGGTCACCCTGCCGGCTGGAAAAACTATTCCGCTCACGGCAAGGCCGCAAAAAAGGCGCCGACTGCCATCACCGGCTTCTCGTCATGCAGGGCTTGTCATGGCTCCACCTTCAATAACGGCACGGCGCCAACCTGCATGAACACCCTTGCCTGCCACGGTCTCACCATTGCCTCGCCGCATCCGGCCAGACCCTGGAGTTCAACCACACCCGGTGCGCCGACACATACCAACACCGATACAGGCAATGTCGGCATCTGTGCCATCTGCCATACCGGCGGCGACTATTCAACCCTGTTTCCACCAACACCGGCAACCGGCACAGCCGGCTGTTACAATAACACCCTCTGTCATTTCCATCAGATCCCCTATGCCCCGCCGGCAGTAGCCCCCGGCGTTCATGGCGGTGAGGCTAAAAAGGATCTGCGCGTCTGTCAATCCTGTCACGGCACCCCGGAAACGACCTCCTTTAACGGCGGCAGCGCCTCGGTCGCCTGCTCCAGCTGCCACCCCGCCGCCAAGGCTCATCCGACCGACTGGCAAGGTAGCGGCACCTATTCGCACCGTACGGCGGGCAATATTGCCAACGCCTGCATCATCTGCCACGACGTGAACAACGGGCGAACCGCGCCGCTAGCGGCAGCCCCCAGCTGCTTCAGCGCGTCATTTACCAATGCTCTCGGACAGGCACGAACCTGTCATAGCAGCGGCCCCGGGGCCGCACCGCATGCTGTGCCATACCCCAACCATAACGCCGCCGCCCTGACCAACTTCGGTTACTGTCTCGGCTGCCATCAGGTCGCAGCCAATGCGACCATCCCGCCAGGCTGCATGAATTGTCACCTGGCGGATCCGACAACCGTGAGTTCCCTCGTCTGCACCACGTGCCACGGCAATCCGCCAAACAGTTCGGGCTACCCCAACATTGCCGCCGCTCACGGGTCACACGTGGCCGCCAGCAAGGTGGCCACCATTACCCTGGTCTGTGCCGACTGCCACAACGGGCTGGGGTTGGCGACCGTTGATCATCAGGTCAGGGCCAAGGCCCGCACTGCCTCGGTCCAGGCCAATCCGGTCGTCTTCAGTAGCAAACCCCTGATCGTCGCCGGCGGCGGCACCGCCCCGGCCTTTACGAGCGGGGCCAATGGGCAGTGCACCAACACCTATTGTCACGGCGCTAAAATGCCGGGCGGCGATACCACCGGCAGCAACCGGGCACCTTTCTGGGGCACTCCGTTCCTGCCGGCAACCCTCACAGTTGCTGCCTGCGTCACCTGCCACGGCTTCCCGCCGTCCACAGCATCCGGACATCCGGCTCTTCCTGCTCCGACCTCGTTCCCTCTCGGATCAAACTGCATCTGCCATGATAACGTCAACAGTGCGGGAACAACCTACGCCAATATCTTCGTCAACAAAGCCCTGCATGTAAACGGCACCATAGAGGCCACCGGCTTTGGCCATGGTTTCCCCTACTCCGGCTCGGCCCATCTCGGTGCGTCAAACGGTACCGGCTGTCTCGGCTGTCACGTCATTTCAGCCGCCGCCAATCCGTATCCGGTTGCTTCAGGAACTCCCCCGAATTGCCGGGCCTGCCACCTGAATGCTGATCCGACTACCAATCCGCATTGCAGCGATTGCCATGGGGCAAGTGCAACTGACGGGCGGCCAAGCGGCAATGCATTTCCCAACAGGCAGGGCGGATCGGACGGACATAACCGGAGCACCCATCGGGTGGCCTGTACAATCTGCCACTCTGTAACTACCGGCAGCGCCGCTCATGGCTGGTCAAACCGGACAAGATCGAGCAACGCCCAGGTAGTGCCGGCGCTAAACTGGAACCCTGGAACACGGGCTGCCGGCACTGGAAGCT
>JBBRBA010000053.1:0-22228 GCA_038206285.1 Geobacterales bacterium
CCGCCGAGGAAAGCCTGGGGCTGCAGGCCGATTTCGCGGGACTGGCGCATAAGGAGGATGGCGTCGGCGACATAGGAGACCATGAATACCAGGTCGGGATTATGGGATTTGATCTTGCTCAGGGTGGAACGGTAGTCGGGAGAGCCCTTGGAATAGGATTCGTCGGCAACGACCTTGATCCCCTTTTTGGCGACATACTCCTTGGCGGCTTTGACCGTGGAGGTGCCGAAGTCGGTGTTCTCGTAGATGAAGGCTACCGATTTCGGTTTACCCATTGCCAGGGCGGCGTCGATAAGGGAGGAGGCATACTTGTCGGCCGGGGCGTTCAGCCGGTAGACGTACTTCAGATTCTGGCGGGTAATCTCTTCCTTGGCGGCAGCCGGCACCAGGAGCGGAACCTTGTATTTTTCGGCAAGTTTGGCAACAGCGTTGGCGCAGGCCGAAGTGTAGGGGCCGACAACACCGGCTACGCCCTGACCGGCCAGTTTTTCCATGGCGCTCATGGATATTTGCGGTTTGCCGGTGTCGTCTTCTTTCAGCAGTTGCACATCAATCCCTTTTTTCTTGAGATCTTCCATTGCAAGAGTGACCCCGTTAGTCAGGTTTTCGCCGATGGGCGCTTCCGGACCGGTAATGGAATTGATGAAACCGATTTTCACGCTGGCTGCGCTCGCCATGCCGGGAACGGCAAGAGAAAGCGTCATGAGAAGTGCTGCAAATTTATGTACCATGGTGAATTCCTCCTTCTTTGATGTTGATGTGAAGTAACAGAGATAATCATAGTTTATAAAATACGGTTTGCAAGTGCCGTGCCCTGAGATACCGGTGGTGTAAGGTGCTGAATTGTCGGGGCTGACAACGTGTTGGGGTGCTGTTGTATAAATCAAGTGGCTGAAATCCGCCAGTAGACAGTGGCAGTTTTCAGCCAGCTGCTGGCAATAACCTGAATATGCTTATTGCTCAAAGCCGGCAGATTTTGGGTCTGATGCTGATGAAGGATAAACAGCCCCGGAAGTTCTGTTTTAAGTGTATTATTCCTGTAAACAGTTTTTCTGCGAGAGGTATTCATGAAAGCAGCAATAAAAGTCGGCGTCAGCGCCTGCCTGCTGGGCGAACCGGTCCGCTATGACGGCGGCAACAAGCATGACCATTTCATAACCGGAACGATGGTCAGATTTTTCAGTTTCGTGCCGGTCTGTCCGGAAGTGGAATGCGGCATGACAGTTCCCCGCGAGGCGATGCGGCTTGAAGGTGATCCAGCCGCCGTTATCACCGTACCAGGATTACCATGTCACTTTTTCCACTACAAATACCTGGCTTGACCCAGTTATCAGCCAGCATGCTCCCCGTGCTTAAGCTCTTCATTATCCCGGCCGGAGGAGGAATCCCTGCCGGTGTCTTGCTCGCTCGCGCCAATGGCTTGGCCTGGCCCATCACCACCGGGCTCTATCTGGTTTCGGATGTGCTCCTGGCCCTTGCCTTTGAACCGATCCTGCGGCTTCTGGCAGTGTTGGCAGGGAAAGTCCCATTGCTGGCTCGTCTCAGCGCGGCTTTAAAGAGTGCAACGGCTCGCAGCGTGGCTCATTTCGGTGGCACCGGCGCGGGCCCCTTTTCGCTCGTCATGATTGCCTTCGGCGTGGATCCCATGACAGGGCGTGCCACGGCGCGCGCTGCGGGCCACGGATTCCTTGCCGGCTGGGCCTTTGCCATCGCCGGAGACATGCTTTATTTTGCCGTCATCGCGCTCACGACGCTGCGCCTGAACTCGTACTTTCGCGACCCAAACACGACGATGCTGGTCGTCCTTGGCGTGATGTTTGTCATGCCCATACTGGTACGCTATTTCCGCTCCACACAACCGTCCTGAATTAGTTGACAGTTTATGGCAAGTTGTATTATCTTGTCCGTTCCCCTAATCGCCCCTAACATATCTGAAAGACACCGGTTTTAGTTTCATGGACAGCAGTTTTCGTGATACGGAACCTTTGCAGTGGAGAAATATATGCGTAGTGACATGATCAAGAAGGGGCTGGAAAGAACTCCGCACCGGGCGCTGCTGAAAGGGACAGGCCTCTCTGACAGTGCTTTGGAAAAGCCTTTTATCGGCGTTGCCACGAGCTTTACCGACCTGATTCCCGGCCATGTCGGCATGCGCGATCTGGAGCGGTTCATCGAAAAGGGGGTTCACTCCGGTGGCGGCTACTCCTTCTTTTTCGGCATACCCGGCGTCTGCGACGGCATAGCCATGGGACACAAGGGGATGCATTACTCCCTGCCGACCCGTGAGCTGATTGCCGATATGGTCGAGTCGGTGGCCGAGGCGCATCGCCTCGACGGTCTGGTGCTCCTGACCAATTGCGACAAGATTACACCGGGAATGCTGATGGCGGCAGCACGGCTCGACATCCCCTGCATTGTGGTAACTGCCGGGCCGATGATGAGCGGCCGCGGCGACGGCGGCCGCCGTTACTCGTTTGTGACCGATACCTTCGAGGCGATGGCGCGTTACAAGGCCGGCGTTATCGATGCCAAGGAGCTGCAGGTCTGCGAAGACAATGCCTGCCCCGGTATGGGTTCCTGTCAGGGGCTTTTTACCGCCAACACCATGGCAATTCTGACCGAAACACTCGGCATGAGCCTGCCGCGCTGCGGTACGGCACTGGCGGTCTCGGCGCTGAAGCGGCGCATAGCCTTTGCTTCCGGCGAAAAGATCGTCGAGCTGGTGCAGAAGAATATAACCCCGCGCAGCATCATGACCCGCGCCGCATTCGAAAATGCCATCAGAGTAGACCTTGCCCTTGGCGGTTCGTCCAATACGGTCCTGCATCTGCTGGCGATTGCCCGTGACGCCGGTGTCGAACTGCCGCTGGAGACCTTTGACATTCTTGGCAAAGAGACGCCGCAGCTCGCTTCGATGAATCCGGCCGGTGAGCATTTCATGGAAGATCTTGATGCTGCCGGCGGTGTCTGCGGTGTGCTCAAGCAGCTTGGCGCCAAGATCAAGGACAACCCGACGGTTTTCGGGCTTTCCACCCTGCAGCTGGCAGCAAGCATTGATAAAGTAGACGAAACGGTGATCCATTCGCTTGACAACCCGGTCAAGAAAGAAGGAGGTATCGCTGTCCTCTTCGGCAATCTTGCGCCGAAGGGGGCAGTTGTCAAACAGTCCGGTGTTTCGGACGCGATGATGAACTTCGAAGGGACTGCCCGCTGCTTCGACTCTGAAGAGCTTGCCATGGCGGCAATCATGGAAGGGCGGATCAAGTCAGGCGATGTTGTCGTCATCCGCTACGAGGGACCAAAGGGCGGGCCCGGGATGCGGGAGATGCTTGCTCCTACTGCCGCCATCATGGGGATGGGACTGGGAGATTCGGTGGCGCTGATTACCGACGGCCGCTTTTCCGGCGGCACCAGAGGCCCGTGCATCGGCCATATCTCTCCCGAGGCTGCCGAAGGCGGGCCGATCGCCCTGGTGGCGGAGGGGGACAGAATCCGCCTCGACATCCCGAACCGGAAGCTGGAGCTGCTTGTGAGTGTATCTGCTCTTGAGGAGCGCTGGTCAAGGTGGAGCAGGCCGGAGCCGAAGATCAAGACCGGCTGGCTGGCTAGGTATGCGAAGGTGGTGACGTCGGCCCACACCGGCGCCATTACCGAATGAGACGCGACTTTTCCGCCAGGGCTGCGTAAGTCTTCGAGATGCTTTGTGCGACGTAGCTGTGTTTATGCCCGCTGTTTGGGTACTACGCCTCCGCAGTATCTCTCGACAGCCTTGCCAGGACGAAAAATCCGCATCTCCGGAAGTAGGCTGAAAATCAAAATCAATTTCCCATTAACGGGAGGAAATTATATGAAAATGAATGGTGCACGGATACTTTTTGAATGCCTGAAGCGGGAAGGGGTCGATCTGGTTTTCGGCTATCCCGGCGGCACGGTAATAAATATTTACGACGAGCTCTACAGTTTCAAGGAGATCAGGCATATCCTCCCGCGCCATGAGCAGGCGGGAACCCATGCGGCCGACGGCTATGCCCGGGCGACCGGCAAGGTGGGGGTGATGATCGCCACCTCCGGACCGGGAGCGACCAATACTGTAACCGGTATTGCCACCGCCTACATGGATTCGATTCCCATGGTCATCATCACCGGCCAGGTACCGACTCCGCTGATAGGCAATGACGCTTTCCAGGAGGTCGATATTATCGGCATAACCAGACCCTGCACCAAGCACAGCTTTCTGGTGAAGGATGTCAAGGATCTGGCGACCATCCTGAAAAAAGCCTTTTACATTGCCCGTACCGGTCGTCCCGGCCCGGTTCTGGTCGATATCCCGAAAGACGTCCAGATTGCCCAGACGAAATTCAGTTACCCCGAGACAATTGAGCTGAGAAGCTACAAGCCCACTGTCGAGGGGCACCCGAAGCAGATCGAACGGGCAATGGAGATGCTCTTCGCCGCCAAAAAACCGGTGGTTTATGCCGGTGGCGGGGTAATTCTCGCCAATGCAGCCGAGGAGCTTACGGCCCTGTGCAGACTTCTCGGCGTTCCGGTAACCACTACGCTGATGGGACTGGGCGCTTTCCCGGAAAACGATCCGAACTCATTGCGGATGCTCGGCATGCACGGCACCTATTATGCCAATATGGCGATGACCAATACCGATGTGCTGCTGGCAGTCGGCGCCCGCTTTGACGACCGGGTGACAGGCAAACTCTCCACCTTTGCACCCCATGCCAAGATCATCCATATCGATGTTGATCCGACGTCGATCAAAAAAAATGTCCGTGTTGACCTGCCGATAGTTGGCGATGTTAAGGATGTCCTGACCCGCATGATAAGGGTTGCAAATGCCAACGCCGATAAGATCACCCAGCTCAAAGAGGCGACAAAGCCCTGGACCGAGGAGATCGAAGAGTGGAAGACGAAGCATCCCCTCTCCTACAAGCATGCCGCGAATGTCATCAAGCCGCAGTATGTCATTGAGAAGCTGCGGGAGCTTTCCGATCCTGACGCGATTATTGCGACTGATGTTGGTCAGCACCAGATGTGGACCGCCCAGTTTTTCGGCTTCACCGCTCCGCGCACGCTCCTCACATCCGGCGGCCTCGGTACCATGGGTTACGGCCTCCCGGCTGCCATGGGGGCCCAGGCTGCTTTCCCTGGGCGTCAGGTTATTACCATCTGTGGTGATGGCGGCGTGCAGATGAACATCCAGGAGATGGCGACCCTTGTCCAGAACCGCCTGCCTGTTAAAATCGTCATTCTCAACAACGGCTTCCTCGGTATGGTACGTCAGTGGCAGGAACTTTTCTTCGACAAACGCTACTCCCAGACCTGCATGGAGCTGCCGATCGACTTCATCAAACTGGCTGAAGCCTACGGCGCCAAGGGATTCCAGGCAACAAAGACCGAAGAGGTTGAGGCTGTCATCAAAAAAGGATTTGCTACGCCCGGACCGGTAATCATGGAGTTCAAAATCGCCCGCGAGGAAAAGGTTCTGCCGATGGTGCCGGCCGGTGCGGCGTTGAATGAGATGGTGTTGAATGCGTAAAAACGCTCGCGGCTGAGGGCTCAGTGCTGAGGGCAATGCAAATTCTTTTACCCCGAGCCCCGAGCCTGGAGCCCGCTTTTATTGGAGGTTATTCCCGTGAAACATACAATTTCAGTGCTGGTGGAGAACGAATTCGGCGTGCTGTCGCGGGTGGCAGCGCTCTTTTCCGGCCGTGGTTTTAATATTGATTCTCTTTCGGTAGCGCCGACCAATGATGAATGCATTTCGCGTATCACCATCGTTACCAGTGGCGATGAACAGGTGCTGGAACAGATTTCGAAGCAACTTAACAAGCTGATTGATGTCATCAAGGTCATAGACTTTACCGACGGCAGCGGCATTGATCGCGAACTGGCGCTGATCAAGGTTGCCGCTGAAGACGAGAGCCGGGCGGAAGTTCTGCGGATAGTCGATATCTTTCGCGCCAAGATCATAGATGTAACTCCCAAGTCGTACACCATCGAAGCTACCGGTAATCCGGTCAAAATCGATGCCATCCTCGATCTGCTCAGGCCGCTCGGGCTGAAGGAGCTGGTACGGACCGGGACGGTGGCTATCGGCAGAGGATCCAAAGGCTGGAAAGGCTAGCTTGGAACGCGGTTTTTCCGCAATCTCGGCGTTGGCCGGCGGAATCCACTTGTGCGGCGTAGCGCTGCTACGCTTCCGCGTGATTCCTGGGCCGCATTGACCTTGCGAAAAATCCACGCTCCTGCAACTGAGGAATGTTTTAAGTGCCAGATAATTCTGAGCAGAAAATACATGGAGGAAGTAAATGAACGTTTATTACGACAAGGATTGTGATCTTGCAATTATCAAAGGGAAAAAAGTTGCAATAATCGGCTACGGTTCCCAGGGACATGCCCATGCCTGCAACCTCAATGAATCCGGGGTCGACGTGACTGTGGGCCTGCGCGCCGGTTCAACGTCGGCGATTAAGGCACAGAATTCCGGGCTGAAGGTGGCGACCGTCGCTGAAGCCGTGGCGGCCGCAGACCTGGTGATGATTCTTACGCCCGACGAGTTCCAGTCGAGCCTGTACCGCGACGAGATCGAGCCGAAGCTGAAAAAAGGTGCTACCCTGGCCTTTGCCCATGGCTTTGCCATCCACTACAACCAGGTTGTGCCGCGCGCCGACCTTGACGTGATCATGATCGCCCCCAAGGCTCCCGGGCACACGGTCCGCTCCGAGTTCGCCAGAGGAGGGGGGATTCCCGATCTGATCGCGATCTTCCAGGACGCTTCAGGCAAAGCCCGCGAGGTGGCACTCTCTTATGCCAGCGCCATCGGCGGCGGCCGCACCGGCATCATCGAAACCACCTTCAAGGACGAGACCGAGACCGATCTCTTCGGCGAGCAGGCCGTGCTCTGCGGCGGGGCGGTGGAACTTGTCAAGGCCGGTTTCGAGACTTTGGTAGAGGCAGGCTATGCTCCCGAAATGGCCTACTTCGAGTGTCTGCACGAGCTCAAGCTGATCGTCGACCTGATGTATGAGGGGGGTATCGCCAACATGAACTACTCCATCTCCAACAACGCCGAATACGGCGAATATGTCACCGGCCCGCAGGTGATCAACGAGCAGAGCCGCAAGGCGATGAAAGAGTGCCTGACCAACATCCAGAGCGGTGACTACGCCAAGCGCTTCATCCTCGAGGGGATGTCCAATTATCCGGAGATGACGGCGCGGCGACGGCTCAATGCTGCCCATCCGATCGAGCAGGTTGGCGAAAGGCTGCGGAGCATGATGCCCTGGATCAAGAAAATCGTTGACAAGAGCAAGAACTGATCAGGCTGTCTCTTTTTTGTTGCAGCGGCCGGGGGCAAGGCGGCTTAAGCCTTGTCACCCGGTTTTTCTGTTGTTATGATGCAGCATCTTTGCCGCTCGGCTGCCAGGCAAACGCCAGTTTCTCTTCCGGAGTTTGCGGATGGAAACCAATTAGTTCCAAAAGGGTGAATTACTGAATGCGTAACCAGAATGTTCCAATTGCCGCAGAAGGATTCCCCTTCATCATCGGTGCTGCTGCGGCGACAGTAGCCCTCTACGCTTTTGCCGGCGGCAGCCACTCACTGCTGCGCTACTGCCTTGCCACCTTTGCTCTGGCTTTAACCCTGTTCATCACCTATTTTTTCCGTAATCCGCCCCGATCAGTCCGCTCTGCCGACAACGAAGTACTTGCTCCTGCCGATGGTGTCGTAATTTTTCTTGGTGATGCCACCGAAGATCACCTCGGCCAGGAGATGACCAAGATCAGTATCTTCATGTCGGTTTTCAGTGTGCACATCAACCGGGTGCCGATAAGCGGAAAGATTGTCGATAATTATTATGTCAAGGGAAAGTTCCTTGATGTGCGCGATGAGCGGGCGACATTTGAAAACGAGCGGAACGGGATTGTCATTGAGACCCTGCAAGGTCTGAAGATCGTCGTGGTTCAGGTTGCCGGTCTGATTGCCCGGCGTATTGTCTGCTACCCCAGAGTTGGCGAGATGATAGTGAAAGGTCAGCGTTACGGTTTGATAAGATTCGGTTCCCGACTGGATGTTTATCTGCCGAAAGGTTCGGACGTTGCGGTGAAAATGGGGCAAAGGACAGTCGGCGGGGTGACCATTCTGGGGAGACTGCCATGAGCGAGCAAAAGGAAAGCAGGTCAGAGAGCATGCGCAAGGGGATCTACATCCTCCCGAACCTCTTTACTACCGGGAGTCTGTTTGCCGGTTTTTACGGGATGATCGCCGGTGTTAGCGGCGATTACCGCACCGCGGCTATCTGGATACTGGTTTCTGCTGTTTTTGACGGTCTTGACGGCAAGGTCGCCCGGGCTACCGGCACTACCAGCAAGTTCGGGGTTGAATACGATTCCCTTGCCGATCTGGTGGCGTTCGGCGTCGCGCCGGGCCTGCTCATGTACTTCTGGGCGCTCAAGCCTTTCGGACGGCTCGGCTGGCTGGCCGCCTTCCTTTTTGTGGTCTGCGGCGCTCTGCGGCTTGCCAGATTCAATGTTCAGGTCGAAACGGTGGAGAGCAAGCGGTTTATCGGTCTGCCTATTCCTGCCGCTGCCAGCATGGTATCGGCAACTGTGCTCTTCTTCCATCATATGGGGTGGCCGAGCTCGTATAAAAAACTGGCAATACTGGTTCTTATCTACCTGCTTGCCTTTCTGATGGTTTCCAACTTCAAGTACTATTCTTTCAAGGACCCCGAAGTTATCAAGAAACAGCCGTTCGGCTTTCTGGTTCTGGCAGTGCTGCTCCTGATAATTATTGCGGCAGAACCGGCAATCATGATGTTCTCTCTCTTCGTCTGTTACATCCTCTCTGGACCGATTGCCTTTATATTTGCCTGGCCGCGCCGGCGCAGGCTTGAGAAGGCAATTCACAAGGGGAATGTAGATGGCGGCAAGAAAAGGGAGTAGACGCTTTTCACCCGATAGCTTGCGCCCTGCCTGAAAACGCTGTTGCCATTTCCTGACAAATCCATAGCCGGATGACCGGCAGCGCGAATTACTGTACCTTGGTCTCTGATTATCGCACCCTTGTGCCTGCTGGTGCAAAAGAGACAAGCCGGGTTGATACTGCAGCAGCAGCATTGAACCGGTCGT
Organism: Geobacterales bacterium; assembly: GCA_038206285.1. Classification (GTDB taxonomy): domain Bacteria; phylum Desulfobacterota; class Desulfuromonadia; order Geobacterales; family DSM-12255; genus VEOV01. The sequence continues at coordinate 9,142 of JBBRBA010000053.1, forward strand.
CAACTTCTTTCCTTAGATGATCTATTCTTCCCTCATCAGCATAGCAAATTCAGCATCACAAGTCGGGTTTTTTGTTTACACGGCGCGATTATTTGCATATAAACTAGGTTTTATTAATTTGTATGTCTTAACCAGCTGTCCGCTGCTGCTTTTCAAAGGTTTGCAGTCGATTTCCTTGCCGGGTCCGACAGACCCCTTGGTAACAGGGGAGCCACGAAAGTTCCGCCGCGACGTCTTTAAGCCGGGTATTAAATTGCGATAGAGGGAGTTTATGAAAATGGCCTGCTCACTGTCTGCTGCAAGATATTTCCAACGCTGGACCCTGGTGTTGTTCATGCTGGCATTTTCAGTGTCATTATCCTGGCCGGGAACAGCCGCAGCAGAGCCGGCCGTTACGGCAAATTCTCCTGTAGCAGGAGCAACCGGAGTCCCGGTAACCGCGACGGTCGCGGCAACATTCAGCGAGCCGCTGGATCCGGCAACCGTAACCCCGGGCAGCTTTACCCTGTCGCAGCCGGTCAAAATACTATCCATTGCTGCCGGTTACAACTTTTCGCTAATACTCAAGGACAACGGCACTGTCAGCGGCTGGGGCTATAACGGCAATGGTCAGACATCAGTGCCGAGTGGTCTTGACGGCGTTACTGCCATTGCCGCAGGAAGTAATCACGTTGCAGCAGTGAAGAATGACAAAACAGTCATTGCCTGGGGTGAAAACAGTTCGGGGCAGTCTACGGTTCCCGCCGGTCTTGCGGGGGTGACTGCCGTTGCCGCGGGGGAAAGTTTCACGCTCGCTCTCAAGGCCGATGGATCCGTTGTCGCCTGGGGAGACAATTCCCGCGGGCAGACAAGCCTTCCCGGCGGACTTGCCGGGGTTACCCGCATAGCCGCTGGCATCGCCCACGCTCTCGCTCTCAGGGCAGACGGCACGGTGGTTGCCTGGGGGGATAACAGCTACGGCCAGACGGCGGTTCCGCCCGGCCTCTTTGGAGTCGTTGCCGTGGCCGCGGGACATAATCATGCGCTGGCTTTGAAAAATGACGGCACGGTGGTTGCCTGGGGGGCCAACACCGGCGGCCAGACCTCCGTTCCGGAAAGTCTCGCCGGAGTTATTGGCATTGCCGCCAGACTCGACTACTCCATGGCCCTCAAGACTGATGGCACTGTCGTCGCCTGGGGTGACAACTCCCATGGACAGACTGCGGTCCCTGCAGGTCTCACCGCAATAACCGCCATTGCTGCCGGCTACTATCATGCCGTGGCGCTGAAAAAAAACGGCACCGTTGTCTCCTGGGGGGATAACTCCTGCAGTCAGACTACACTACCGGCCGGACTTGCGGGGGTAACAGCCGTTGCCGCCGGAAGCGGTCACACGGTGGCGCTGAAGAGCGACGGCACACTGTTCGCCTGGGGTTATAACAGCAACGGCCAGGCCGACATACCGGCCGGCCTCTCAGGCGTTGTCGCCCCTGCAGCCGGATTCGCCCATACTCTTGCCCTTAACGCCGCTGGTACCGTCTTTGCCTGGGGGCAGAACGACCATGGACAGACCACCCTGCCTGCAGGTCTCGCGGGAGTGATTGCCGTTGCTGCCGGAGACAATCACTCCGTGGCGTTAAGATATAATGGCACGGTCGTCGCCTGGGGAAACAATTCCGCAGGTCAGGTCACGGTTCCTGGTGGACTGGCAGCTGTCACAGACATTGCCGCGGGAACCGCTCACACGCTGGTGCTGAAACATGACGGCACCGTAACCTCCTGGGGGAGTAACTCCTTCAACGCAGTTACGCCCCCGATCGGGCTCTCCGGAGTGATTGCCATTGCTGCGGCAGGGTACCATTCGGTAGCATTGAAGAGCGACGGCACTGTAACTGCCTGGGGCGACAACAGCCGGGAGCAGAGCACGGTCCCGGCGGGCTTGACCAATGTCATCGCTGTTGCCGCCGGCAGTTCCCATACAATAGCCCTCAAAGGTGACGGTACGGTAGTGGCCTGGGGAGCAAACGATCTCGGCCAGACTGCAGTGCCTGCCGGGCTTTCCGGGGTAATCGGCATCGCGGCGGGGAACGGTTACACCATAGCCGTGAAAAACGACGGTACCTTGGTCAGCTGGGGAGATAACAAGATCGGCCAGGCCACGGTTCCGCAAGATCCATATGGCCAAGACGTAGAAACCTTAATAAGTTACAGTACCGGCAGTAACAGTGCCACTATTACCCCGGCGGCAGCGCTTCCTCTGGCGACAACGCTGACAGTCACCGTGAACAGGGGCATCCGCTCTCTTGGCGGGACCCACCCGGCGACCGATTATTCCTGGAGTTTCACCACCACGGCCCCGCTGGACACCACGGCCTCTCCGGCGCCAGGAATATACGGTTCGGCACAGACGGTAACCCTTATTGCCACCGAGCCGGCCACTATTTATTACACCACCAACGGTAACGACCCCACTTTCTCCTCACCGGTATATGGCGGGCCGATACCTGTCCCGGCCACCACCACCCTCAAATTTTTTGCCCGTGACATGGCGGGGAACAGTGAAACGCCAAAGACGGCGACCTACACCATCGCCTTTGACACCACCCCGCCGGTAACAACTGCTGCGCCGGCCGGCGGGACGTATTCATCGCTGCAGAACGTGACGCTGACCGCCACTGAGCCGGCCACGATCTACTACACTACCAATGGCGCGACGCCTACCGTTGCCTCATCCGTCTATGCCGGACCAATCCCCATCGCCGTAACCACGGTGTTGAAGTTCTTTGCCCGGGACACGGCCGGGAACAGCGAAGCGCCAAAGACGGCAACCTATACCATAAACTTCGACACCACCCCGCCGGTCACCACCGCTTCCCCGGCCGGTGGGACGTATTCATCGCTGCAGAACGTGACGCTGACCGCCAACGAGCCGGCGACTATCTACTACACCACCAACGGCGCCACGCCTACTGACTCTTCAGCGGTCTATTCCGGATCGATACCGATCCCGGCTACCGCCACCCTCAAGTTCTTCGCCCGGGACACGGCCGGGAACAGCGAAACGGTCAAAACGGAGAGCTACACGATAAAGTTGAATCAGTCCATCACCTTTGCGCCGCTGACTGCCAGGGCTTACGGCAATGGGTCCTTTACGCTCGGTGCCTTTGCCAGCAGCGGTCTGCCAATAAGTTATAGCAGCAGCAACCCGGCTGTCGCCACGGTCAGCGGCGCGACCGTAACCATCGTCGGCAGCGGGACTACCACCATCACCGCCAGTCAGGGGGGCAACGCCGCCTACAACGCTGCGCCGGCCGTCAGTCAGCCGCTGGCCGTCAGCAAGGCGGCCCTCACCGTCCGGGCAGTGGATGCCACGCGGGTGTACGGCACAACTAATCCCGTCTTAAGCGCAACCTACAGCGGTTTTGTCAACGGCGATAGCCAAACGGTGCTGACCGGTTCGCCGCTGCTATCCACTGCAGCTACCTCTGTCAGTCCCGTGGGAACGTATCCTATTGCCGCTGCCGCCGGCACCCTGTCCGCGGCCAATTACACGTTCAGTTTTACAGCCGGCACGCTGACCGTGACCAAAGCCGGTCAGGCCATCTCCTTTGGCGCGTTGGCTGCCAGGACGTACGGGGATGCTGCCGTCACCCTCAGTGCCACTGCCGGCAGCGGCCTGGCAGTGAGCTATACGAGCAGCAACAGCACTGTGGCAACGGTAAACGGGGCACTGTTAACCATCGTCGGCACCGGGACTACCACCATCACCGCCAGTCAGAACGGTAATGGCAATTACGACCCTGCCCCGGCAGTTGCCCAGCCCTTGACCATAAACAGGGCGACAGCGACCGTCACCCTGGGCAACCTCAGCGCCAGCTACGACGGAACTCCGAAGGCGGCAACGGCGACATCGGAACCGGCTGGGCTGACGGTCACCCTGACCTACAACGGTTCGGCGACAGTGCCGTCTGCTGCGGGAAGTTACCTTGTGGTGGGAACCGTCAGCGACCCCAACCACCAGGGGAGCGCCTCCGGCACGCTGGTCATTGCCAAAGCGAACCAGACCATTACCTTTGAGGCACTGCCCGCTAAAACCTATGGTGACCCGGCCTTCAGCCTTACTGCCACTGCCGGCAGCGGCCTTGGGGTGAGCTACACGAGCAGCAATAGCGCCGTTGCCGCTGTCAGCGGCACTACGGTCACCATCGTCGGCGCCGGCACTGCCACAATCACAGCCAGTCAGGGCGGGGACGGCAATTACAACGCCGCAGCGGAAGTTGTCCAAACAGTGACGATCAACAAGGCCGTAGCGACTGTCACCCTCGGCAGTCTCAGCACTACCTATGACGGCACGCCGAAGGCGGCAACGGCAACAACAACTCCGGCGGCGCTCACTGTCGCCCTGACCTACAACGGTACAGCAACAATGCCGACGGCAGCGGGAAGTTATCCCGTTGTGGGGAGTGTCACCGACCCCAACTACGAGGGGAGCGCCAGCGGCATGTTGACCATTGCCAAAGCGAGCCAGGCGATCACTTTTGGCGCCTTGCCGGTCAAAACCTATGGTGATTCCGCTTTCAGCCTCAGCGCCACGGCCGCCAGCGGCCTCGGGGTGAGCTACACCAGCAGCAATGCCGCAGTTGCCACTTTCAGCGGCAATAACGTAACCATTGTCGGCGCCGGGACTGCGACCATCACCGCCAGTCAGGCTGGTGACGGCAACTACAACGCCGCCGCTGACGTTGCCCGGACGCTGACCATAAACAAGGCCGCCGCGACCGTTACGCTCGGTGATCTCAGCACCTTCTATGCCGGCGCACCGAAGGCGGCAACGGCGACAACCGAACCGGTCGGGCTGACCGTCACCATGACCTACAACGGTTCGGCAACAGCGCCGACGGCAGTGGGCAGCTATACAGTCGTTGGAACCATCAGCGAGCCCAACTACCAGGGGAGCGCTTCCGGCACGCTGACCATTGTGAAAGCGAACCAGACGATCACTTTCACTGCTTTGCCGGTCAAAACGTATGGTGATCCGTCATTCACCCTCAGCGCCACTGCCGGCAGCGGTCTGGCTGTGACCTACACCAGCAGCAATACCGCTGTCGCTACGGTCAGCAGCAGCACGTTGACCATTGTCGGCGCCGGCACCGCGGTGATTACCGCCACTCAGCCCGGTGATGCCAACTACAATGCCGCACCGGCCGTTACCCAGACTTTGACGGTAAACAAGGCCCAGGCGACGATAACATTTGGCTTGCTGGCTTTTACCTATGACGGCAGCCTGAAACCGGTAACAGTGATCACCATACCGGCCGGTCTGGCCGTTGCCATTACCTATGACGGCTTGGCCACAGCACCGGTCGACGTCGGCAAGTATACCGTAGTTGCCACTGTCAACGATGCCAACTACCAGGGGAGTGCCACGGCGACTGAAGAAATTTCCAAAAAAAGTCAGACCATTACCTTTGGCCCGCTGCCGGTTAAGACGTACGGCGACGCAGCATTTACGTTCAGCGCCAGCGCCAGCAGCAACCTTAACCTTACTTTCGAGTACGATCCGGCCATTGCCGCCATCATCAGGCAGGGCAAGAATTATCTGCTGACCATTGTCGGCGCCGGGACCACCACTGTCACCGCCACGCAAGGAGGCAACCGCAACTATAGCGACGCCCCGCCGGTGTCCCAGACATTCGTGGTCAACAAGGCTGCCGCCACGGTGGCCCTCGGCAGCCTCAGCGCCACCTATGACGGCAGCGCAAAAGCGGCAACGGCAACGACCACGCCGGCAGGTCTTGGTGTAATCTTCAGCTACAACGGCTCTGTAACTCCCCCGATCGCTGCCGGAAGCTATACGGTCATCGGTACCATTAACAACGCCAACTACCAGGGGAGTGCCAGCGGTACCCTGACGATTGCCAAATCAAGTCAAGCCATCACCTTTGGTGCCCTGTCGGCCAAATCCTATGGCAGCGCCCCCTTCAATCCGAACGCAACTGCTTCGAGCGGGCTAGGGATCAGCTATACAAGCAGTAATCCGGCCGTGGCAGCAATAAACGGCACGACCGTCACCATCGTCGGCGTCGGCACAACCGTCATTACTGCCAGCCAGGGCGGGAATGGCAACTACATCGCAGCAGCGGCAGTGCTGCAAACGTTGGCTGTTGCTAAAGGTGCACAAGCAATTACGTTCAACGCACTGCCGCTGAAAACTGCAGCCGATGCGCCATTTACCATCGATGCCGCTGCCACCAGCGGCCTTTTGGTGAGCTACACGAGCAGCAACCCTGCCGTGGCGACGATAAGTGGCACGACCGTCACCATTATCGGCGCCGGGACAACCGTCATTATTGCCAGCCAGGGGGGGGGCGGCAACTACAACGCCGCCGCGGCAATCCCGCAAACTCTGACCGTCAACAAGGGGACAGCCGCGGTCATTTTTGGCGGTCTCAGCGCCTTCTACAACGGCACGCCGCTGGCTGCCACCGCTACCACGGTGCCAAGCGGCCTGGCGGTAACGTTCACCTATAACGACTCCGCAACGGTACCGGTTGCCGTCGGGAGTTACGCTGTAGTGGCAACAGTAACCGACCCGAGTTACGAGGGGAGCGCCACGGCTACGCTGACCATTGCCAAGGCAGCGCAGGCAATCAGCTTCGGTCCCCTGACCGGCAAGAGCTATGGCGAACCGGCGTTCACGCTGACCGCCTCTGCCGGCAGCAATCTGGCGGTGACCTACACGAGCAGCAATCCTGGCGTGGCAACGATATCCGGCTCGACCGTCACCATTGCCGGTGCCGGGACGACTACAATTATTGCCGCTCAGGGCGGGGATGGCAGTTATAACGCCGCCGCTGCAGTCCCGCAAACGCTGACTGTCAGCAAAGGGACGGCCTCAATCTCGCTTGCCGGCCTCAGCACCTTCTACAACGGCACTTCGCGGGCGGCAACGGCGACTACGGTGCCAGGCGGTCTGCCGGTGACGCTGACCTATAACGATTCTGCCACGGCGCCGACTGCCGCGGGAAGCTACACGGTAACGGCAACAATAACCAGCCCGAATTACCTCGGGAGCGCCACAGGCACGCTTGCCATTGCCAAAGGGGCACAGACGATTACTTTCGGCCCGCTGCCGGTTAAGACTGTCGGCAATGCGCCCTTCACCCTCAGCGCCGCTTCGACCAGCGGCCTGGCAGTCGGTTACAGCAGCAGCAACCCCGCCGTGGCGACGATAAGCGGCACGACCGTCACCATCGTCGGCGCCGGGACAACCTTCATCACAGTGAGCCAGAATGGCGATGCCAATCATGACGCCGCAACTGCCGTTGTACAGACTTTGACGGTGAATGCCGCGCCGGTCCCTACCGGCAAGGCGGCAGTGACGATCGGAGCCACTACAAGTTTCTATGACACGTTAACAACCACTCTTGCCGCAATCGCTGCCGGCTCGACGGCAACTGTCAAGCTTCAGGCCTTGACCTTTGCTGAAACATTGGACTTCAATATCAGTGGTGCCACGGTCACCCTCTTCGGCGGCTACGACAGCGGTTTCAACAGCGCCACCGGCATGACCACTATCCTGGGTAATATCGTTATCAGTGGCGGAACGCTGATTGCCGACAAGCTGGTGATCATGTAAGCAGCGGCGAGATATGCCTGTCCGGGTAGACGGCCTCTGACCAAAACGTCAGGGGCCGTTTCCTTTATTGACAGGGAGGCGCCGGGCTATTCATGGTTGACAAATAATATTCATAATTGATTTCAAGTAGTAGCGGGAAATGATATAGCCGGCTGAATTCGGGCACCGACAGCAGTTGTAAATCCTTCAAGTGCGGGACATGTCGTGACAGGAAGGTGAAAACTCTTAATCCCGGGCAAAGGGAACCAAACGAGTGCTGGCGGAAAATGAACTCCGGGGGCAATTCAAAGAGAGATGTAGACGGTGATGGAACGGATGACCTTGTGGTCTCTTATTCAATCGAAGGACCATGCTACAAAAAGAAAAAGCTCCGCCCAGGGACCTGCGGGAACTACCACGAGGAGTTCCTGTCAGTATTTCTAAGGAATAATGGGAAGTATCTGAAGCCTGCCGTTAACAAAGTTGGTGGGCGCGGAGAACGGATGGTCGAGGATTTTACAGCCAAAGGGAAAAAGATAATTCTGAAAACCCTAGAATACCATGAGGACCCCATGTGTTACCCGAGTAAAGAAGGCACTGCAACGCTAATGTGTTGAGAATGGGGAACTAACAGAAGTGAAATGATGCATAACCAGGCCGGTGGAGCGGTGAATCCCGCTCACCGCCCACGACGTTCGGTGAATAAATTTAAAAAATTTAAAAACATAGCCGATATTGACCATGGTATACACATGGGTTATACTAAACGTAATAGGAGGTATAACTATGCAAGCCATTAAAACAGCCATCTCTATTGAGAAAAATCTCTTTGACCAAGCTGATGCTTATGCGCGCACCATGAAGGTGTCGCGTAGTAAGCTATTCGTGATCGCATTGCAGGATTTTTTTGAACATCAAAAAAACAAAGAATTGCTCGCACAGATTAACGCGGCGTACGCCGACGAACCCGATGCAACTGAACAGACTCTTCGCCATAAATCACGCCGTCAACATCGACGCATCGTGGAGGGAGATTGGTGATCAATCAAGGAGATATCTACTGGATAGAACTTGACGAGCCTGAAGGCTCAGAGCCAGGTTACCGACACCCTCACGTAGTAGTCCAAAACAACCTGTTCAATCGCAGCAACATCAAAACAATTCTGGTATGTCCTCTCACTACAAATCTCAAACGCGCCAGCGCACCTGGCAATGTACTTCTTGATAAAAAAGAATCAAATCTGCCCAAACAAAGCGCTGTCAACGTTTCACAGGTGTTCACCGTGGATAAGACGCAACTGGATGAGTATGTTGGCACACTGACACCCAAACGAATGGCAGAGGTCCTCAAAGGCATCAAGCTTGTCATCGATCCTCGTGAATCTGATTGAACGACAGCATTCAACACCGAATAACGCCGGCACTGGACTTCGTTTCACTTCGCCAGTGCGGCCCGGAACCGTTCGCTGAGAGATAAGACCAAAATACAGGGCGCTGGTTACTGGCGGAAATGAAAGGCTATTTATGAACACGAAAATCAAATACACTGATGAATCTTTAGGCGAGATCAAGATTATACGAGATTTTCTTCCGTCTCCAGCTGAACTGGCTTTCAGTGAGGAATCGGTAAAGGTGACAATCTCCCTCAGCAAGAAGAGCGACGAGTTCTTCAAAACAGAGGCATCAAAATATCATACGCAATATCATACGCAATATCAGAGAATGATCAGGCAGATACTGGATTCCTATGCAGATGTGCAGACTGAACAGCGAACAACGCACTCAACCGCACGCACCAGGAAACTGCGCGCCGATTAGTGCCGGAACCTAACGTTGGAAGATTAAAATAAAGGAAATAGCTCAGTTATGAGAATTGAATGCCCTTCGTGTCATTTCGGCCGAGGTAATTCCTAATGTAAACCCTGCCGCTAAGCGCCAGCCCCGTTACCCCTGATTTCCCCAAGCAGTCTTTTAAGCCGCTCCCTCTCTTCCCCGGTCAATCTTCTGTCCCGGTAGATTGCGCCGGTATAGACGGCGACAAACTCCTGCACCGCATCATTGTTGATCCCCTGAACCGCTTCATGCAGCCCGGATGACGCTGCTATGGCCAGACCATACCTTTTTTGCAACACCCGGCGAAACGCTTTCAGCAGCCGCTCCTCGGCTGTTGCCCGCTTTCGTGTCGCCAGATAAGCTGCGGCCGCAAGCAGCAGCAGGAAACCGGCGCCGGTTGCGACCCGGCGCAGCGGCAGCCTGCCCGTTTTAAAGCTGCGCAGCTCCGCGCCCATCCGGCTTACGGCTGCGAACTGGCTCTCCAGGTCGTAGGTGATAACCGCTCTGTTCCAGTAGTAGTTGAAGGTGTCGGCAAAGAGCCGCAGCCGCAGCGTCAGGGATGAACTCCTCACCCGGCGCGCTTCTTCGAAATTGACGGCAAAGCGACTCGGGTCGATGGTCACCCACCCTTTGCCTTCCAGCCACGCTTCCACCCAGAGGTGCGCCCGTTCTTCGGCGACAGCATAATAGCCGGCCAGTTCATTGTACTCACCGCCGTAATAGCCGCCGACCAGCCTTGCCGGTACGCCTGCCCCTCTGAGTGCGGTGGCAAAGGCGGTGGCGAACAGCTCGCAGTGCCCTTTTTTCCCGGTAAAGAGGAACTTCTCCATGGCATCGGCTCCGGTCGGCAGACCGCTGGCTGCGTAAGACAGCCTGAGCTCGATGAAAGCGGTTTGCAGCAGCTGCAACCGCTTCTCGCCGCTGTTTTCCCGGCCGGCAACGGCTCTGGAGAGAGCAAGCAGGCGCGGCGGGACATTTTCCGGCAGTATGGTGTAGAACTTTTGATCCACCCTGCCGGCGGCAAGGGTGTCGCTGCCGACCTGCGAGATAACGCTGTAGCTGCGGCGCCTCATCTGCAGCATGGTTGCCGGGAAGAGGCGGTCAGCTGTGGGTTCGCCCCTGGCGCCTATAATGCTTTGCGGCAGGTTCAGTGCCGGCAGAAACGCCAGCCGCCCCGGCTCAAGAAAGATGGTCTGCTGCAGCTCCTTTCCTTGAGGCGGCGTGCCCTTGCCTTCCGCCGGCGGTTGCCTGCGAACCCAGCTGCTCCCTTTGATCGCGTTGAGAACTGTTACCCGCCAGTAGAGCTCGTCAGGCGCAACCAACGGCATTTCAGCGCGAAACAGGGTAACTCTGCTGCTGCTGACGGCATTCTTGTCGCCTGGCTGGACCGTGTCGCTGATCCCTGTCAGTTCGCTTCCTGCCAGGGAGATGCTGCTCCATAAGGGGAACTGCGTTCGCGGCAGGATGAAAAAAAAGAGGATGATCAGCGGCAGCGCTGTCAGCGGCTGCAGCAGGGCAACGCTAACGATGGTGCGGAGCTCTTTTGGCGCAGGCTTGAAGTCAGGGGCGCTGCTCTGGAAGGTGAGCAGCACCAGGGATACGGTGAAGATCAGCAGCAGCAGCAGCAGATAGACAATAAAGCGGGGACTTAAGTCAAAGAGCGTCGATGCTGCCAGGCAGAAGAGCGCCAGGGTGATACTCTGCAGGAAGTTCCGGGGGGATTTCTCACCGGCAAGGCGGATCGCAAGGAGGATTGCCAAAATGTTGGCGACCGGTTCGGCGACGTTATGACGATTGAACTGCAAAGCAAAGTAGGCAAAGCCGGCGACCGAGACCAGCAGCGCCGGCAGCTCTTTTAGGATCACCCCCCGGCGGCCGGCAACAAAGGCGAAGAGAATGGCCGTCGGCACCGCTAGCGCGGGAAAAACCTGCAGCCAGGGGGCAAGCGGCAGATAGCCAAGGAGTGCGGCGCTGTAAAGCAGGAGTTCTGTCAGAACTTTAATCCGGAGCATGACACGCCAGCTTTCCGAGCAGTTTGAGGCGGTGACTGCGGGAGATGCCGGGGCGGAGCGACTCTGCACCCAGCTGCAGTCCGACAGCCTTGCCTGCTGCCATCAGGCTGTTGATCAGAAATACCGCCCGGGAGAGCCGCTCCTCAAACGTCCCGGGGAGTTCGTCAGGATTGATGGTCAAAGGTGTCCCCTGTTCACTCTGCATCTCCTTGACAAACAGCTCGTCATGGCGGGCTGACAGCTTCCAGTGGACGAGCTTCAGCGGTTCCCTGCCGGTATAGGGTGAAATTCCTTCCAGTTCGCCGCTGCCACCCTGCCGTTGACGGGTGCGCTCCCCCGGTGCATTCTCCTCGCCTGCTGCCGCACCGGCCGGCAGCGGTTTGGGCCCGGGAAAGACCAGATATGAGGCGGCAACTTTGCTGCTGATGCTGCGGACGAAAAAATTGACCGGGAATGGCGAGGTGACGGCAATGCGGTCGATGCTGCCGGCTCCTCTTTGGCTGAAGATGACCGGCACCCTGAGGCGGATGCTGTCACCCCGGCGGAGAAAGGGGACAGCGGCGACGGCACCCGGCAGATGAAATTTGAGCAGAAAATGGGGGAGGCTGCGGCTGCGGGTCGTCACCTGCAAGGTTGCCTGGGCGGGGACTCCCGGATAGATTTCGTCAGGCAGGAGCAGGAGCAGGTCAAGCCGTTGCAGATTTCGCAGTCCGAAAACACCGCTGGCCGCCATGAAGCCGAGCATTGAGGCGACAATCAGAAAGAGGAGATTGTTGCCGGTATTTACCGCTGCCAGGCCAAGCAGGATGGTGATGGCGATATAGAGCCCCCCGGCCTTGTTGACGACTATGACAGGGGGATCGGTATGCTGCTCAGCAGTTCTTTTAATAGTGATTCCTTGTCAACGGTTTCGTATGCGGCGCGGAGGATGATGCGATGCGAACCGACCGGCGCCGCCATCTCCTTGATATCTTCTGGCAGGACATGATCCCTGTTGTCAAGGAAGGCATTTGCCTTGGCGGCATCGGCAAGATTTATGGCGCCGCGGGTCGAGATGCCGGTATGGATCAGGGGGTGGCTTCTGGTCGCCGCGACGATGTTGTAGATGTAGTCAGCGAGTTTTGCCGACAGATAGGTGGCAGTGGCAACAGCCTTGATGCCGGCGGCGATGTCTGCCGGAGTGACCATCGGTGCTATGGTGCGGATATCCTGGCGGACGCTGCCGTAGCGGATGATTGCCTTTTCGATCTCTTCGGCCGGATAACCCATGCCGGTTCGGATGAGGAAACGATCCATCTGCGACTCCGGCAGCGGGTAGGTGCCGACCTGTTCGGCCGGATTCTGGGTGGCGATAACCAGAAACGGGTCGGGGAGCTGGTAGGTTACGCCGTCTGCTGTCACCCGGTGTTCTTCCATTGCCTCCAAAAGGGCGCTCTGGGTTTTCGGCATGGCGCGGTTTATTTCGTCGACCAGCAGGATGTTGTTGAACACCGGCCCTTTGACAAAGCGGAAGCTGTTCTCCTGCCGGTCAAAAATTGTCAGACCGGTGATGTCGGACGGGAGAAGGTCACTGGTGCACTGCACCCGGCCGAAGGAGCCTGACCGGCGGGAGGCGACCCGGCGACCTGATCAGCGAAGCCGCAGC
>JBBRBA010000054.1:0-22156 GCA_038206285.1 Geobacterales bacterium
TGACCTGGCCATCGGCAATGAACCGGCCGGCCGGATCGAGTTTCAGCCCAAAGGGTATCTGAAACCAAGGGCAACCTTTAACGTGGTTGTGCTGCCGGGATCGGCGCCGGCCGGCAAGGTGACGCTGGTTGCCGCACAGCGCTGCAACCTGCATGGATACTGGGAGGCGTCGCTGGATATCGTCGTGACCTGACAACGGTCGGGCAAAAAATTGCCGATAAAACAGGATAGTTTGACCGGCTGTTTAAAGCGATGCTTCAACTGAAACGCCGGCTGCGCCCGTGAGTGCCGGCCGGCGTAAAATGTCTGTGGGCTGTCCGCTGCAGACGGCGCTCATGGTGCTGCGATTATGAATTGATTTAAACTTTTAACGATAGTATAAACGGTATACTTAAAATCAAAATTATGGAGGGAACATGCCCGGCTCTTATCCTGCTCCGGAGATTCTAGCAGACACCGCACTGGAAACGCTTAAACATGCCTACCGGGAGAGAGAGTCAGCAGCTGTCGGCTCCCTGATTCTCAAAGCCCACGAACTGATTACCAGGCTGAAACTGGAGATCAACAACTCCCGCAACATGGTCGATGCCAACGCTGACCCCTTCGAGATCAACGAGCAAAACTCGGCAATCTACTGCTCTACCGATTAGCCTTTGAACTACCGTTTGGTGCGGCTGACATTTGCCGCGCCAGGCGGTAACAGGCTGGTAACCTGATCACGCGGAAACCGGGCGGATTGTTTTCCCCATTTCAGCATCTATGGTCAGGATGTGATCCAGTAGCCATTTCCTGACAAAATCAAAGACATCAACCGGCAGATACTTCTGCCCTTCCCTGGCTTCCTTTTCAAATGACAGTACCTTGTTGGTGAAGCTGAAATGTTGCCGGAGATGGCCGTCAATATCAGCGTAGTCATGCGCGCGCATCAGTTCTTCTTCGGCATCAAAGTGATATTTGGCATAATCGATCAATTCGGCCAGCAACTGGCGCAGCTCATCCTGGGTCCCATCCTTCAGTATCAGGAAGTATGACTTGTTCAACAAGTCGATCAAATGTTTGTGATGGCCGTCAATCTGGTCAATCCCGGTCGCATAAGTCTCTTTCCATTCAACTAGCATGATTGTCCTTCCTTTTTGTGGCGTACTGAAGCCGTCGATGATCGCATCTCCAGACCAGGAAAAAACCGCTGGCTGGTGACCCGATTATTTTTTCTCCACTCTTTCCACCCAGCACTGCTCTGTGGCAAGTGACCGGAGGAACTCACCGACGAAGAGAAATCTTGTCAGCGGCGTCGGCACACTGATGAAATCCTTGCCGCGTCCGACTGTAAGAGCATAGCCGCTCTTGCCGCCACGCTCCCATTTTTCGACGGCGAGGGTAGTTACTGTTTCTCCCCCATGGTCAGCGGCCGTGAATTTGTGCGGATTGAGCTTTTCCTTGCAAGGGACGGTCGAACCCGCCACCTGGTTGATCATGAGCGCCAGAGCGAAGGCCTCATCCGCTTCACAGATGAAGCGCACCTGGGTCACCTCGTCCGGTCTGGTCTTCGGTGTCAGCTTGAAGAAACGGAGTTGAACCCTGCCGGAACGCTCTGTCAGTTTGCCGTTTTCCTCATGGGTCTTGATTGTTTCGCGGATTTCGACACCGGTGGTCTGGGAGTAAATCTCATAGCAGCGAAAGCGTTTGAGCTCGTTTGACTGCAGCATGAACGGCCTCCTTCTTCATAGCTGATACCAATTTGGATTGTAACCCGAATGAGAGTATAACAGGAAAGAAGGGGTGCGCAATCAGCGCAATTGCGCAGGGACAGGCGGTAAAAAAAGCTGTCAGCCTTGCTCTGTCGTCTGCTGCCCTGCCTTGTAAGCCAGCGTCAGACCGCGGATGAAGTTGCGAAGGAACTGGTCGCCGCACTCCTTGTAATTCCGGTGTTCGACAGTGCGAAACATCGCTGACAACTGCGGTTTCGAAATCTCGACATCAGCCAGTTTCAGGATGGCGATCATTGCCTCATCATTCAACTCCAGGGCGATTCTCAGCTTGCGCAGAATGAGGTTGTTGCTGAAGGCAAAGCCCGTTGGCTGGCCTGTTCCGGTTTTATTCTCCTGCCGGCCGCGCTTATAGACAATCAGACCATCCAGAAAAATATTCATTGTCTGATTGTCACAGGCAACGAAGCCGTGCTCATCGTCTTTTTTCAAAAACTTCAACGTCTCCAGCGGCGGGATTTCATTCCCGGCGAGGGCGAATATTTCCGCCATGGTGACACCATTGAGATTGAGAGCGTAACGCAGACGGCGGAGGAGATCGTTGTTGGTCATGGTCAGTATCCTTTGTAATGAGAAGGATTTGCGGCAGAAATCAGTCGTGCGAACTGGCATAACCGCTGCCGATGGCTGAAAACGGGAGTTCAATTCCCAGTTCGGGAACCTGCCGGGCGATCCAGGCAGTGAAGGTGTTGCTGTTCGGACCGGGAAATACTTTGTATCTGTCGGGCCAGGGATAATTCTTCGCCGCATTGTCAACAGCAGCAATCAGTCTGTCTACACCTTCGCCGCGAAGCTCCCTTAACAGCCTTGGCTTTTCGCCGTACCAGTAACGATCCGGCAGATCCCTGGCGATGCGGACTACCGGCAAGCCGCTTCGCTGTCGCCAGCTGATGACTTCATAGACAGTATAGAACTCGGCATTGGCAGGCTTGGCCGCAATCCAGGTATGGATGGCAAACCAGCCGCGCCACCCCCAGGCAGAAGCCCCGTAGACATGCAGCACCGCTTCTCTGGCCACTGCCGGGTTCGGCGCAATGCCGGCTGATTCGCGGCTGGCCGTGCGCCAATCTTTGGCACTGCAGCCGGCCAAGGCAAGAAGTAGCAACATGACGCAGCAGTATCTATTCATTGACGACTTTTCTGCCGCCACACCAGACACCGACAACACTGGCATCAGCGAGAAGCTGCTCATAAAGTTGGGCAGCAACCGGCGTGGTTACCGGTTTAACTACGAGAAAATCGGCATGTTTGCCCGGCTCGAGCGAACCGGCAGCACCATCACGTCCGATAGCCCGGGCAGCGTTTATGGTCGACATTCTGACGACATCTGCCGGGGTAAACAGCTGCGGGAAAGCATCAAGCAGAAAACGCATCTCATCCCAGAGTGACAGGGAATCGCTGCTCGCCAGCGAATCGGTACCGAGCGCCAAAGGTATGCCGGCTTTTTGCAGCAATCCGGCCGGAGCCTTGCCGACAGCAAGGGTTTCATTGCTGCGCGGCAGCAGCACGACGCAGCAGCCGCTCGCCTTGAGTTTCTGCAGATCATTCTTTCCCAGATGGACACAATGAACCGCCTGGAAATCGGGGCTCAAGGCATTGGCGTCAGCCAGCCATCCGGTCGGACTCTTATGCTGCGGGGGTGGCAGAAATTCATTCCACCCCACAAAAGGGTAGAGATCAGCAGCAATGCCACCTGTGGAATCATTGAAAAAATCGCTCTCTGCAGCTGACTCGGCCAGATGCATGGCAAGCGGTATGCCTTTGTGACGGCCGGCTTCAAGGAGAGACTGCAGCAGCTGTTTCGAAACGGTGAACGGTGCATGGGGACCAAGCCCGGGTAGAAATGGTGGCGGCAGCTGGTGGATGTCGTCATCAATACCGGCCAGAAGGTGGGCGTAGCGGTCCGGGTCCTGACCGATGAATTCCAGATAGATCCTGCCGGAAATTTCGGCATTTTCATAAAACGGCAGCAGGCGCCGCTCACTGAGGAAGTCACCGACCATGGTGGTGCCGCACTGCAGGGATATTTTCAACCCTTCCAGCAAAGAGGCTGAAAGTTCAGCCAGAGTGAGAGTACGCTTGACCTTTATGACCTGTATAATCCAGTCGACATAGCTGCGGGGCGAGTAATGCAGCCCGCTGCGCAGCCTCCATGCCGGGAAATGGGTAAGCTCCAGATGGGTATGTGCATTTACCAGCCCGGGCATCAGGATGCAGTCCGGATACTCTTCAATTGGTGCGGGAAAAAGCTGCCGCAGCTCATCCAGGCTGCCGACGGCAACTATCCTCCCATTATCAACGGCAATGGCTCCCCCGGCAACAGGGGAGCCATTGATCGGCAACATATAAGAAGCGGCATAAATTCGCATCGTTCGGTGACCTACCAGACTACTTTTTTGAGTTTTGCCTGCCCGGCCTCTTCCTGGCGGGTCGGCAACATCCGGTTGTTGTCGTCAACAAACACCAGCCTGGGCTCATGGTTGAGCGCCTCGAGATTCGGCATATCAACGAAGCTGGCGATAATTACCAGATCCCTCGGTGCAACCATTCTTGCTGCCGCTCCGTTCAGACAGATTACGCCGGAACCCCGTTCCCCTTCGATGGCGTAAGTCTCCAGCCTGCTGCCGTTGGTTACGTTCCAGACTGCCACCGCCTCGTAAGCAATGATATCGGCGGCCTCCATAAGATCTTTGTCAATGGTAACACTCCCTTCATAATGAAGGTCGGCGCCAGTGACCGTTGCCCGGTGGATTTTGCTCTTCAGCATTTTCCGGTTCATCTCCTACTCCTTCCAAAGTATAGAGTTGTCAATAAGCCTGGTTTTGCCGATACGGACGGCAACAGCGGCAAGAGTGTTGCTGTCGGCCTGTGAAACCGGTTCCAGTGTCATACTGTCGCGTAATTCAATGTAATCAACAACAACAGCTTCCTCGGCAGCAATCACAACGCTGATGGCATCAACCAGCGTCGCAGCGGCACGCTCTCCCCCGGCAAATGCGGTGCGGGCGGCTTCTAGCCCCCTGCTCAGACATAGGGCGCTTTTTCTCTCAGCTGCTAAGAGATAGGCGTTGCGTGAACTCATTGCCAGACCGTCAGCTTCACGGATAATCGGCATACCGACAATTTCTACCGGCATATTGAGATCAGCGGTCATCTGCCTGATTGCTGCCAACTGCTGATAGTCTTTCCGGCCGAAAAGCGCCAGCTGTGGCTGGACTATGCCGAATAGTTTGCAGACCACCGTGGTTACTCCACGGAAATGGCCCGGTCTGCTCGCCCCGCAAAGCGGCAGCGTCAGCCGCTCGACATTTACATAAGTCTGATAGTCAACCGGATACATGGCAACAGCAGCAGGCGCAAAGATAATATCAACCCCGGCAGCCGCGGCAATCTGCAGGTCTCTTGCCATGTCCCGGGGATACTTTTCAAAGTCCTCGCCAACGCCGAACTGGGTCGGATTAACGAATATCGAGACAATCAGCAGGTCGGCACGCTGCCGTCCTTCCTTCATCAGGGAGGCGTGACCTTCATGCAGATACCCCATGGTTGGCACCAGGGCAACAGTCTTGCCCTGTTGTCTTGCGCTCAGCGAAAAAAGCTGCATTTCTTTAATGTTTTCGATAATTCTGACGGTCATAAATAATCCGTTGTCTGGAACATTATCAATTGCACCTCTTGCGGAATAATTGTCATCCCCGAATGTTCATATCGGGCAACCGGTTTTCCCGGCAGCTGGAATCCGGTAACTCCTGCCGGAATGACAGCCCGCAAAAATGTTGCAAGCCCCTTAATTGAAGCTGTGCTCTTCTGCGGGAAATTCACCGGACTTGACCTCGGCGATATAGGAGTTGATGGCAACTGTCATTATCTCCCGGACATCGGCATATTTCTTCACAAACTTTGGCGAATATTTCTCGCATAAACCGAGAATATCATGAACAACCAGCACCTGGCCGTCGCAGCCGGCTCCGGCGCCGATGCCTATTGTCGGAATCGCCAGCAGTGCCGTTATTCTCTCGGCCAATCCCTGCGGAATCCCCTCAAGGACAACTGCGAATGCCCCGGCTTCGGCAACCGCCCGGGCATCTTCCAGCAGTTTTTCAGCCTGTTCATGTTTCTTTCCCTGCACTTTGTAGCCACCCATCCGGTGAATTGACTGGGGGGTAAGTCCTATATGAGCGACAACCGGGATATCGATTTCCACCAGCGCCCTGATCGTGGCAGCCATGTTTGCCCCCCCCTCGATCTTGACTGCCGCCGCCCCGCCCTCCTTGAGCATCCGTCCGGCATTGCGGCGGGCCTCGGCAATATCGGTCTGGTAGGACATGAACGGCATATCGGCAACAACCAGCGCCCTGGGAACGGCGCGCATGACGGCCCGGGTGTGATAAAGCATTTCATCCATGGTCACCGGCAGGGTGTTATCGTAGCCGGAAACCACCACCCCGACCGAGTCGCCGACAAGAATTACATCGACACCGCAATCATCCATTATCCTGGCAGTAGGATAATCGTAACAGGTCAGCATGGTGATCTTTTCACCGTCAAGCTTCATTTTCTGAATGTCCGGAATAGTTTTTTTTCTGCTCATTTAAGACCTCAAAATATAAAACGCCTTCGAAGAACGAAAGGCGTATATGGATATCAGGCTGACAAGCAGCTGCCGATAGTCGGTTATTACCTTCCGTCCCGGTTCTGATCGAGAATCCAGGCGGTATGTTGTTGTTCAGGGGGGAAATGACTCAGCTCAATGTAGCGGGTCGACCCCTTAATGATGATGTATGATTAGCATGAAGAAAACATGGTTGTCCAGAAAATTGATTACCGGTTTTAGTCAGGAACTACCTGGAACTCCTCATGACCTCAAGCTCCCTTACCACCGTAGCGCTTTCCTGTTTGCGGCTTTCAAGATCCCTGAAAATATCGTGAACCATCAAGGCAACACCGTCAACAGACTGGCGAATATCCCGGCTGCCGCGAACCTGCTGGGAAGTTGCCTGCGCCATCTCCTGCGCCATCTGCTTGATGGTGACAATCGCCTGGGCAATGCTTCGGGTTGCGTTGGCCTGCTCCTTGGATACAGTAAAAATCGTGGTTGTCATGGAGCTGACATCCTCTATCGAGCGGGTGACCAGATCTACACCCTGCGTCTGTTCTCTGGTGGCGACCATGATCTCTTCGGTCATATCGAGCGACTGGTTGGCGCTGGCAATGATCGTATTCAGGGATTCGCTTGTGTTATGTCCCAGCGCGACACCTTTTTGCACCAGATGTCTTGTCTGGGAAATATTTTCCGCCGCAGCACGTGATTCTTTGAGAATCTCCTCGATAATTGAGGTGATTTCGCCGGTCGACTCCCCTGTCTGCAAAGAGAGATTCCTTATCTCATCGGCAACGACACCGAAACTTCTGCCGTATTCACCCGCCTGGGCGGCAATAATCGAAGCATTGAGAGCAAGCAGATTTGTCCGCTTGGTAATATCGTTGATGACATTGATGATGCCGTCGATGCGGGTACTGTTATCAGAGAGTCGCATAATGCCGGAGTGTGAAAAATCAACGGCCTTCTGTATGTCGGCAAGAGCATTGGCCGTCTCACTGACAACGGCATGCCCTGCATCTGCCTGGATTTTAACCTGACGGGAAATCTTGTGCGAGACAGCCGCACTTTCTTCAATGTTCTTCAGCGAGGCACTTATCTCTTCCATCGCCGCTGCTGATTTGAAGGTAGATTCGTTCAACGAATCAAGACTTTTTGATGCATAATCTATTGCCACATAAATCTGCTCGACCGCAGCGCTGGTCTCGTCAACGGATTTCTGGACGCCCTCTGCTGCTGAGGCAATATCCTTTGTATTGGAGGACATTAAGGATACCGCCCCCTCAAGAGTCATGATATTTGACGAATACTCTTCCCGGCGCTGCAGGATTTCGGAAAATGACCGTTCAAGCTCGGTGGTGAGGCAGTTTATCGCCAGCAGCAGGTTGATCCTGGTGACTGCCGAAGCAGCCTGGTCAACAAAAAGTCTGATGGTATCGACATCGGTATCATTGAGAGCACGCTTGCTGAACTTGTTGTCGATGCCAAAAATACCGATTGTTTCCCCTTTGACGACCAGCGGACAGATGATGAAATTGTTTGAACGGATCGCCTTGATATTGTCACATGGGGGTTTGAGGTGAAATTCTTCGGGGTAGCGTCTGATGTCATCAACGATAAAAAGTTTCTTTTCAGCATAGCATTTGAAGATGATACCGCTACGCTGATCAAGCGGGAGAAATGTTCCCTTTACATCTTCTTCAGCTCCGGTTGAGATAACAAAACGAAGATTCTCCCGCGCTTCATCCACCATGAAGATATTGACGCGTTCATAGCCGAGAATGTCATGCAAACCCTCGGCACAGAGGGTCAGGACTTCGGGGAGATCCATTGATTTCTGGATGCGGGTGCTGACAAGGTGGAAGTTTTTGATATTGCTGTCGAGCACCTTGTAACGGTTTTCAAAAAGCTCTTTCTGGGCATTTACCTCCTGATGGAGCAGATCGAGTTCGACGGCCCTTTCATTAAGCTCATCGCTTGACTTGCCGATGAAAAACCCGAGCCCTCCCATGACTGCAGACGTGCCGATCCCCATGAAAAGGTAGAGAGAAACATTCATAGCCGAAGCGGTCAGTTCAAGATAGAGTTGACTGAATATTGACCCGTTGGATTCGGTAAAAAAAAGAACATTTATCAACAGCCAGGTTACCGGTGCACCGATACCGAGAATGGTGCCAAGTATCGAATAGTTGAGTTTTCTGCGCAGATTCCGAACAGGCATGGCAACCACCTTATGATCAAATTACAAATATTTTCGGGTATTTTAGTTTCTGTGTTAATCTGTGTCAACTATTCATCAGGAAACAGCAGATTCTTTCGGGAATGATCCGGCGCAAAAATTTATTTGACATGGATTGGCCTGCATCATAACTTAATTTTATTATCGATACGACAAGGAAATATCATGATTTTTGAAGACTGCAGGGGACTTGCCTGCCCTGCACCGGTCATTAATACCAAAAAGGCGCTGGAAAGAGCCGGGGCTGGGCCGGTCAGAGTAATTGTAGACAACGGCGCTCCACGGGAAAACGTAATCCGCTTTGCAAAATCCTGCGGCTGCAGGATCGAAGAGGAAGCATTCGAAAACGGCTGGCAGATAACCCTGCTACCGGACAATGCCCTGCAATCGGAGCAGCAGTACGCTTCCTGCAGTCAGCAGGCAGTGATTCTGATAAGTTCTGACAGAATGGGCAGCGGACCTGATGAACTCGGGCGTCTGCTGATGAAAAATTTCATCATTACTCTTTTGGAACTCCCCTCTCCTCCTGAAGCTGTTTATTTCATTAACAGCGGCGTTATGCTGACTACCGAAGGTTCAGAACTGCGCGAACCTTTGCAAAAACTTGTCGCCGCCGGGGTGGATATATTTTCCTGCGGCGTCTGTCTTGACTATTTCGGGTTGCGTGACAAGCTGGTTGCAGGCGCGGTAACAAATATGTACACCATAGCCGAGAAAATGATTGCCAGAGGAACGCCAATAAGAATCTAGGAGTCTTTCAGCCCCCGGGCAGATTAATCCATGACAAAATCTTTTAACGCTATCAGCCCGAAAATAGATGACTCTGCCTATATCGCCGAAACGGCGATAGTTATCGGCGATGTTCATATCGGCAAGGGCAGCAGCATCTGGTTTAACGTAGTGGTGCGCGGTGATGTAAACTTTATCAGGATCGGTGCCCGCACCAACATCCAGGATCTGTCAGCGCTGCACGTAAGCGGGAGAAAAGATGAATTCAATCCCGGAGCCCCGCTGATCATCGGCAATGATGTAACCATTGGCCATAGTACCGTTATTCATGGTTGCACCATCGAAGACGGGGCTTTTATCGGCATGAAGGCAATGGTCATGGATCGTGTCATTGTCGGTAAAGGAGCCATGATCGCGGCAGGCTCCCTGGTGCCGGAAGGGACTCTGATCCCGCCTGACACCTTATGGATTGGTTCACCGGCAAGATTCAAAAGGGTGCTTGACGAGACGGAGAAGGTCAAAGCCGTCGCCGTTGCCGTCGCTTATGCCGAGCTTGCCAAAACTTACAAAACTGAAGGCATGCCAGTTTTGGCTGCCGCTTTACCCTGAAACGTGAATTATCGAACAAAATATTCCCTTGACGTTAAAGAGCAGTTTAACTAGTCTATGCGCCTCACAAACTGTTAATTGCCCGGTGAAATCTTGAGTTCTAAAAAAACAAAACTTCTTGAAAACGCGCAGAAAAACTTCCTGAAAGGACTTTATGACAAGTCTATCATGGAATACCGGCAGATCATTCAGCTTGATCCCGGCGACATCAGGCATCGCCAGAGACTTGCCGAAATACTGACAAAAGCCAATCAGAAGGATGATGCCATCATCGAGTACACTTCTCTGGCCAGTCATTACATCGACTCTGTTCACTATCTGAAAGCGATTGCCGTCTACAAACAGATACAGAAACTTGACCTCACAAATCCTGATATCTCCTTGACGCTCGCATCCCTTAATGAAAAGCAGGGGCTTATTGGTAACGCAACAGCAGAATACGCCTCAGCAATTCGCATTTATGAGTCAAAAGGCGAAAATCTCAAGGCCTTAAAAGCTCTTGAGTCAATGCTTGCCATCGATCCCGGCAATTATGCAGTAAGACTGCGCGTCGCTGAAAAATATTTTTCCATCGGTAGATATGAGCAGGCTGCCGACTACTTTGTCGCCCTCGCCCGTGATCTGCTTGAGAAAAGCGATGAAAACGGCTTCATGCATATATCGGAAAAGATCAGTCTCCTTTTCGCTGAGAAGGCTCCGGCAGTTTTTGCACGGATAAATGAAGGCACTATAGCTGAAGAACCGGTGGCCGAAGTGCCGGTGATATCTGTTCAAGTCAGCCCTCAGCAGCAAGCGGCCGAACCTGTCTTTCATGAAGGAGTTCCGGTCGCAGTTGAAAAACCGGTCGCTGCTGTAATTGTATCATCACTGCCTGCGGCCGTCTCTTTTGACACTGACGCCGATTTTGCAGGCTTTGACGCAATACTGCCATCAGAAGCGGCTGAAGAACTGGAAGAGCTTGAGGAACTGGAAGAGCTTGAGGAACTGGAAGAGCTTGAAGAGTTTGATGGCCTCCATCCGCAGCCGGAAGATGCTGAATGGGAAGAAGAGATTGATCTCGAAGCGATTGCCACCGAAGCTGCGGCTGTTCCTGAACCGGTTCCGGAAACGGAAGACGACGCTGCACCGGAGCTTGACAGCGAACTTGAAGATATCGAACTTGAAATGGAAATTGAGGAAGATGAGCTGCCTGTCAGCTCTTCATCTTCTCAAGAGTGGCAGCTTCCCGATTCGCTGCCAACCGGCAGTGATACCCCGTTCGATCTGGGGAAAGAGCTGTCCTGTTTTGCCGATGAGATTGATTTTGACCTCATCCAGACAGATAGAGGTGATACAGGATTTGACCTTGACTCGCCGTCAGGATTCAAGAAGAACGAACTGGATAAAGAAGATGCTGAATCACACTACAGTCTCGGTCTGGCATACAAGGAAATGGGGCTTTTCGATGAAGCAATCAGCGAATTTATCGTTGCCTCACATTCGATCGAGCGGAAAGTCGACTGTCTGATACTGCAGGGGGTCTGCTTCCGGGAGACCGGAGAGATCGACAAGGCGGTAAAAATTCTGGTTGACACGCTCAAGGAGCCGGAGCTGAACGAGGATGAAATTCTCGGAATCAAGTATGAACTGGCCATCTGTCATGAAGCTGTGGACGAAAAGATGGCGGCAAAACAGCTCTACCTGGAAATCCAGTCTATCAGGCCGGATTTCAGCGATACAATCGCCCGTCTGTCACAACTCTGACAACAGCAAAAGAAGCTCCTCATGACGTTCGATCCTGGCCATTCCCGGCAGATCCGCCTTGTAGGCTACAAATGGAACGCCTGCCGCAGCAGCTGACTGCGAATCAACAGCTGAATCGCCTACAAAAAGCGCTTCTTCCGGATGCAAGCCGTAATGGGCAAGAATCCTGTTGAGCGGATCAGGGTGCGGTTTCGGAAATGATGCCTTGGCAGCTGTCATGACAAAGCTGAAATAGCCGCTCAGGTTGAACCCTTCAAGCAGTGCTTCCATGGAGATTGACCGGTTGGTGCAGACGGCAAGATACACCCTCCCCTTGAGTTGTTCCAGTGTAGCCGCAAACCCGGGCTCCATCTTCAGCAGATGAATCAACTTTCGATAATCGATAGAGCCCGCGAACCGGGCGGCCGCCTCCCAGCGCGGTTGTTCCGGGAAAAAATGCTGCAGGACTTCGCGGTTCGCATAGGTGTGAATGATTCTCATCATCTCGGCATCGCGCCGATCAAGAACAAGCCCCATATGGCTGAAAATATCACCGTAAAAGGCGCAGTTAGCCTCCAGTGAGTCGAACATTACCCCGTCGCAGTCGTAAATCACCGCTTTATATCTGCTCTTTCCAGCTGCCATTCAGTGCTCACCCTTGGTCCTGCTCAGGAACTCATCCCATTCCATCGGCAGAAGATATTTTTTCCTGCTGTTGCACTCCTTGCATGCCGGCACAATATTGCCGCGACTGCTCTTGCCGCCGCGAGCCAGAGGTACCACGTGATCCATCGTCAGCTCGGCAGCCGGGAAATTGCCTTCACAATAGTAACATATCCCCCTTGAGAGCCTGTCAGCCCACCAGCGGCTTTTACGCAGCTCGCGCGCCTTGTCCTTTTCCTGCTTTATCTGCTGTTCTGAAACCTCGGTGATAAAGTAATCCATAGCTTCAGCCTTGCAGCAATTGCCTGATGGCCAGCCTGGCAAGCTCGTCACAGCGTTCATTTTCGGCATGTCCGTCATGACCCCTTACCCAGCACCACTCGATCTCGTGGACTTTTGCCAGAGCGCTGAGACGCTCCCACAAATCCTGGTTCAGAACCGGTTCTTTTTTGCTGTTGAGCCACCCTTTCCTGATCCAGCCCTGCAGCCATTCTTTCATCCCTTTGACAAGATACTGGGAATCGGTTGTCACCGTAACCCGGCAGGGTCTGCTCAGAGATTCGAGAGCAGTTATGGCGGCAGTCATCTCCATCCGGTTGTTGGTAGTGGCTGCCTCTCCGCCGGAAAGTTCCTTTATTTTGCTACCGGCGCGCAGAATCGCCCCGAAACCGCCGGGACCCGGGTTGCCGCTGCAAGCGCCGTCACAGAAGATTTCAATCAGGGTTGACATACGCCTCCTCCTGCCGGAGAATATCGGCGATAGCAGCCATTACCCGGTCGACGATGAGCTGATGGGTCGTTTTCCCGTCTTCAAGCTGCAGAAGATCACTGAAGTCAAGTGGAGCGCCGAAAACTACTCTGGCCTCCCTGTTAATATCTGGAAACTTCCAGCGATTCAGACCAATCAGGGCAGTTGGAATGACAACCGGTCTGGTGTCGTAGATTATCTTTCCTACCCCTCTGTTGCCTTTGCCCAGAACACCATCCTTATGACGCGTCCCTTCAGGGAACAGCATCACCTTCTGACTCCGGAGAAGTTCGTTGATCCGCTTGACGGCCCTGACATCCCGCCCCCTGCTGACCGGAAATGCTCCCCACGAACTGAAAATCCGTCCGGCAAACCAGTGTGTGAAAAGTTCCTCCTTGGCAGGAGCCCAGAGCATCTGCAACGGGAACTTGCGGATCACCGCCACGGGGAGAAAGATCGTTTCATAGGCAGAAATATGGTTTGACGCAATCAGAACGCCTCCGCTTTTCGGGATGTTTTCAGCACCAAGGATCCGGAAGTTGTTGAGAAGTGAGGCATATACGCCGATCACATTAATGGTAAATGTGACCCAGATGCGCCTGATAAACGATACCTGCATAGATATACCTCTAAGATATTGTCGGTAAACCTGATACGCTTCAGCTGAAAATCAACTGCTGATTCTACTTGCAACACCCAGCTGTTGCAAGACGATTGTGCAGCCGGTTTCAGCCGCTGCGCTTCTTGACAAAGCGGGTCGGCACGGCGCTCCAGGGGTCATCCGGCCATGGGTGCTTCGGGTAGCGCCCTTTCAACTCATTTTTAACGACAGGGTAGCTGCTGTTCCAGAAACTCCGCAGATCCCTCGTTACTTGCATCGGCCTGCCGGCAGGCGAGAGCAGGTGCATCAGTACCTTTATGCTGCCGGCGGCAATTGTCGGCGTGTCGGCCAGACCGAACAGCTCCTGCAGCTTTACAGCCATTACCGGACCGTCATCGCCGCTGTAATCAAGCATAATGCGGGAACCGGACGGCGCTGTCAGATGAGACGGCGCCAGCTGTTCAAGCAGCGCCCCTTTTTTCCAGCCGAGGCTATTGCGTATGGCAGCCGCCAGATCAACGCCAATAAACTTTTCCGGTCTCTCCATCGCGGCAAGTACGGCTGGCAGCCACTCTGCGGCAGTGCCATACAGTGCCGTATCGCTGACATCCGGCCAGTCATCATCCGGAAAAACACGGCGCAGGAAAAGAGCGCGCGCCTGCAGCTGGATGGCAAGCGGCGATTTCAGCAGAATGTCGCTCTCTCCCGGCTTGCGGATCTGCTCCAGAACCGCGTTGAGGATCTCTTCGGGCTCAGCTTTAACCGTCCTGCTCTGCAGCGTGATCGCCCCGAGCAGCTCTTCCTCCCTGACAGTTACCCGCCGCAGTGACGACTCCCACACGGCGCGCCTTCTGCTGCTGATGGCGCCGCTAAAAGATGTTCTGATCGCATCTGTTTCCAGTGATGATGCCGAAAAAATACGCCCATCGCCGCTTTCGCCACCATCCATGGTAATGACGACGATGAAAGCGGCATTGACAATGCCTGACATGGGATCAAGCGTGGCGCCTTTGCCGTTGGCAAGCAGATAGCGCCTTGATCCCGGCTCACGCTGGGCAGCTATCCGATCCGGAAAAGCGGCGGCAGCCAGCAGCGACACGCTAGCGACTGCCGGGAGATAATCGCCCCCGTTTATGGAGGCAATCCGTTGCAACTGTGAAGAGAGGCGGGCAACGCTACGAATGGCCGTACTGTCTGTCTCGCCCGCAACAGCCGGACTGTCAGGAGATCGTCTCCAGGCCTGTAAAGTCTCGAGCCGGTCAACAAGATCTGATGAAGTGGCCGCGGGCTGCCTCCTGCCGCTACGGAAAAAATCCCGCTCACTAAGGATGGCGGCAATATCCGCCCCCATGGAGCCGCACCCGGAATCAACGGCAGTGATCAGGAGCCTGGCGATACGGGGATGCAGCGGCAGCTGCGCCAGCCTCCTGCCGACAAGGGTAATCCGGTCGGCATCATCCAGAGCGCCAAGAAGCCGCAAAGTCCGCCGTGCCTCGATGATTGCCGGCAGCGGCGGCGGATCAGACCAGGTGAGCTGATCAGGGTTGTTTACCCCCCATAAAGCCAGGTTAAGAACCAGTTCACAGAGATCTGCACAGAGTATTTCCGGTGGGTCGAATGGCAAAAGTGCATTTTGCTGGTGCTCGCTCCAGAGACGATAGCAGACGCCGGGCTGCAAACGCCCCCCCCTCCCGGCACGCTGCGCAGCTGAAGCTCTTGATATCCGTTCGGTTACCAGCCGGTCAAGCGCGCGCGAACGGTCAAATCTAGATCTCCTGACGAAACCGGAATCAACGACAACCGTTACGCCCTCGATGGTGAGGCTGGTTTCAGCAATATTTGTGGCAAGTACCACCTTGCGGCGGTCAGCCGGAGTAATCGCCCGCTGCTGCTCAGCAAAAGGGATATCACCGTAAAGCGGCAGGAAGATGATGCTGTCATCAGAATGCAGCTTCCTGAGAAGAGAAAGGGCTCTTCTTATCTCTCCCGAACCGGGCAGGAAGACGAGAATGTCACCTTTGTTCTCCTGAAGCGCAATGGAGACCCCCTGGACCGCAATTTTCACCAGGTCTTCGCCAGGAGTGCCGCTGTAGCGGATCGCGACAGGATGGATAGCGCCGTCAGAAATGATGGTGCGGGCGTGTGGCACAAGCGCGGCAATCTTCGCCGTGTCGAGCGTGGCGGACATGATGATGATTCGCAGTTCTGGACGTATGGTCTGTTGCAGGTCGAGGCAGAGGGCAAGGGCGGTATCGGCGTGAATGGTTCTTTCGTGGAACTCGTCGAAGATCACTGCACCGACAGAATCAAGAAAAGGGTCGCTCAGAAGCCGCCGGATAAGCAGCCCCTCGGTAATTATTTCAAGCCGGGTAGTCGCTGATATTTTTCGCTCGAACCTGACCGCATAGCCGACGGTCCTGCCGACATCCTCACCCAGTTGCCGTGATATCCAGCCGGCGAGATTGACAGCAGCAAGGCGTCGCGGTTCGAGCATCAGTATCTTCTGCGCTCCAAGCCAGCGCGCATCAAGGAGCGCAACCGGTATGCGCGTACTCTTGCCGGAGCCGGGAGGCGCCTGGATTATGACGGTCGAGCCCGCCTCAAGGGCAGCGTGAACCTCAGGGATTATGCTGTCTATCGGGCAGCGGGTCATAAGACCAGTTGACGCAGCTCCTCGACTGATATACCTGAGAGCGCCGCGACTACCCGGTCAGCCGCCATCAGCTCGGTTGCCGGATAGCTGTTGGTAACGGCCAGTACCTTCAGCCCGGCACTTTTTGCCGAACGTATTCCTGCGGGGGTATCCTCTATAGCAACAGTCTGGCCGGCAGATATGCCTGCATCGGGAAACAGCTCCTGCAGACGCTCGACTGCAAGCCGGTAGCAGGCCGGGTCCGGCTTGCTTGCGGCTACTTCTTCAGCTGTTACCATGCAGTCAAAGGCATCTGCCAGTGCGAGCATCCGGAGAACCGGCTCGATATCCGATTTGAGAGCGCCACTGCAGATCGCCAAAGGGATGTTTCCGGAAAGTGCCCTGACAAGATTGACAACGCCCGGATACGGGGCCACTCCTTCAGCGGCGACAGCGTGGAAAAGTGTCGCCTTGGCGTCAATCAGCCCGACAAGAGCGTCATCATCAAGCGGCAGATTATTGTTCCGAAAAGCTTCGCGGAAAGCGTCGCGATCATCAAAACCCATATATCTCTCGATATACTCCTGCCAGGAGAAACCTGCCCCAAGAGGCTCCAGAACCTTTTGAAAGGCCCGGTAGTGAAGAGGTTCACTGTCGACGATGATGCCGTCAAAATCGAAAACGACTCCCTTCATGCAAACCCCGCTATTTTTTCAGTTTTGCCTGGAGCAGGTCGGCAAATGTCCCCATTTTCTCAGGAGTCTGGCTGGTCATCTGCCGGAAAGAGAGGATGTCAGCCTCAGCTTCTGCCGCGGCACGTACGCTTTCGGCAAGAGCAAGCGAAATCCTCCGGTTCTCACGATCAACCCCTTCGATGATGACTTCTACGGTCTCGTCGTCTTTGAGAACCTCACGGGGATGATTGAGCCGTTTGCCTTTACCGATTCTGGAGATATGCAAAAGACCGTCAACTCCGTCTGTAAGAGTGACAAAAGCGCCGAACTGGGCAAGACGGGAGACTTTTCCGCTATGTACAGAGCCGACCGGGAAATTCTGCACCAGCGTATCCCACGGATCAGGCAGAGTTTCTTTGAGGCTGAAGGAAAACTTGTTATTTTCCCAGTCCATCGTCTTGATGACAACTGATATTTCATCGCCGACAGCAAGCACATCGCTAACATTCTGTATCTTGGTCCAGCCGATTTCAGAGACGGGCAGCAGCCCCTCTATAGCCCCGGCACGAACAAAAGCGCCAAACTTCTGGATTGACGTAACCGTGGCGTTTACGGTCATACCGGAATGCAGGGATTCTTTGAGCAACTCCTTTTCGCGGGCCGCCTCCTCTTCCAGGATTGCCCGATGCGAGACGATCAGATTGCGCCCCCCCTCGGCGTATTCGAGGATCATGAACGTCAGTTTTTTGCCGACGAAGCTGGTACTATCGGTAATCCGGCGCAGAGACATTTGCGAATAGGGTGCAAAAGCGCGGTTTGAGCCGATCTTGACCTCAAAGCCCCCTTTCACCTCTTTTTCAACAGTGCCTTCTACCGGAATGCCGGCGCGCCAGGCATCTTCGATAAGAGAGCGGTCGGCTGCGCCGACGCCGCCGATTTTAGTGGTAAAACGGAGCTCGCCCCTCTCCCCGCCGGTAAACCAGGCAGTGATAATGTCACCGGGAGCAACGACAAGCTTCCCCTCCGCGTCGGTCAGTTCACGCAGATCGAGCACCCCTTCTCCTTTCTGGCCAATGTCAAGAAACACCCATTCACCGGAAACATGAAGCACCTTTGCCTGGGTCTGCTCGCCCGGCTTGAGCTTGCCTGATTTTGACTGACTTGCCGCGAACAGAGCAGCAAAGCTCTCTTCTTCCTTTTCAGCAATATTGTCATCATTTTGTTCATTCATCAAAAACCTCCTGAAAGCTGAAATTGTTTAAATTAATGTTTCTTCTCAGTCAATCAGTCTCCCGATATTCCTGAAACGGACACTGAACTTTCCATTATCCCATGACCAGTATTTGATCAGCGCCTTCCCTTTTATCTTGGAGCTTTTTACAAAGCCCCAGAAACGGCTGTCATAAGAGCGGTCACGGTTGTCCCCCATCATGAAATAAGAGTCGGCCGGAACGGTCACCGGTCCGAAGGAGTCGCGCGGATTTTGCGCCTTGGGAATAATTTCCTTCTCCTTGTGAATTTCATGCGGGTTTTCATAAGGCTTGCCATTGACGAAAACCTTTTTCTCTTTTCCTTCGACAACATCCCCTGGCAGACCGATTACACGTTTGATGAAATCCTTGCTTGGGTCCTCGGGGTATTCGAAGACAATTACATCTCCCCTTTGCGGATCGCGAATCTTGAATATCTTCTTGTCGGTAAAAGGTATTTTGGTACCGTAAAGAAACTTGGTGACCAGCAGATGGTCACCGACAAGCAGGGTATCCTCCATCGAACCGGAAGGGATCTTGAAAGCCTGGACGATAAATGATCTGATGACCAGCGCCAGCAGAACAGCGACTATGATCGATTCGGCATACTCACGGACAATATGTTTCTTCTTCACCGGCTGCCCGGTTGGCGCAGCAACCACATTCTTGTAATCTTCCATATAGACCTCGTTTAAATATGGTAAACAGGCTGAAGGCTGAAGGAAAACCGCAATAACCCCGGTCTTCGGCCAATCAACATATATGTTTAATCTTCTACTTTAAGGATTGCCAGAAAAGCCTCCTGTGGCAGTTCGACATTCCCCACACTTTTCATCCGCTTCTTTCCCTCTTTCTGCTTCTCGAGAAGCTTGCGCTTCCGGGAGATGTCGCCGCCGTAACATTTGGCAAGAACGTCCTTGCGCAGCGCTTTGACGGTCTCCCTGGCAACCACCTTGTTGCCGATTGCCGCCTGAATGGCGACCTCAAACATCTGCCTGGGAATAAGCTCCTTCATCTTCGACACCAGATCACGCCCGCGGTAATATGCCTTGTCGCGATGAATGATGAGGGAGAGGGCATCCACAATTTCACCGTTGATCATGATATTCAGCCGGATCAGTTCGCTGGGGCGATAATCCAGATGCTCATAGTCAAGCGAAGCATAACCTTTTGATATCGACTTCAGGCGATCGTAAAAATCGAGCACGATCTCGTTCAGCGGCATCTCGTAGATTATCATAACCCGGGTCGGCGTCAGGTATTTGATCTCCCGCTGCACGCCGCGTTTTTCTTCACACAGCGCCAGCACGGTGCCGACATAATCGTTCGGTACATGGATGTGAGCCAGAATGAACGGTTCTTCGATGAGATCGATAAACTGCGGTTCCGGCATCTTGGCAGCACTCTCGATCTGGGTCATCGTACCGTCGGTGCGGTGGATGCGGTAGACAACAGTCGGTGCGGTGGTTATCAGGTCAAGATTGAACTCACGCTCAAGTCTCTCCTGAACTATCTCCATGTGTAGCAGTCCGAGGAAGCCGCAGCGAAAACCGAAACCGAGGGCAAGAGAGGTTTCCGGCTCATAGGTAAACGAGGAGTCGTTCAGCTTGAGTTTTGCCAGAGCATCACGCAGCTGTTCATACTGCGAGGTGTCTATCGGGTAGAGTCCTGAAAAGACCATCGGCTTGACTTCCTTGAAACCGGAAAGTGCCGTGGTGCAAGGTTTGGTTTTGAGCGTAAGCGCATGAGTCAGCGTATCGCCGACCTTGGCGTCAGCGACATCCTTGATGCCGGCAATGACAAAGCCTACTTCACCGGCCGAGAGAGACGCAACCTCGGTCATGACCGGGGAGAAGACGCCAACCTTCAGCGCTTCGTAGGTCCGGCTGGTCGACATCAAGAGGATCTTGTCCCCTTTGGTAAGCGTGCCGTCAAACAAGCGCACCAGAATGATGACCCCCTGGTACTGGTCGTACCACGAATCAAAGAGCAGCGCCTTGAGCGGAGCAGTCGCATCCCCTTGCGGCGCCGGAATCTTTCTCAATATCTGCTCTAGAATCTCGTGCGTGCCGATCCCTTCCTTGGCACTGGCAAGAACGGCATCGTGTGCATCAATGCCGATGATATCCTCGATCTCCTGAATCACCTTGTCCGGGTCGGCTGCCGGCAGATCGATCTTGTTGATAACAGCGAACACCTCAAGATTGTTATCAAGGGCGAGATAGACGTTTGCCAGGGTCTGTGCTTCGACCCCCTGTGAGGCGTCAACCACCAGCAGCCCGCCTTCGCAGGCGGCCAGAGAACGCGATACTTCATAGGTGAAGTCGACATGACCTGGTGTGTCGATCAGGTTAAGGATGTAGTTGTTGCCAGCATTGGAGGTATAGTTGAGGCGGACAGTCTGCGCCTTGATCGTGATGCCGCGTTCCCGTTCAAGATCCATCTTGTCGAGAAACTGATCCTGCTTTTCACGGTCCGAGAGTGCGCCGGTGTATTCCAGAAGGCGGTCGGCAAGAGTTGATTTGCCGTGATCTATGTGGGCGATTATGGAAAAATTGCGGATATTTTCAATTAACATTGTTCTTGACTGCAATCATCAGGCAGCAGCAGACCCCCGCCCATCTTTATTTCACTACGTAACCGATGAAATATAGACTGAGGAATTCTGCTTGTAAAGGTAAAAATATTGCAGCTAGAGAAGACCGATAAATCTGTGCGTCTGCGGGATTATCCTGACATCGTCAAGTATCGCTGCAGCGATCTCCTGCAGCTCTATGAGGGCAAGCGGCGAAATTCTGATCGTAAGATTCTCTGCGGTCTCCGGCTGGATAATTAA
This sequence comes from Geobacterales bacterium, assembly GCA_038206285.1. GTDB lineage: Bacteria > Desulfobacterota > Desulfuromonadia > Geobacterales > DSM-12255 > VEOV01. The sequence continues at coordinate 21,070 of JBBRBA010000054.1, forward strand.
AGGTATGTCGGCATATATCCCGGCGATCATCTCTGCAGCGCGTTCAATCTCCCAATGCTCGGTAGACTCGTTTACCACTACCTTTACGGCAATATCGGATTCGGCCGCCACCTTGAGAAACTTCAGGTGGTGATCCCAAAGGGATGTTTCGCCGGAAGATGACGGCAACTTGATGTCCATGCTGATATGGTCGATCTCGTTGACAACCTTTGCCAGAGCCGAATGGAGAACACCGTTGGTTTCGAGGTGGATGGGGAGAACAGCCCGCAACCGCGGCAGCCATTCAGCAAGAAGGTCAACATGCAGCAGCGGTTCGCCGCCGGTCAGCGAGATGGAGTGGTGAACCTTCGGCCAGCCGCTCTGCCACCTCTCCAGAAGGGCAATAACCTGCTTCATCTCTATCGGGTTTGCCAGCGTACGAAAATCGAGCCGCCCCGGTGTCATCTCCATCCGGCAGGCTTCCACAGCAACGCCGACATTGGTATCACAGTAGTCACAGTCCAGGTTGCACCCGAGAAAACGGATAAAAACCTGTCTGCAGCCGATCAGCAGGCCTTCCCCCTGAATAGAGGAAAAGACCTCAACGAGTTTGGCGCAATCACTCTTCATAATAGCTGGCGCAGGCAAAATCGGACTCCCAGACAGTTATCATCACGACCTTCACATTGCCGTCATCAAACTTTTTACCCAGCTCATGGTAGATGTACCGGGCAATATTCTCGGATGAGGGAGATTGCCCGGCAAAACTCGGGAGTTCATTGAGATACTTGTGATCAAGTGTACCGAGAAGCTCCTTGGTCTCCGCCTTGAGTATTTTGAAATCGATGCAGAGACCTGCCTTGTCGAGCTCGCGGGCAGTCACTGCTACTTCCACCCGCCAGTTGTGCCCATGCAGGTTCTCGCATTCCCCCTGGTAGTTGTTCAGGTTATGGGCGGCCGCAAACGAAGTAACTACTTTAAGTCTGTACATTAACAATTCCTTTACCTTCTGGATTTATACCCGAAAGCAAGTCTACCACGAAGCAAAAGAAAAAATCCATATCAGGTTGAATTGATGGTAATAATTGCAGTACGGAGCCGCACCTTC
>JBBRBA010000055.1:0-21638 GCA_038206285.1 Geobacterales bacterium
GGAATATATTACGGGCCGAGAAAGCTGGCGATGTACGACTGCTTTGGGAAGCAAATGAAAGAACAAGAGTTAAAGAAAGCCGCGTGAATCCGCTACACGGCAAAAGAGAAGGAAGGCAGCCTTCGCTCCGCTTCGGCTGCCGTCCTTCTCTCACTAAAAGCGGACAACTCATTTGCTACAAAACCGGACATTTCTATTTGACGCCGACACCGTTAATCCTAAAAACTGCAGTTATTAACGCAGAGACGCAGAGACGCAAAGAAAATCAAAACCTGATGCGGCTATCAATCAACTAACCGAAAAGTGATGTAATAAACTCTTAACTTACTGTTTTTACTTTGCGTATTGGCGTTTTAGGCCCTATGGGTCCTCTGCGTTGCAGATGGTTTTTATAGGTTAACCTGATATTGTCGGCTTACAGATCAAAAGAAAGCCCGTCGTAAGCGAAAAAAACGGTTGGCGGCAGGCTGGCTTCGTCTGCATGAGGGACTTCGTGTGTCAGGTGCGTCAGATAGGTTTTCGCTGCGCCTATGCGCTGCGCGGCCTTTATGGCACCGGGAATGTTGAAATGGTGCGGGTGAGGGGTATAGCGGAGCGCGTCGATCAGCAGCAGATCCAGATCCTGCAACAGTTCCAGTGATTCATCGCTAATGCCGCTGCAGTCTGTGAGGTAGGCAAAGCTGCCGAAACGAAAGCCGGTCGCAGGGATGCTGCCGTGCATGAGAGGTATCGGCGTGATCCTCAGCCCGAAAAGTTCGAAAGAGCCGGCGATGGGGTGGGGTTCAAGCAGTTGGTGATAGCCGTCGTGTGAGAGTCCGGTAAAGATGTAGGAAAATTTGCTGTTGATATTGGCCAGGGTCTCCTCTGAGGCATAACAGGGGATGATTTTCCGGTGCAGGAAGTGAAATCCACGGAGGTCGTCAATGCCGTGAATATGATCTGCATGAGCATGGGTGAAGAGAACAGCATCGATCTGCGGAATGTTTTCGCGTATTGACTGGGTGCGAAGGTCGGTCGAGGTGTCAACCAGAAGGTAGTATCCGTTATGCTCAACCAGAAGTGATGCTCTTGTGCGCTTGTCCCGAGGATCATTCGATGAACATACCCGGCAGTGACAGCCTACCATTGGAATCCCGGTTGATGTGCCGCTGCCGAGGATGGTGATTTTCATGTGGTATCCTTTAAAATAATGTCTTACATTAGCATGACTACTCTCTGTCTGCAAGTATCGGAGGTCTGGTGCGGATAGCACTCATTACGCCATATTATCTGCCGTCAACAAGGGGAAATGCCGTCACCGTCCGTCGCATTGAGCAGCAGTTGCAAAAGCTGGGCTGCATGGTTGCCGTATTCTCCCTTGAATCCGGCTCGGCAGAACTGATTGCCGAGCGGGTCAGGAGCTTTTCGCCCGACATTGTGCATGCTTTCAATGCTCTTAGTTGCGGTCCGCTCGCCGGGCGTCTGGCGGCCGAGAGCCGGATCCCTTTCATCATTACCATGACCGGTACGGATATTTTCGGCTCGGCTGAGGCTGCTGCCGCCGGAAACGGGTTCACCGCCGGCAGCGGCGCAGCGGCGCTGGTTTTTTTCAGCGAAGAGGTAAGGGATAGTTTCATTCGTGCTCATCCTGTGCAGGCTTTGCCGACCGCCATCATTCCGCAAGGGGTTGATTTGCCTGAGAACATCTCAGCTGAAACGCCGTTCACTTTTGCCTGCAATTTCCTTCTCCCTGCCGGGGTCAGAGCTGTCAAGAATCTCCTCTTTCCGTTCACCCCTCTGGCTGAGCTGCAGCGCTGCTATCCGCAGACACGGCTGCTGCTGGCCGGCGGGGTCATAGAACCCGAATATGCCGGTAAGCTCATTGCCGCTGTTGCTGCCAATCCTTTTGCACGCTGGCTGGGTGAAGTAGCTTATGAAAAAATGCCGGCTCTTTACAACTCTGCCCAGGTTGTGCTGAACAGCTCTCTTTCGGAAGGGGGGATGGCGAACAGCCTGCTGGAGGGGATGGCATACGGCAGGGCTCTTCTGGCAGCTGACATTGAGGGGAACCGCTCGCTTGTCAGGAATGGGGAGAACGGTTTTCTTTATCGCGATACCTATGATTTCTTCAATAAAGCGGAGATGCTGCTGCTCGACAAGCAGCTGCGGCAGAGAATGGGCGCAGCCGGCCGCGAATATGTAGCCAGGTACTGTTCACCTGCGCTGGAGGCGGAGCGCTATCTGGAGCTGTACACGTCCTGTTGCCGGTAGCTTGGTTTACAAATCATAATCCAGGGGTATAATTTTACTTTCAAAATCCGCTGCTGGAAGGATTGCGAATGGTAAATGTTTTACACACCCCGGCAGACGCTTTTCCTGACATGCAACCCGGTCAGAATTATTTCTGCCTGATCCTTTTCAAGCCGATGCTGCGGAAATAGCCGCGCGTCGGCTTTTTTTTATATCAAGTTGCAAGCAAACGATTGTCACGCCCGAATGATTTTATCGGGCATCCAGCAGTAAAATCTGGATTCCCGATTAAACCCTCGGGAATGACAAATAATATCTCGAATGCAACTTGGCCTTAATAGCACCGGAGCGCTAATCATGAACGTTGAGCCTAGTGAAATATTGCTTAGTAAAGCTGCCAAGACTGCTGAAGCGTTACGCAGCAAGGCAGCCAAAACTGCTGAAGTGCTAATCATTGTTGCTGCCAAGTCTGCCGAGCTGTTACGCAATGCAACGGCCAGGTCTGCTGAAGGATTACGTCGCGACGCTGCCAGGGCATCTGAGTTGTTACTCACTGCTGCCGCCAAAGCAGCTGCCGCCTTGCGTAGCGACGCTGCAGAGGCTGCCGAATTGGTGCTCGGCGCTGCTGCCAAGGCTGCCGTGACAGCAACAGATACTGAAGATGCCACGGCGTTGCTCAGTGAAGCCGATGAGAATGCCAAAGCGATGCTCAACGAAGCCGCTGAGGTTGCCAGGTCGCTGCTCACTGCTGCTGCCAGGACCGCTGAGGCGCTACTTGATGATGCTGCCGAGTCTGCTGATCAGTCAAACCGCAGCGCCTTTAAAATAGCGTTGGCCGTACTGCGCAACAGGGCGGAAGCGGCTCTGGAAGAGCCGATAACTGAACCGGTTGACATGGTCCCGGATCTGGATTCGAAGCGATTACTGCATGAGTTGCAGGTTCACCAGCTCGAACTCGAAATGCAATTTGAGGAGTTGCTGAACTCGTCAGCGCAGATGGAAAAGCAGAAGGAGTACTACGCCGATTTCTATGAGTTTTCCCCGACAGGCTTTATCAGTTTTGACAGAAATGGTGCGATTATCCAGACCAATGCCGCTTGTGCGCAGCTGCTGGGCAGAGAACCGTCCCGGCTGGTCGGAGCACGGTTCTCTTTTTTCTTAAACGTATTGGAACGCCCCGCTTTCAACAGCTTTCTTCAGCAGATCTTTGAGCGCGGGACCATGCAGGCCTGTTCGGTGTCACTGGAGGGAAAGGATCCGGCTCTAATATTTGTGCAGATTATGGCAACGCTTTCCTCTGACAAACAATTATGTCAGGCTGTACTGACAGACCTGACCGAGCGCAAACGTGCAGAAAATGAACTGCAAAAGAGCGAAGAACGGTACCGGCATCTTGTCGAATCCTCCAATGACTGGATTTGGGAGACGGACAAAAATGGCATTTACACCTATGCAAGTCCGAACGTCCGGGAACTGCTCGGGTATGAGCCTGCGGAAATCATCGGCAAAAGCCCGTTCGAACTGATGCTTCCGGAGGAAGCGAAGCGCGTGGAGCCGCTGTTCGGAGCCATCGCCTCAGAGCAGAAAACGTTTCGCGGACTGGAGAATGTGAACCAGCGCAAAGATGGGCAATTGGTGATTTTCGAAACCAATGGCGCCCCCTTGTTCGCTGCGTCGGGCGAGTTCATTGGCTATTATGGCATGGACCGCGACATTACCGAACGCAAGCGGTCTAGAGATCTGCTGCAGGAAAGCATCTCGCTCAAGGATTCATTAATCCAGACCATTCCTTTTCCCATGGACATTATAAGCAAAGAAGGGAAGGTCCTGTTCACAAGCAGCCTGATGCAGATGGCCATAGGCAGGCAGGGGGTTGGTGAGCTGTGCTGGACCCTGTACAAAGACGATAACCAGAAGTGTGCCGGCTGCCCGCTTGAGCAGCCTATTCAGGTTGGAAAGACCTTCTCCATTGAATGTCCTGGCGTACTGGGGGGGAGGGTTTACGAAATATTCCATACCGGCATGATATACCAGGGGCAGGAAGCACTCATGGAAGTCTTCCTCGACATAACCGAGCGTAAAAAACTGGGGGAACAGCTGCGTGAGTCGCAGAAGATGGAGGCAGTCGGCCAGCTTGCAGGGGGGGTTGCTCATGACTTCAATAACATTCTTTCGGTGATAATCGGTTACGGCGAAATTCTGAAAATGGAGGAAGCCCTTGATGCCCATCAGGAGGAAAAACTCGATCAAATTATTTCCGCTGCAGAGAGGGCGGCGCAGCTGACCGGCGGGTTGCTGGCTTTCAGCCGCAAGCAGGAGCTAACCCTCAGAAACGTCAATCTCAACGAGATAATCCAGCACCTGCATAAGTTCATGTCAAGGGTCATCGGTGAAGACATTCACCTTGTATTGACTACACGCGAAGTTGACCTGCCGGTGAGTGTGGACAGCGGCCAGATCGAGCAGGCCATCATCAACCTGGTCACCAATGCCCGCGATGCCATGCAGCATGGCGGTCAGGTGACCATAGAGACAGGAGTGCAGGAGATAGGTCCTGCCTTTGTAGTAGCCCACGGCTATGGCAAGGCAGGGAGCTACGCAGTCATTACGGTCTCGGACACCGGCTGCGGCATGGATGAGGAGACCCGGAAGAGACTCTTCGAGCCGTTCTTTACCACCAAAGAGACCGGAAAAGGCACCGGCCTTGGTATGGCAATCGTCTATGGCATTGTAAAGCAGCACAACGGTTTCATCAATCTTTACAGTGAACCGGATAAAGGAACCACCTTTCGTATCTATCTGCCGCTGCTGGCGCAAGAGGCTGCCTCAAGCCAGGAACAGCTGGTCATGGTGCCACCCATGGGCGGCAGTGAAACCATTCTGTTGGCTGAAGATGACCCGTTAGTGCGCAAGATGGTGGCAAGCATTTTGACAAGTTACGGTTATGAAGTGCTTCAGGCTGAAGACGGCAAGGAGGCCGTTACCCGGTTTGCCGCCGACAGAGACCGGATACAGCTGATTCTCATGGACATAGTCATGCCCGGCCAGAGCGGCAAGGCGGCGGCAGACGAGATCAGAAAGCTGCAGCCGGAGATGAGGATTCTCTTTACCAGCGGCTATACCGCCGATTTCATCAAGGACCGGGGGGTGGATGAAGAGGGGATCGAGTTGATAATGAAGCCGGTGCAGCCTATGGAGCTGCTGCGGAAGATACGGGAGATGCTGGACAGGTGAATATCAGCATGGTCGTAATGGGGGCAACTTGAGAAAAACAATCCTGATTGCAAGCACGATTCTACTTACGCTTTCATTTATGGCTTTTTGCCTAAGACCAGGCGTCAGCAATGCCGCAACTGCAGCCTCGGTTAAAGTCGGCAGCGAGATTGATTTCCCCCCTTTCGCTGATCTGGATGCCCAAGGTCAGCCGACCGGTTTTTCGGTTGATCTCATCAAGGCGGTGGCTGATGCCATGGGGCTTAAGCTCAATATTGCAACCGGCCCCTGGGACAAGATGTGGAGTGGCCTGGTCTCCGGCCAGCTTGATCTCCTGCCGATCGTGGCCAAACTGCCGGAACGCCTGCCACTGATCGATTTCAGCCTCCCCCACACCGAAACCTTTGATGCCTTCTTTGTCCGCACCGGCTCCCCGGCAATCAAAGATATCGCCTCTGCCCACGGCAAGGCCATTGTCGTGATGAAGTCGGATGCCGCCCATCATGAGCTTCAGGAGCGCAGATTCAAAGGGAAGCTGATCCTGGTTGACACGATACCGCAAGGGCTGTCTCTGGTTGCCTCAGGCAAAAATGATGCTTTTCTCTGCTCGAAGCTGATCGGTGCGCTGGTCATCCAGAAAAAGGGGATCAAAGGGCTTACTGCCGGCCCACCTATACCGGATTACAAGCGGGAGTTCACCTTCGGCATACGCAAAGGGAACGATGAACTGCGGGAAAAACTCAATCAGGGGCTGAGGATCATCAAAGCCAACGGCATGTATGAACGGATCTACGAAAAATGGCTGCACATTGATGTCACCATCCCGGCAAACCAGACTAAAGCCAACCTTCTCAAAACCATCATCCTGGATTATTATCCCTACTCTTTCATGAATCAGGAGGGCCAGCCGGACGGCTTCAGCGTGGAGCTGATCCTGGCGGTTACCAAAAGCATGGGGATGGAGATAGAGATCAAGCCCGGGGCATGGGCAGATTCGATGCAGGCCCTGGAAAACGGCGCCGTCGATCTCCTGCCGCTGATGGCCTATTCAAAAGAGCGGGACAAGACGTTTGACTTCTCCGCTCCCTACGCTACCGCCCATGACGCCATCTTCACCAGAAAAGGGGCTGCCCGGTTACGAACGCTGGAGGAGTTGCGCGGCAAAATCGTTATCGTGCTGAATAATGACATCGCCCACAATTTCCTGCTTTCAAAGGGAATCATCACCGCCGACAAGTTTGTGCCAACAGTCAGCGCGACCGATCAACTCCGTCAGCTAGCCCTCGGCAAGGGCGACGCAGTGGTGATGCCGAAACTGATCGGCCTGCTCCTTATCAAAAAGCTTGGGCTGACCAATATTGATAGCGAACCGGCCCTGGTCCGCGATTATACCAGACCGTTCAGCATTGCCGTTAAAGATGGCAACAAGGAACTTCTGCAACACCTTTCCGAGGGGTTGAACATTGTCACGGCGACCGGCGAGTATGAGAGGATCTACAAAAAATGGTTCGGCCTGGTTGAACCAGCCGGAATGCCGTTCACGTCGATTTTGAAGTATCTTTCGATCATTGTCGGTGCGCTTCTGCTGCTTGTCATGGCTGGGGCAATCTGGACCCTGACTCTTAAAAAAAAGGTCGCAATGAGAACCAGAGAGCTTGAAACAGAGGTAGCCGATCGCAAGCGGACGGAAGAATCGATGAAGCTTAAAGATTTTACTCTCAGCAAAATAGCCGATGCCATCTACTGGATCGGGCACGACGGTAAAATCTGGGATGTGAATAATGCCGCAATAAATATGCGGGGTTATGCCAGAGAAGAACTATTGTCTATGACTGTAGCCGACCTGGACCCCGAGTTCCCGATGGAAGAATGGTCGGCTCACTGGGAGGAGCTGAAACAGGAAGGCTGCCTCCAATTTGAATCTGTGCATAGGAATAAAGACGGACGAATAATTCCGGTCGATATAATTGCCAATTACTGTTGTTACAACGATCTGGAATATAACTGCGCCATTGTTCGGGACATCAGCGAGCGTAAGCAGGCAGAGGAAAGACTTCGCAGCAGCCGCAACATGCTGGTTCACATCATTGATTCAATCCCCCAGACGATCTTCTGGAAGGATCGCGACAGCATCTACCTTGGCTGCAACAGACTTTTTGCCTGTAGAGCCGGTCACGACGCTATGGAGGATATTATCGGCAAGACTGATCTCGATCTGCCGTGGGCAAGAAAGGAATCGGACGCTTACCGGGCGGATGATCGTCATGTCATGGAAACAAACCAAGCCAAGCTGCATATCATCGAAACCCAGTTGCAGTTCGACGGGACTACGCTCTGGCTTGATACCACAAAGATTCCCCTGACCGATGATGCGGGTAACGTCTACGGCGTTCTCGGGGTGTACGAAGACATCAGTGAACGTCGCAATCTGGAAGAACAGCTCCGCCAATCCCAAAAAATGGAGGCAGTAGGCCAACTGGCCGGCGGCGTGGCCCATGACTTCAACAACATCCTCTCGGTCATCATTGGGTATGGCGGCATGCTGAAGATGGATACTGCCTTAAACGCCGGGCAGAGGGAAAAACTGGAGCAGATTACTGCTGCTGCCGAAAGAGCCGCCCAGCTCACCGGCGGTCTGCTGGCCTTCAGCCGCAAACAGGTACTGACCCCGAAAAACGTCAATCTCAACGACATCATCCAGCAGCTGCAAAAATTCCTCGTGCGGGTTATCGGCGAAGACGTTCACCTTAAAACTGTCAGCCACGAAGTTAACCTGCCGGTCTGTGTCGATAGCGGCCAGATCGAACAGGCCATCATCAACCTGGCCACTAACGCCCGCGACGCCATGCCGAAAGGTGGGTTACTAACTATCGAGACCGGCCTGCAGGACGTAGACGCCGCTTTTGTAAAGGCCCACGGCTATGGACAGGCAGGCCGCTATGCCGTCATCACCGTGTCTGACACAGGCCTCGGCATGAACGAAGAGCTTCAGCAGAAAATCTTCGAGCCGTTCTTCACCACCAAAGAGACCGGTAAAGGCACTGGTCTTGGCATGGCCATCGTCTACGGCATTGTCAAGCAGCACAACGGCTTCATCAACCTCTACAGCGAACCGGGCAAAGGAACAACCTTCCGCATCTATCTGCCGCTGCTGGCGCAAGAAGCTGCCTCAAACCAGGAACAGGTCGTCATACCTCCACCCAGAGGCGGCAGTGAAACCATCCTCGTCGCCGAAGATGACCCGGCAGTGCGCAAGCTGGTGGTAACCATGCTGACAAGTTATGGCTACGAAGTCCTCCAGGCAGAAGACGGCAAAGAAGCCGTCACCCTGTTTGCCGCCAACAGAGACCGGATACAGCTGATCCTCATGGACATGATAATGCCCGGTCAGAGCGGCACGGCAGCAGCAGAAGAAATCAGAAAACTTGCTCCGGAGATAAAGATCCTCTTCTCCAGCGGCTATACTGCCGATTTCATCAAGAACCGGGGTGTGGACGAAGCAGGGATCGAGTTTATCATGAAGCCGGTGCAGCCGATGGAGCTGCTGCGCAAGGTGCGGGAGATGCTGGATAGGTGATAATCATATCTTTTGGTAATCGACAAAGTTACCCCATAAGGTGGAAATCATGAAGTTTGCAACTATTAAAAACCGGCTTGTTTTCACTATGTCACTTTTCGTCGGGCTGAGCCTCGGCATCACCGCTTTAGGCACCTACCTGTATTTCAAAGAACAGACCAGAAGTCTGATTCAGTCACAGCAGATTACCCTATTGTCCACTCTGGCCAAGGGGCTGGATGAGAAACTGACCTCATCCCATGAGAGTCTGATTGCAGTTGCCGGTGTTCTCCCTCATAAAATATTCAATAATGCCGCAATGGCACAGGCCTGGCTTGATGACCGTAAAGGCATCAAACAGATCTTTAACGATGGATTATTTCTCTTTACAGCGGAGGGGAAACTGCTGGTGGAGACCCCCCAGCTGCCGGGTCGTCGCGGCAGGGATTTTTCTTTTCGAGAGTACTGCCAGAAGACCGTTGCCACCAAAAAACCCTATATATCATCGCCGTACATCTCATCAAGAGGTGGCCATGCCGCCATCATGATGACCGCTCCAATTGTTGCTGCCGACGGTCGCCTGATCGGCATCCTTGGCGGCGCCATGAATCTACTGGCAGAGGGGAGCGTTTTTCGGACCCTGATTGAGACCAGGGTGGGGAAGACCGGCTATCTTTATCTGTATGCAACCGATCGTACCATGATCGCCCATCCTGATCCGTCGCGAGTTATGAAAAAAGATGTGCCGTTGGGTGTAAATAAACTGTTTGACAAGGCAATAGAAGGTTTTGAGGGGAGCGGTGAAACGGTAAACAGCATGGGGTTACACGCAATAGCCACGTTTAAACGGTTGCGGACAACCGGCTGGATTCTCGCCTCCAATTATCCTGTTGCAGAAGCATATCAGCCGATTACTGTTTTCAGGAATTATTATCTGCTCGGCATGTTGATTTTTATTCTGCTGGCAGTTGTGCTGGCTCGCCGTCTCGGTATCGGCATCATCAGGCCTTTGACGGATATGGTGAAACAGATTCAGGATATGGCGCAGTTTGATTCTAAAAGGGAAACAAGGCTCGAAAGCACGCACTATAATGAGCTGAAGCTGTTGGCAGATGCCTTCAATACACTTCTGGACGAGCTTCGCCGGCGTGAAGAGGCACTCAGGGAGAGTGAATTGCTCCTGGAAAGTGCTTTTAACGCTTTGCCGCATCCGTTCGCCGTTATCAACGCAGATGACTTCACCGTTGAATTAGCCAACAAGGCATTCGGCGGAGAGAGTGCGCAGGGGAAGAAATGCTATGGCGTTTCGCATCATCGCGACACTCCCTGTTCCGGGCAGAATGATCATTGTCCGTTACCTGAATTGCGGCGCACCGGGCAACCCTTCACTGTTGAGCATGTCCATTTTAACGAACAAGGCCGGCAAGAGTATATTGAAATTCACGCCTATCCGTTATTTGATGGCCATGGGCAGTTGACCCGTTTCATTGAATCCGGAATGGACATCACCGAACGCAAGCGCATGGAGGAAAAATTTCACAACGCCCAAAAGATGGAGTCAGTAGGACGGCTGGCAGGAGGTGTCGCCCATGAATTGAACAACAAGCTTTCAGTCGTTCTTGGCTATACCGAGCTGCTGAAACTTAAATTCCATGACAATCAGCAGGTACTTGAACAGTTAAACGAAATATCCAATTCAGGTGAACATGCCCGAAACATCACTGCACAACTGTTGACCTTCTCCTGTCAGCAGATCATCTCACCAGGAATCATAAACGTCGCCGAAGTGCTGAAAAACTTTCAATTACCTCTGCATAGCCTGCTCGGTGAGGATATCGTCCTGTCGATCGAACTGGAAGACAACCTTTGGCATGTCATGATAGATGCGATCCAGCTGAACCAGATCGTCATGAACCTTGCCACCAATTCCCGGGAAGCCATGCCCGACGGTGGAGAGCTGAAAATAGTCGCAGCCAATACTACTTTTGATGCAGCACAGAGCTTGCAGCACTGTGACGCATCGCCGGGAGACTATGTTCAGCTGACCTTTAGCGACAGCGGTTGCGGTATGAGCAAGGAGACACTCAAACATATTTTCGATCCGTTTTACACGACCAAGGGGCTTGCTCTTGGAACCGGTCTCGGGCTTGCCACAATTTATGGCATTGTTGCCCAGAACAATGGTTTCATCACCGTGGATAGTGAACCCGGTGTTGGCACGATATTCAGGATACATCTCCCACGATTTGAAGAAGCGAATGACAGGGCAACATTAGCGGTGCAAGAGACTACCAACGAGACAGCAACGATTTTGCTGGTCGAAGATGACGAAAACGTCCGCAAGGTTACCACTGCAATGCTGGAACAGATCGGCTACAAAGTGCTCACTACCGAAACACCCATGGAAGCTGTCCGCCTCTGCGAAAATGTGGAGATCCAGTTTGATATGGTTATCACCGACATTATCATGCCGGGCATGAACGGGAAAGAGATGATGGCAACAATCGAGATGATCCGGCCGGGCATGAAGGTTTTGTATCTGTCGGGCTATTCGGCGGAAATAATTGCTGAAAAGGGGATCATAGCGGAGGAGACTAATTTCCTGCAGAAACCGTTTGATATGAACCGGCTGCAAAAGAAGATCAGGGAGGTGTTGTACCGGCAATTGCCGAGTGCCGAATGAAAAAGCTGAATAGTTGAGACTGCCCACAGCTAAATTCTGGCATGACTTGTCCGTCTGAAAGCGGCGACGAACGAATTTACCGGCTCTGCCATCACCTCTTGCGGGGTCCCCTCCTGCACAATGCGACCGCCATCAAGAACCACCAGCCGGTCAACAATCGTCAGCGCCTCGATCCGGTCATGGGTGGCAATTATTGCTGCTGTCCCGGATTGGTGGAGAATCTGCCCGAGTTCTTCTGCCAGGAGGATGCGGGTCGGCAGATCAAGACTGGTAAAAGGTTCGTCCAGCAGAATCAGTTCCGGCTTTACGGCAAAAGCCCGTGCCAGGCTTACCCGTTGCGCTTCGCCGCCGGAGAGTTTATGGGCCGAACGCTGTGCCAGATGGCCGATCCGGAAAAGCTCAAGGCTTTCAACCGCCCTCTTGCGGGCGCTCTGCCGCGCCATTCCCCTGATTCGCAGACCTTCGGCGACATTATCCAGAACTGTTGTGTCAAAGAGCAGCGGCTCCTGGAAAAGCATCGCTATCCGCCGCCGGTAGGCTGTTTCTCCGCGGGTAGTTACCTCTTCGCCGTTAAAAAGGATATGCCCGCTTTCCCGCTGGATAAGGCAGGCGATAGCGAGCAGGAGACTCGATTTGCCGCCGCCGTTCGGTGCAATTACCGCAACCTTCTCGTCGCGTTTGACGGCAAACTGCGGGATGTCGATTACCTGAACCCCGCCACGGCGGATCAAGAGGTTGTCCACCTGCAGGAGCTGGTTGTTTGAATTCACCGTGGGCGCTCCCGTTGCTGGATGACCGTCAGCAGGTAGTTTACACCGAAAGTCAGTGACAGCAGGATGATTGAGAGGGCAATCGCTACTTCAAAGTTCCCTTTTCCGCTCTCCATGACTGTTGCCGTTGTCAGCACCCTGGTCTGCCCCTTGATGTTGCCGCCGACCATGATAGATGCGCCGACTTCAGAGATTACTCCGCCAAAGCCTGCCATAACCGCTGCCAGAAGCGGCAGCCGTGCTTCACGAACAAGTATCCAGACCGTCTGCAGCCGGGTTGCGCCCAGGGCGCGAACCTGCAGCTTCAGGTTTGCCGGAAGCTGCTGAATGGAGGCAATGGTAATTCCGGTGACAATCGGTGTTGCTATCACCGCCTGGGCTATGATCATTGCCATTGGTGTGTAGAGAATCTGCAGAAAGCCGAGCGGGCCGCTACGCCAGAGAAATATGGTGACAAAAAGCCCGACCACTACCGGCGGCAGCCCCATGCCGGTGTTGACCAGGCTGACTATGAGACGGCGACCGGGAAAGTTTGCCAGAGCCAGAAAGACTCCGGCAGGAATGCCTATAAGGAGACTGGCTGCGGTAGCGGTGGCCGAAATCTTCAAAGAGAGCAGCGTTACTGCCAAGACCTCATGGTCGAGAGAGAAGATCAGCTTGAGCGCCGTTCTTATGCCGTCAAGGAGCAGTTCCATCAGCGTCCGAGTGCAGCGGGATTTTTCCCGGCATCAGGGAAGAAGAGGGGTGCATCGAATTTCTCCAGGCCGAAGCGACCGATGATATCCCGAGCTTTTTTCGATACCATGAATCCGGCAAAGGCTTTGCCGCCGGCGTTGTTTACCAGTGGCCACTTTGCAGGATTGACCTCGATAACATGATAGATGTTAAGGAGCGAGTTATCCCCTTCATAAAGAAGTTGCAGCCCCAGGGTTTTTTTCATCGCCAGGTAGGTGGCGCGATCAGTGAGGGTGTAGCCTCTCTTTTCAGCGGCTACCTGAAGAGTCTGTCCCATACCGAGACCAGTCTGCTGATACCAGCTCTGCCCTTCGGCAACGATCCCGGCAGCTTTCCATAGACCCTTCTCCTTGGCATGGGTTCCGGAGTTGTCACCGCGTGAGATGAAGATTGCTTTTTTAGCCGCAAGCCGTTTCATGACATCGGCTGAACCTGAGGTGTTTCTGACGCCTGCCGGATCATCTGCCGGGCCGATAACAACGAAATCGTTGTGCATAACCAGCAGACGGGAAGAGCCGAAACCTGCGGCCATGAATTTCTTTTCCGCATCAGGCGAGTGGACCAGCAGGACATCGGCTTCACCCTTCTCCCCAAGCTTCATTGCCTGACCGGAGCCGACAGCAATCGTTTTCACGCTGTAACCGCTCTCTTTTTCAAATGCAGGGACAAGCAGATCCAGCAGCCCTGAATCCTGGGTGCTGGTCGTTGTCGCCAGGATGACGATTTTAGTCTTCACTTCGGCGGCATCGGTTGTTAAGGGGGTAATGAGCGCAATGGCGAGCAGGATTGCCAGCGCAAGTATTCTTGTCATGGTGTTCATGATTGGCCTCCCTGTAATCTCCCGGTTATGGATGGCACAGCAAAAAGCTCCAGCTGCACGGCCTGCAAAACCGGAAGGATGAAGCCTGCCTGAAGGCACCTGCAGTGACGCAGGTTTTGCGCAACCTGCCTGCCGGAGTTTTACGACGGCCAGGCGCCGCAGATGGATTTTGCGCAGCCGTCAATCGATATAGCGGTAGGTGGCTTCACCGACGGCCAGGAGCCTGCCGCTTTCATCGGTCACTTCTGTCGTCGAGACAAAGATGCGCTTTCCCCCGGGCCGTTTGCGACCGATCGCGGTCACTTTACCACTATTTGCCGCGGCAAGGAAACTTGTGGTCAGGGAGAGGGTCACGGCTTTTCTGGATCTGCCGGTCTCGGCGCAGAAACAGCCGGCAATGCCGCCGGTATGATCTATCATGGCGGCCAGAATGCCGCCATGCAGAGAACCGCCACTGTTGAGGTGCTCCGGGCCGATGGTCAGTTCCATCAAGGCATAACTGTCGTGCAGTTCCTTTGCTTCCAGGCCGATCAGATTGCGAAAACCGATAAATCTGTCTGCTATTTTGCGTTCACTTTCCGGCATTCCTGGTTCCTCTTGCTATTGATTCTGACCGGTTCGACTTTTATAAACTCTGGGGGGCAATTTTACAATAGTCGTCTTTGAACTAATTTCCCTGCCGTGTCACGAATATCAAATCAGCCGCAAACATTTCTTTCGTCAACAAGTGAATCCTGTTCTGCGTCAGACCGACCTTCACACCTTGTCCCCGCGCAGGTCACCGCTAAACAGTTTCGCCGCGCCCCGCGAAGCGCAGAAATCGCCGCACATGGTGCAGGTGGCTTCATCTTCCGGGGTGCGGCTGGCACGGATGGCCCTGGCATCTTCCGGGTAGAGGGCAAGGGTGAACTGTTTTTCCCAGTCGAGATCTCTTCTCGCCTTGGACATCTCTTTGTCACGCTCGCGCCCCTTTTCCGGGTACTTGTTCATGTCGCCGATATAGGCGGCGATTTTGGCCGCCTTCACCCCTTGGCGGACGTCATCCTCATTGGGAAGAGCCAGGTGTTCAGCCGGTGTGATGTAGCAGATCAGGTCGGCGCCGAAACGGCTCGACTGGGCCGCGCCGATGGCGGCGGTGATATGGTCGAAGCCGGGGGCAACGTCGGTGGCAATCGGGCCGAGCATGTAGTAGGGCGCGCCGCCGCTCATCCTTTTTTGCAGCTGGATGTTCCCCTCGATTTCGTCCAGCGGCACATGTCCCGGCCCTTCGACCAGCATCTGGCATCCCATATCCCGGCCGATCTCGGCCAGTTCGCAGTTGAAGATCAGCTCCTGGATCTGGGCCCGGTCGGAGGAGTCATGAATCGCCCCGGCGCGCAGACCGTTGCCAAGGGAGAGCACCGTGTCGTATTTCTTCAGGATCGAGGCCACCCGATCGAACTTTTCGTAGAGCGGATTCTCCCGCTTGTTGGCGATCATCCACGCTACCATGGAGACCCCCCCCTTGGAGACTAGCCCGCCGTAGCGGTAACCCTGCTTGCGCAGCCGTTCGATGGTGCAGAGGTTGATGCCGCAGTGCACCGCCATGAAGGCCATGCCATCGGCACACTGCTGCTCGATGATATCGAAGAGCATCTCCTCGCCCAGTTTGTTGGGATCACCGTACTTCCTGGCCGCCTCGCAGAATGCCTGATAAAGCGGGACGTTGCCTACCGGCAGATCGACGGCAGCAATCACCTCCCGCCGCACCCGGTCCAGATCGCCGCCAACAGAGAGTTCCATGAGTGTATCGGCCCCTGATTCCTGTGCCGCCAGCGCCTTGCGCACTTCGGCGCTATAATCGATAATATCGGATGACGTGCCGATGGAGGCGTTGACCTTGGTTCTGAGCCCTTTGCCGATCCCGGCGATCCGCGCCGGTTTGCGGTTGTGGTTCCAGGGTATGACGATCTTCCCTTCTGCTACCATCTGGCGGATGTACTCCGGGGCGAGCTGTTCATCAAAAGCAACAGTCTGCATCTGGGGTGTGATGATGTTCTGTCGGGCCTGTTCGATCTGGGTCTGCATGGTTTTAGTCTCCTTGTCTGGATAAATTAAAAAAGCCTCTGCCGGGAAAGGCAGAGGCTCGAATTCGCAATAACTGTTGGCGCAATCCGGCTTCGGCCCCTCGTTCCACGGAGGTTTCAGAAGCAACAGACTGGCAGGTCTTCTGGCTTCAGGGTCATCTTACTCGCTGCGCCTTCCCAGGTTCCCCCAGTGGCATCGTGCAGCTTTCATCGCCTGTTACAGTTGCGGGTCAGCAGGGGAATTTCACCCCCTTCCCTATTCTCCACACGGATAGTGCGGCACCAGTTGTTTTTACTATTGATCAAGTTCTAGCAATTAGAACAAGAGCTGTCAAAGGAAACTTGCAGAACTATTGCAAGGATAACTAAAGATATATTTTGACAAATATTTCTTGACTTGATCAGATAGTCTGCTTTAATACGCCGTAACGCAAAAGCGCGACTCTCCGATACTAGCAAACCGGAAGCAATTCCGGGACGCAAAGCCACGGGCCCCACGCGTGTAGCCGGGTTGCCGAAGAGGGTGACAACACCAGCTCCCCTGCGTGTTCAAGCCTGTCTTCCAAAATAATGGAGTCAGGCTTTTCTGTTTTGAAATACAGGGGGTGCGGGAAATGAGATTTCGGTTCGGCTGGCGCAAGAAAGATCAGGGCGAAAAGCAGATTTATGAGACAATTAATGAAGATAATCAGGCCGATCTGCCGGTAGCTGCAGCTGCTGTTGCCATTGACCGGGACCAGGTGGTTGTCTTGAACAGTCAACCTTCGCCGGAGCTTCCAATCGCGACGAGAATTCTGGTTTTCGGCGATACAGACGAGTCGGGGAATCTGTACACTCTCTTTCTTCGCTCCAAGGGCTATGAGGTTCTGAGTTTCCAATCGCCGGACACCTGCGCTCTTGTGGCCGGTAAAAAATGCACCTGCCCCCGCGACCATGTCTGTGCCGATCTGTTTCTTGTTTACATGGAGATGGAAGGGATGACCGGACTGGAACTGATTCGCCGCCAGAGTGAGAGCGGCTGTCGCGCTCTTTCCCGCAACAAGGCTGTTCTGGCGAACGCTTTTACCAGCAGGCAGGAGTATGATATCCGGGCACTCGGGTGCATCCCCCTGAGCAAGCCTTTCAGGTTGAAGGATCTGCTGGCATGGGTCGATACGGTCGAGAAGAACATACCGCCCGGCCGGAAGCTGACTCCGTATCACGAACTGTTTACGACAGACTGAGGCTGGTTTATTCCGCTCCAGATGTCTTGCCTGACAGTGTCAGCCGACTTCGGCATACTCCCGTTCCCGAAACTCGACTCCGAGCGACAACGCCAGTCTTTTCACTGCGTCCATATCGACTCCGGGGACGGTTACAGCGGTGGCGACGACGGTTGGAATATGTTTGCGCGCCTCCCGCAGAAAATCACAGACCCCTTGAAATCCTGCATTGCCAAAAGGAGTATTGCAAAGAGCTTCGTATGTGGCGGCGTCAGCAGCGTTGAGGCTGACGGATATCGTATCAACCAGACCGGCAAGCTCCGGGAGGATGTTGCGTCCATGAACCAGGTTGGCCTGGCCGTCGCTGTTGATGCGTATTTTTGCACCGCGGTTTTTCAGGGCAAAGGCCACTTCCCTGACCAGGTCCAGCCGCAGCAACGGTTCGCCGTAGCCGCAGAAGACAATTTCATCAAAATCGGATCTATTGCCGATAGCCTCTAGAACCTCGGCAGCTGTCGGCTCGTGGGCGAGCAGGAGGTGATGCCCTTTGACGGTGAAATCTTCAAATTTCGCACAGAAGCTGCAGCGGTTCGAGCAGCGGTTGGTAATGTTGAGATAAAGAGAGTTCCTGATCTTGTAGGCGATGGTAGCGTTATAGTCCTCTTTGCCGATACGGAAGAGGTTGGCACTGTTCAAGGTAGTGATCCTGGCAACATCTGCCAAAGTCAGACCTTTGAGCCCGGCAACCTTCTCGGCCGTCAGGCGGACATAGGCCGGTTCGTTCCTCTTGCCGCGGTGCGGTACCGGAGTCAGATAGGGGCAATCGGTCTCGATAAGCAGATGTTCGATCCTGGTCTGCCTGACTACTTCGTGGAGAAGGTGATTATTGGGGTAGGTCACGGTTCCCGGAATCGAGATGAAAAAACCCATAGCTATGCACTCGCCTGCCATGGCGGCATCACCGGAGAAGCAGTGCAGAACCCCGCCGACTAAAGAGGCCTGCTCTTCGCGCAGTATTGCCATTACCCGTTCATGGGCGTCGCGGTCATGGATAATAATCGGCAGCGAGAGCTTTGTTGCCAGCCGGATGAATCTCCGGAAAACCTGCTCCTGATCAATGCGCGGCGAGCGGTCGCGAAAGAAGTCGAGCCCGATTTCACCAATGGCGACAACCTTGCGGCTGCATTTGGCGAGTGTTTCAATCGCTACATAATCATCTTCCGTCACCCCATTGGCGTCATGGGGGTGGATACCGACTGCCGCATAGATGTTCTCATGTTCAGCCGCCAGTTCAACTGCCAGGCGGCTTGATTCCAGATCTGCCCCGACGGCAACTATTGTTCTGACACCTGCTGCTGCCGCTCTGGCTAGCATTTCATAAAAATCTGCCCTGAACTCGTTGCCGTAGATGTGAGCGTGGGAATCTGTTAGGTTAATCTCTTCGCTGTTCATTTGTTTCCCTGTAAAAAAACCCCGGAATCTCTTCCGGGGTTTTTTAATTCCATATCAAGGCGCTATCTACGTTGGCTCATCCCCGGCTCCTTAACGTACTCGGTTGCACGCCTGCGTCGCCTTAATCTTCGCCGCCCGGATATCATTCCTGATCGGAAATTTAAACTGTTTATTTCCCTTTGCCGGTGAGTTTTACCAGTGCTTCCATATACTTCTCACCGGTCTTCGTGACGATTTCCTCCGGGAGGGGAGGGGCTGGCGCCGTCTTCCCCCAGTCGAGGGTTTCAAGGTAGTCGCGCAGGAACTGCTTGTCAAAACTGGGCTGAGCCCCGCCCGCCTTGTAGAGATCTTTCGGCCAGAAACGGCTGGAGTCCGGGGTGATGCATTCGTCGATGATGATCAGTTTGCCCTCAAAGATGCCGTATTCGAATTTGGTGTCGGCGATGATTATCCCTTTGGTCTCGGCAAAGTCTCTCGCTTTACAGTAGATTTTTATGGTTACGTCACGAACCTGCTCTGCAAGCTCTTTGCCGCAGAGTTTTGCCATTTCTTCAAAAGAGATGTTTTCGTCATGGCTGCCGAGTTCCGCCTTGGTGGAGGGGGTAAAGATCGGCTGGTCGAGCTTCGCTGACTCGACCAGTCCTGCAGGGAGCTTTATGCCGCAGACAGCACCGGTAGCCTTGTAATCCTTCCAGCCGGAGCCGGAGAGGTAGCCGCGGACGATGCATTCGGCCGCGAGTGGCTTTGCTTTTTTAACCAGCATGGAGCGACCTTCAAGCTCGGCAGCATATTTTTGACATACCGGCGGGAAATCCTTTACTTCGGTGGAGATGATATGGTTGGGGATGATATCTTCCATCATCCGGAACCAGAAAGCGGATATCTGGTTGAGGACAAAACCCTTTTCAGGAATCCCTTCATTCATGATGACGTCGAAAGCGGAAATCCTGTCGGAAGTGACTAACAGCAGTGTTTCGCCAAGATCGTAGATGTCACGCACCTTGCCGCGACCGGCAAGCTTGAGATCGGGGAAGTTGGTATTGAGAACTAATTTTGACATTTTAAGTACTCCTTATATTAGTCGGCGATAAGTTGCTGATTAATCTCTATCTTGGCCGCAGCCTTAAGCTCTTTTATCCAGGTGTCAAGAGCTTCCTGCTGCTTTTTGGGTAGAAGCTGTTTTTTGAGCTCTTCCCTGTTCTTCTGGAAATCATCCTTGTTTGCGGCTGTGCGGCCCTTCAGTTTAATAACCAGCCACTTCTGGTCAATCTTTACCGCTGACTTGGGAAGCGGTGCGGCAGCAGTAAGGGCAAGCGCCGCTTCCATCAGCTCTTTGGAAACACCGATTCCCGGAATATTGCCCTGCTCGTTAAAGGTGAAGCTGGCGGAATCCTGCATTTTTACCGCTGCCGGATTCTTAGCGAGAGAAGCCAGGGTCTCTTCGGCCCTTTTGGCTGCCAGATCTTTCGCTTTGTCAATTTTGGCAACAGCCTCCACAGCGCCCCTGATCTGGGCCAGTGGTGGCACTTCTGCCGGCTTTCTTTCTTTAAGTTTGACGGTGTAAATTCCTTTGGCCGTCTCTATAGGACCGGCCATTTCACCGGCCTTTAGCATAAAAGCTTTTTTGATAACTGCCGCTTCAGCAGCAAGAGAAGCAGGCGGGTTTGTTGCCGAGAAGAGCGGCGTTTCAACTATTTTACCGCCGAGTGTAGTGGCAACAGACTGAAGGTTGGCTGCCGCGATGTTTTTGTTGATCGTGTCGGCAGCTTTTTCGTAAGCCTCTTTGCCGGCCTTGTTGCGGATTGTGTCTGCCTTTACTTTTTCCTTTACTTCGGCCAGCGGGAGTATGCCACCTTTGCCCTGGTAACGATCGATATTCTTCTGGTAATAGGAGTTAATCTCTTCATCAGTAACAGTTACCCTGGGCGCAAGGGTAGACGGATCAATCAGCACATACTGGATGCTTACCTGCTCAGCAGTCTTAAACTGTTCCTGATGACTCTGGATATAGGTGTTGAGATCCTGGTCTGTCAGCTTTACTTCGGCAAGAAGTGCTGCCGGAGTTATGGCGACATATTGAAGTTCTATTTTGTCGTTCTTTTTGTGGAAATAGCTTTCAGCATCACTATCCGAAATGACAACCTTGTCCTGTACACTTTTTCTGGCTTTTTTGATAAGAAGCTCATTTTTTTGCGACGCTTCAAAATCGGCGACAGTCATTCTGTTCCCTTTGAGGGCCTGCTGGTACTGCTGAAAATCGAAAGCACCGTTCTTCTGGAAAGCAGGAACAGCTGCTATTGCAGCCTGAATCTCCTCTTTGCTGACCGATATCCCCATCTTCTTTGCTGCCTTGCGTATCAGGACAGCTTCAACAAGATTGTCCAGCGCCATCTTCTTCAGCCCGAGCTGTTTTTCAACCTCCGGGGGGAGTGAGCGCTGATAAATCTGCTCGTATATACCGCGAAGGCGGTAGTATGCCTGCTGATAATCATCAAGGCTTATTTTTGTTGAGTCGACCTTTGCGGCAAAGTCTTTCTGTCCGCCGGAGCCAGACCCACCCTGTCCCCAGACAAGAAATATTGTGCCGACGAAAGAGAGGACAATGATGACGAATACAGCTTTGATGACGATAGATTCCTTGTATTTACGCATTATGCCGAGCATATTCCGGGTGTACTCCTTTGTGCAGTTATTGGCGACGGCATAATCCGTCTGAACGAAGTTGAAAATAATAGGATAATTTAATTCCAAAAGCAACTGTATGTTTATTCAGTGTCGCGGGTTAATAATATGTCCGGTCTTGTAGCACATAAACTGTCCGGTTTACTTTGTTGTCGGGAGACAACGGATGAAACGGACGGAATGGCTACAGGAGACCCGAAAGATGAGATTCGAGGAAGTGTATGGCGGTT
>JBBRBA010000056.1:0-21261 GCA_038206285.1 Geobacterales bacterium
GGGTAACGTGGTGGGGTATTCCGGCAGCTATAACGCGAGCAATTCTGGCCATGTGCCGAATTTAATTGAATAGAGCTAACAAGTCAATAGGCAATTAAATATGGTGTCCCCAGAATTCCTATAGAGCTAACAAGTCAATAGGCGATTAAATATGGTGTCCCCATAATTCTATGGTGTCCCCAGAATTCCCGTAGAGGAGTTTCTGGTTCTTGCGCACCGGGTCGCGCATTTCTGACGGCAGGGTGAAGACGAGGTGGAAGTAGCGGGTTGGCAGGAGTTCTGTTTCTCTCTTCTCCAGCCAGAGCTTTGTTTCAGTGCCGTAGCACTGTGGGCAGCTTCTGTTCTTGCAGGAGTGGTAGCTGTAGTGCTGATGGCCGCATGCTTTGCACTCGTCAACATGGCCGCCCATGTTATCGGTGCGGCATCCGGCGATATCGGCCAGTGCCCGTTTATGGCTGGGGAGCATGTTATCCCCGAACTCCTGCAGATAGCCGCTGCCGTGGGCAGTGACGATCTGAGCCATGGTGACCATGGCTACAGATCGCTCATCAACTCATTGAGGCTCTTGGCCAAGCGGCCGGTGAGCATTTCGGTCACTCCAGCCTGAAAACGACAATGATCTACACCCATTGCGTACCGGTGAGGACAATCAAGGAGGCGAGGAGTCCGCTGGATTTTTAAAGTCAGGCTGCAGACTGAAAAATACTCATGTGCTGAATAAGGTGGGAAGGCGCGTCAGAAGCCCGCTGTATAGGGTGAGGTAAGATTCATCTCTCAAGCAGCTGGGCAACTTTCGCCAGCATAGTTTCAGCATTAACCGGTTTGACCAGAAAGCCGTCTGCCCCACAGTCAGCTGCAATTGCGCCCAAATCGCTTTCATTGATGGTTGAAACAAGAATTATCGGAATATGGCTGCTTTTCGGCCTGTCCTTGAGGATGCGGGTTTTACGGTTTCCTCTCATCATAGGCATGTTTATATCCATCAGGATCAGGTCAGGCGGTGATTTGCAGTAAATAAGATCATTACAGTAAACTACGTCTTCAGCTGTCGATACCTGATAGCCGGCCGCTGTCAGCATGTCACTCATGATAGCCAGAATCAGCTTATTGTCATCAATAACCAGAATATGTTTGCCCATATTGACCCCATTGATAAATCCCGGCGCTTTTACTATGTTCCAGAATAATTCGTCTCCTGTTTGCTCCCGGTTTTCAGCGTTTCAACGTGCGATCAAGTGCCGATTGCAGACAGTCAGCCGCCGCGGCAAAATCCTCCAGACTCAGCGTCATATCCTCCTGCCATTCCCGCACCTTGTAGTAGAGCTTGTCATAGTAGCTCACTATCAGCTCCGTCATGAAAGGCTCCATCTCCCACCTGTCAAGATAACCGGCTATTTCGGCGTATTTGTCACCCCCAAGTCGCTTCTTTATTCGCAGCAGCGACTCCCGTAGCCCCTGTTCATAGATTTTCAGCCCGTACTCGTCGGTCAGGCGCCTGACCCGTGTTTCGATTGACGCGCTGCACCAGACCTTGAAACTCTCCTGCATCAAGTCATAAAGAGTGCCGGGCAGGGTCATCCTGCCGATGCGGCGGCTCTCTCCCTCGATGTAGACCGGTTGTTGCGGCGGAAGCCGGCGAAAGGCATCCCAAAGGAGCGTCTCGAAACGCTTCTGGGTGAGATCGTCCTGGGAGAGGCCGAGTGAACCGAAGCTCGAGCCGCGGTGCTCTGCCAGCCCTTCGAGATCAACAACAGCTTCACCACGTTCAGAGAGCAGGGAAAGCAGCGTTGTCTTGCCGATACCGGTCATGCCGTGCAGCACCACCAGCGGCGCTGTCGGTCTGAAATCGGCGAAATATGCCGTAACATGATTTCTGAATGCCTTGTAGCCCCCCTCGAGCTGTTTTACCTGATAGCCGGTAAGCTCGCATATGGTAGCGATCGTGAGGCTGCGCAGCCCTCCGCGCCAGCAGTAGACCAGAACCGGCCTGCCGGCGGCGGCAGCGGCGATCTGCTGCACCATTGCCGGAAAGCGCGCCGCTGTCAGCTCAAGCCCTCTGATCCTTGCCGGATGCGGCCCCTGCTGTTTGTAGAGCGTACCTATCTCGACCCGTTCCTCATTGGTGAGAAGCGGTACGTTGATGGCGCCGGGGAGATGATCTTCGGCAAATTCCAGCGGTGTCCGCGCATCGACAAGGCAGTGGCTGTCGAGAAGGGCAGGGTGAAAGGCTACGGTTTCAGGCACAATAAGCTCTCCTTATTTTGCCGGATTATAAAGAGTGGCAAACTTTATGGCAAGTCTGATGATTTGCTGCTCAGGAAAGGCAGCGTGGGCGGGTCGAGGTCATATTGACCATGCAATCTGCTACCTGATGGAGAGGGATGACCCCATCAACTTCAATTACATCCATGACTGCTTTCGGCATACCGAAAACCACGGCGGTCTCTTCTGCTTCGACGATCACTTTCCCGCCCCCCTTTTTTACTGACTGCGCACCGACGGCTCCGTCTTTGCCCATGCCTGTCAGGACAAAGGCAAGACATTTGCTGCCGCAGACGGCAGCGGCGGATTCGAGGAGCACATCCACCGCGGGGCAATGCAGGCTCTTTTCTGGCAAATCATCAAGCCGGATATGCAACTCCGTACCGATACGCCGAAGCTTTAAATGTCTGCCGCCCGGGGCGATATAGACTGTTCCGGGGCGGGCTGTTTCGCCGTTTACGGCCTCCTTGACAACTGCCGGACTGATTTTGTTCAGCCTTTCGGCGAGTGAGGCGGTAAAGCCGACCGGCATATGCTGCACGACCAGAACGGGACATGGGAAACTGGCGGGAATATTCCCGAGGATTGCCTGCAGGGCAGGCGGGCCGCCGGTAGATATGCCGATCAGCACAACCTCGATTTCACTGCTTGGGGGGAAGTCAGCGATCCCGGCAGATACTGTCTTCTTTGTTGCCTGGACGTTCAGCTTTTCCAGGTCAATGCCGGCAGCGACCATAATCTTGCCGGCGAGTTCTCTGGCAATGCCGGAAAAATCCATCGGACCACCGGCAGAAGCTTTATCTATAAAGTCGACGGCGCCTAGTTCCAGCGCCTTGAGAGTATTGTCGCCGCCTTTGCCGGTAAGCGAGCTGAGCATGATGACAGGGGTTGGGCACTCCTTCATGATTCTTTCCAGCGCTGTCAGACCGTCAAGAACCGGCATCTGCACATCAAGCGTCACCACATCCGGGTGTAGTTTCTTGATCAGTTCTATTGCCATTTCTCCGTTCGCAGCAACGTCGATAATCCTGATATCCGGACTGCTCTCGAACATGGCTATTATCGCCCGCCTGATAAAAGCCGAATCGTCAACAACCAGAACTTTGATTTTATCGCGGCGTATTACTGGCGTTGGCAAGGATCAGTCCCTTTTTCTGTAGATTATTGCCCCGGGAAAACGTGCCGGGAGATATTGGGTGGTGATTCTGGCAAGCGACTCGGAATGCCCCAGAAAAAGCAGCCCTTCCGGCTTGAGAATCTGTGCAAAGTCGGCCACAAGCTGCCGTGTTGTCTCTTCACTGAAGTATATCAGCACATTGCGGCAAAAAATAATATCGGCACTTTGCGCCGCAAGCAAATTATCGAGTCGCAGGAGATTGCCTCTGGTAAAGCGGGTGATCTTCCGCAAAGAGTCCTTAACCCGCAGCCCCTCGGCGACGCGAGTGAAATAACGGTCAATAATGTGGGGAGGTGTAGTCTGAAAAGCGCGGCCATTATAGACACCCTGCTCAGCCCTGGCAATGATCTGGGCATCGATGTCAACCCCGGTTATCATCAGATCCCAATCCCAGAGGAAATGGGCCGATTCAAGCAGAATCATCGCCAGCGTATAGACCTCTTCACCGCTGGAGCAGCCTGCCGAAATTATCCGGATTTTTCGCCGGCCAGCCTTCAGTTTTTTTTCCTTCAAGGCAGGAAGAATTTCTCTGGAAAAAACATCGAGCTGTGCTTCCTCACGGAAAAAATAGGTTTCGTTATTGGTGATCAGCGAGATAACGAGCTGGTGTTCCTCATGCCTTTGCGGCGCATACTTGAGATAGGCATAATACTCGGCAAAAGTGTTGATACGCAACTCTTCGAGCCTGGGGACGAGTTTTTGCGCCAGAAAATTCTCCCGACCCTCATCAAGCACAAGCCCGAACAGTTCGGCGACAAATTCTTTTATAAGTCTGAAATCTTCAGCGCTCATAACCGGCTTTGCGGGAAAATGCATTAAAAGTATTTCTCCATCATGAATGTCTTCAATGCAAGTTCGGCCCGCTCTTTGACTTCTTCGTTGCCGTCGTTTTTCTTGATGCTGGCCAGCATTTTCAGCGGCAGGCTGTCGTAACAGAAGGTCAGCGAATCGATGGCTGCCAGCCTGATATCCGGACATGACTCATCAAGCAGTCCCAGCAGAGGTTCAACACTTTTATGATCGGAAATCTTGCCGATAAGATCTATTACTCTTACCCGCAACTCAAGCGGAGAATTCCTGGTCATCAGCCGGTGCAGCCAGGGCAATGCCATTTTGCCATATTTCAGAAGCGCCTCAAAGGCATATCTGCTCATCTCCATATCAATCAACTGATGAGCCAATGCAGGGACTGCCGCGATGTCGTGCAGGTTTCCCAATGCAAGAATGGCATTCTTTCGCACCAGATAATCCTTGTCCTCCATTGCCGCAAGGAGCAGGGGCAGCACGTTGGCACCGCCGCTCCTGCCGAGAACATGAAGTGCCGCGACCCTGACACTCCAATGCGTATCCCGGGCAGCGCTCTCGACCGCTTTAAGAGAATGCTGATCGCCAAGTTTGCCCAGAGTTTCTACGGCGAGCCTTCTGATGTCCGGATCAAAGTGGCGCAGATACCGGGCTGACAGCATCGCCGAAGCGGCAGTACAGGTTATCTTGCCGAGAGTTTCAATAATGGCGTACTCCATGTTGCGGGGAAGTTTCTCCTCTTGCAGATATCCCATCAAGGTGGAGCCGGCGGCAGTAGCACCCATAACACCGAGCGCCTTGATCACCACGTAATCAAGCTGTTCATCGCCTTTCTCCAGAAGAGTCAGCAGGTCGGCAGTAAAAAGTGGTTCGCGGAATTCGGCAAGAGCCATGACTGCCGCTTCCCTGACACTTTCCTCGGGGTCTGACAGCGCCTGTTGCAGCAGCGGCAGCGAGTTTTTCAACTGTTGCATGCCGACGGCCTTCAGCGCTTCGCAGCGAACTTCAGGTTCATTGTCTCTGGCAAGTATGCTGAGTAAATCTGCGCTGCCGTCATTTTGCAGATGGCAGAGAAGTGTAGCCGCACGCTTCCTTTGCAGAGTCTCACCGGAGTAAATGATGGTGTCGAGAAACTCCTGAATTTTCTTTAGCGGAAAATTGCCCAGGGCCTCAGCCGCCCGGCTGTTGATTTCATGGTTGTCGTGCAGCAATAGCGCGTAAAGAACAGGCAGCATCTCTGGAACCGGGCAGATCTTCAGGGTTTCCAGCGCTTCGATCTGGACCGCTTCATTCGGGGAGCTGATAAGACCGCTAAGGAGCCTGTTGGCTTCGGGTTCTCTAAGCCAGCGAAGTGAGCGGATTGCCACAATCCTGACATTGTCGTTTGGATTGTCCAGGGCGGTAATGAGGCTAGGTGCAGCAGATTCCCCCAGAGCGAGAATGGCGCTCTCCACAGTCGACATATAGTTCGGGTCATCCAGCAGTCTGTAGAAGCTATCGAGCGCGGAGCTGTCGCCGACCCAGCCGAGAAGAGTAATCGTTGCTTCTATGACAGCGCTTTCGGCGCTGTTTTCAAGTAATGCATGCAGCCGGCTGACCCCTTTGTCGTTGAGGAGATGTTTCAACTGATTGGGTTGACTGAACTCTGTCAGACTGTTTTTGTATTTGAGCGTTTCATTGATGTGCCGATAGATTTCTACCAGAGCCTTGGACACCTGACCTGCCGTGGCGTCATCTGCCGATGACAGGATATTGCACAACGGGTAAAGCGCCCGCGGATCGCCGATTTCGCCGAGCGTCTGAATGACGGGTCCGGCAAGGAGTTCATTCTCCAGAAGGTTCAGCAGGTGAGGGACCGCCCGGTAGTCGCGCATTGCGCCGATGGCGGTAATAGCCGCATACTGCAGCCAGAAATCGCCTTTTAACAGTTCGATCAACGGGAGCAGCGCTGCCCGGTCGCCAATCTTTCCGAGCGCCTCGGCAGCACCATGACTGACATTGATATCCTTGTCACTGAGAGCCTGGATAAGCGCACCTACGGCTTCCCTGTTGCCAATGTCGCCAAGCATGACCGCCGCAAAATTTCTGATCTCTTCGTTGTCGTCACGTAACAGCTTGATCAGCCGGGGCAGTGACAGCTTGCCGAATTGTACCAGTAGCTCCATTGAACTGTTCCGCAGGTCGGCATTGTCGTCATTCCTCACTCCGCATTCCAGCACCGGGTAGATCGTCTCGAACCCCATGGACATAAGCTTCTCCATCGCATCCGGTTTCATACCCTTATCATCGTCGGCAACAAGCAGCAGCAGTTCATCTATACTCTTGCTTTCGAGCGCCGTATCAACTGATGGTATATGATCAAACAGTTCTGACATCGGTGGTTATCTCCATTTTCCGGTAAATAAGGCAACCGGCATCCTCGACCGGCCTGAAGTCATGTTTGAAAAGATGCAGCGGCTCTGCATCTCCGGTAAAAAGGTAGCCGCCGGGGAGGAGCAGCCGGTGCAGGGTCTCCACCAGAAGCTGCTGACATGGCGCTGAAAAATATATCATGACGTTTCTGCAGAAGATTATGTCGAACCTGCCGAGTCTTTCAGCTGTGGCTGAAGATTCGGGTCTCATAAGGTGATTAAGGTTGAGCTGCTCGAAGCGGACGAGCTTCCTGACCTCGTCTCTTACCCCTGCCGTTTCTCCGCTGACTTCCATGTATCTCTCAATGTACCCTTCAGGAAGTTTCCCGAGCTTTTCAGATTCGTAATAACCGTTCCTGGCGACCTTGATGCAATTTTCACTCAGATCCCCGGCTACAATCTCGATGTGCCAGTTTGCAGGATACCTGATGGCATTCAGCAAAGTCATGGCCACGGAATAGGGTTCCTCTCCTGTTGAGCAGCCGGCGCAGAGTACGCGTATACTGCTCTTTTCAGCTGCCGGCAACTGTTCAATGCCGGGGATGATCCTTTCGTGCAGAAAATCGAACTGGGCCGGATTTCGAAAAAAAGAGGTCTCGTTCGTCGTTACCAGGTCGAACAGCCTGGCATCCTCCCCGGTGCTGCTCTTCAGATGCCTCCAGTAAGCAGAAAAATCGGGCAGGTCGAGTTCGGCGAGCCTGCTTTCCAGACGGCTGCGCAGGATTGTCCGCTTGTGACCGGAAAAGGAAAGCCTGCTTCTGTCAAGCAGATAAGCGGCAATATTGTCGAGGGCCCTCTCTTCCATCTCTGTCTCCAGTTGCTGACTTTGACTGCAGTCTTTATCGAGCTGTTTAACGCCCATTACCTGTCCATGTGAAATTTGCCGGATGCAGAAAACTGGAGGACTTACCCCCGCACGCAAAATGCGCCCGGGGGTAGGTTGTCAGTTCACTCTGAAGGCGGAAACCAGTGTCGAGAGGTCTACTGCCTGCCGGGAGAGACTCTGCGCCGCCTTTGACAGCTGCTCCACTGACGAGAGGTTCTCGCGGGTCAGATCGCTGATGTTCTCCATGGCTGATACAACCATCTCGCCCCCTTTTTTCTGCTCCATCGTTGCATTGGCAACCGACTGTGTCATGGCGTTCATCCCGCTCACCGCACTGATTATCTGCCGGGCGGATAAAGACTGTTCCCTGGTGGCGATGCTTACCTGATCGGTGACGTTGTTCATGTTCTCTACGGCTACCCTTATCTGTTTGCTGCCGACCGCCTGCTCTTTGGTGGCTATAGTAACCTCGCGGGTGATATGGTTCATCCGCTCCACCGCCAGCCTGATCTGGCGGCCGCCAAGCGCCTGCTCCTTCGCGGCGTTGGCAACCACGTTGGTAGCCTGGTTCATCTTCTCAACCGAGCGGATCACCTGGATCGAGGCATTGGCCTGTTCTGCCGTCATCCGCGAGATATCGGACATGAGGCTGCTGGTGCGTTCGATGCTGGCGACGATGTTCTCCAGGGAACTCCCTGCCATGGTGGCCAGTTCCATGGATGTCTTTGCCTCCTGGGAGGCGATCTCGCCGTATTTTACCGATTCGTTGGTATCCAGCTGTACCTGGCGGATTACCTGGGCAATCTCCCTGGTAGCCACCATGCTTCGTTCGGCAAGTTTTCTCACCTCTTCGGCAACCACGGCAAAGCCTCGCCCGGCATCACCGGCCCGGGCCGCTTCGATGGCCGCGTTAAGCGCCAAAAGGTTCGTCTGGTCGGCAATCTCGTTGATTACCTTGACGATGCCGCCGATCTCCTCTGATCTTTTCCCCAGGTTGACGATGGAGGCCGAGGTCTTGTCGATGACTTCCGCTACCTTCACCATAGCGGCAACAGCCTGCTGTCCGGCCTGGAGCCCGGAATTTCCTTCTTTGGCCGCACTTTTGGCAACTTCATCCGCCGCCTCGACGTTCTTTGCCACCTGTTTTATGGAGGCGGCCATCTCTTCAATGGTGGCGGCTGAATCGTTTACCACCTTCTGCAACTCCTGGGAGTTGCCGGCAACCTGATCGATGGAGACGGTCATCTGTTCGATGGTGGATGATGTTTCGGCGACTGAGGAGGCCAGATCTTCGCTGCTCTTGGCCACCTTTTCGATGGAAACGGTCATCTGCTCGATGGTTGCCGAGGTCTCGGTTACCGATGAGGCCATTACCTCGGCGCTCTTCGCCACCTGTTCGCTTGAAGCGCCAAGTTCCTGGACGGAAGAGGATACCTCGTCGGCGTTGGAAGCGAGTGAATTGGCATTGGCGGCCACTGTCTGGATGGAGGCGGCCATCTGCACCATGGTGGCGGAGGTCTCTTCCGAGGCGGACGCCTGGCTGTGGGCAGCCTTGTTCATCAGCGCGGAGTTGGCCGATATCTGCGAAGCTGCAGTTGCTACCTGACTGGAAGAATCCTGTATTTTATTGATCATCTCCCGTATTCTGCTTACCATTTCATTTAGGGCTATTGAGAGCTGTCCAACTTCATCCCTTCCCTTTACTTCGATGGTTCTTGTCAAATCCCCCTCAGAAATGGCCTGGGCAAAATCGAGTGTTTGCTTGAGGGGATTGCTCACCATCCGTTTAAGGGCAATATTCAGCAGCGGTATGAGAATCAGGATCATCAAGAGACTTGCAAAAACGATATAATTGCGGAGAATGCCGACATCTCTGAGCAGCTCTTCCTCGTAAGCGCCGGCGCCAAGGGTAATCTGCCATTCGTCAAATGACGTGTATGCTACCAGTTTATAGCGTGCTCTCTTCTCACCGAGTTCCTTGTTTATCCAGGGGTAGCGGATCAAACCTTCTTTCTTTTTCAGAATCTCCTTGATGAACTCGAATCCGTCAGAATCCTTGGAATTCAGTATATTTTTCCCCTCTTCTGCCGGATGGATGACAAGTGTACCGTAGTTGGGGCCTTCCGTACTGTTGAGCGCGTAAATGTAGCCGGTTTTTCCAATCTTGATCGACTTGAGTTTCTCCTTGAGATAAATAAAACCTTCAGTCATATCGTAACCGACGAAAAGAACACCGATTACCTGACCGCCATTCCCCTTGAGGGGAGAATACTTTGTGGAATAATCCTTCCCGAAAAGTGTCGCCCTCCCGAGATAGGATTCACCTTTCATGAGAGCGGCATACCCGGGATGCTGGCTACCCAGAGGTGTCCCTATGGCACGGGTACTATCCTCTTTTTTAAGGGAAGTTGAAATTCTGATGAAATCATCTCCGCTCCGGACAAACACCGTAGCAACACCACCAGTCATTTTGCTGAATTTGTCCACATCCTCGAAATTCAGATTGAGTACCCTGCTACCACACTTCAGAAGCGGAGTGTCAACAGTGCCGACCCGGATCTTTTTCCCGGGATCGATGGAAAATGACTCGGAAAAGTAGGAGACAAACACATTGGAAAGTTGTCCGGTGCTCGTTTTTACATCGTTGCTATAGACTTCGAGCATGTTGCGGGCCGACTGCACCTGCATTTTCAGGTCAGCATCAAGATTTTTCCTGATGATACCGGAAGTGAATCTCACTACAAACATTGTCAAGAGAGTCAAAAGAATGAGAACTATGGCTGTTTCCATGAGTCCCAGCTTTCTGCCGATTGATTGGTTCCAGTATTCTCTCATGATTACCTCCTTTGCTGTTTAAGCTTCTGCTGCTCCAGTGGAAGAAAGGTCTATCCCGGATACGCCCAGCAATTCAAGCGCTGCAGTGGAGTAAAACTGATCCCATAAATCTCCTTTGCCCATCTCCTGCAAAGGGATAACAGCACGTAACTCACCGATTTTACCAAGCGCTTCGGCTGCACCATGTCTGACGTTTGCCTCAGGATCCCGGAGTGCATTGATCAGCGGCTCAACTGCTTTCGAATTGCCGATATCCCCGAGCATCACAGCACTGAAGTTTCTTACCTCTTCATTGTCGTCAGTCAGCAGTTTAGTCAGATGCGATACTGCCATCTCTCCGAAAGCTACCAGTGCCTCCATGGCGCCGTTCCGCAGATCGGCATCATCATCATTGCGCACCGCCTTTTCCAGAATTGGCAGGCAGACTTTCAATCCCACCAAAAGAACAATATCCATAGCCTTCTGTTTGTGTTCCGCGCCGCTGTCCGCTATCAGCCGAACCAGTTCCGGCAAGGTCACACCGTGCATGGCAGCAATTGAATGCTCGTTAATACAGTTTTCAGCCGTCATATTTTCCTCACTAATCTGCAATAAACGTTTCAGTCGACCTTAAACGCCGCCACTAAAGAGTTCATCTCAACTGCCTGTTCGGAGAGGCTCTGGGCAGCCCGTGACAGCTGCTCTACCGAAGAGAGATTCTCACGGGTCAGATCGCTGATGTTTTCCATGGCCGAAACAACCATTTCGCCACCTTTTTTCTGCTCTATGGTTGCATTGGCAACAGACTGGGTCATGGCGTTCATCCCGTTCACCGCACTGATTATCTGCCGGGCGGAAAGTGACTGTTCCTTGGTCGCTATGCTCACCTGGCCGGTGACGTTGTTCATGTTCTCTACGGCTATCCTTATCTGTTTGCTGCCGGCTGCCTGTTCTTTGGTGGCCAGTGTTACCTCCTGGGTAATGTGGTTCATCCGCTCAACGGCAAGTCTTATCTGGCGACCGCCCATTGCCTGTTCTTTGGCGGCGTTGGCAACCACTCCCGTCGCCTGGCTCATTTTTTCAACAGAACGGATTACCTGGGTCGAGGCATTGGCCTGCTCTGCTGTCATTTTCGATATGTCGGACATGAGATTACTGGTCCGTTCGATACTGGCAACGATATTCTCTATGGCGTTGCCCGCTAAGGTGGTCAGCTCCATGGAGGCCTTTGCCTCTTTCGAGGCTATCTCGCCGTATTTTACCGATTCACCGGTATCAGCCTGAACCTGGCGGATCACCTGGGCGATCTCCTTGGTCGCTACCATGCTCCGTTCAGCGAGCTTACGCACCTCTTCGGCAACCACGGCAAAACCGCGCCCGGCATCACCGGCCCGGGCCGCCTCGATGGCTGCATTCAGGGCCAAAAGGTTCGTCTGGTCAGCAATCTCGTTGATTACCTTGACGATGCCGCCGATCTCCTCGGAGCGCTTGCCCAGATTGACGATGGAGGCCGAAGTCTTGTCAATGACTTCTGCAACTCTCGCCATACCTGCTGCGGCCTGCTGACCGGCCTGCAGCCCGGCGTTGCCTTCCTTGGCCGCACCCTTGGCTACCTCATCAGCTGTTTCGACGTTTTTGGCCACCTGATTGATGGAAGCAGCCATCTGCTCAATGATGGAGGCGGATTCCTCCACCACCTTCTGCAGTTCCTGGGAGTTGCCGGCGACCTGGTCGATAGAGACGGTCATCTGTTCAATGGTGGAAGATGTTTCTGAAACGGAGGAGGCCAGGTCTTCGGTGCTTTTGGCAACTTTTTCGATGGAGACGGTCATCTGCTCGATGGTTGCCGAGGTTTCGGTTACGGATGAGGCCATTACCTCGGCGCTTTTGGCTACCTGCTCGCTGGAGGCGCCCAACTCCTGGACCGAGGAGGAAACTTCGTCGGCATTGGAGGCCAGCGAATTGGCATTACCGGACACAGTCTGGATGGAGGCGGCCATCTGTACCATGGTGGCGGAGGTCTCTTCCGAGGCTGAGGCCTGATTGTGTGCCGCCTTGGTCATCTGGACCTAGTTGGCCGATATCTGTCCGGCAGCAGTAGCTACCTGTCCGGATGAGTCGCGAATCTTGGCAATCATTGTCCTGAGGCTCTCGGCCATATGCTTCATGGCTGCCAGCAGTTGACCGACTTCATCACTGGAACTGACCACAATATCTGCCACCAGGTCACCCTCAGCCATGCGGTTGGCGGTCAGCACCGCCGAATTTATCGGCGTGGTGATGCTGCGGGTAATGAGGATGCTGATCAGGATGCAGAGGATCAGGGAGGTTATAATGCCGATTATAACAATCATGGCAACATTGCTGGACAGATCGCCCATGAACTTTTCCTGTCCATCCATCCGCTTGGTGGCTTCGTCGGCCAGTTCTTTGGTTAAGGCCTCCATGGAGTGCGACTCTTTTTTGTACTCGGCAATCGCCTCATTGCCCTGATGCGGCGTCATTATCTTCCCGCTAATTACCGCGACATAGACTTTCTCAAATCCCTTGCCATAATTATCTTCGTCTTCTTTTATATCAGCTACCGACTTCTTCTCTTTATCAATGACAACAATCTTCTGCAAAACCTCGAGACGCTTGGCTGCATGTTCATGCTGCTCTTTCCATTTAGCGTAGTAATCTTCAACCTTTGCCTTGTCGCCAATGTTGAGGAAAATATCTTTTTCGTACCTGCGCATACCGACAATATTGGCCCGCAGCCGTTCACCACTATTTGAAAGCTGCGCATCACCCTTAAGCATATGAATCGTTGAAGATGAGCTCTTGTTTACCCCCCAATAACCGGTAATCCCGACTATCATAATAAGAAGCAGCATTATCCCGAAACCGATACCCAGCCGTTTACCAATTTTCAGATTTTTAAGCATTTAATTCCCCCGTGTAATTTCTGTGATGAGATCCGGATATTTTACTTTTCTGTACAGTATGGATAAACCTGTCAAGTAAGCAGCAACGACCTGTTCAGATCAAGGATGATGATGAGTCTGTTCTCCAGTTTGCCGACACCCCTGATGAAATTCTCGTCAATGCTGGTAGCCTCTTCCGGCATCTCCTCGACGACTCCGGCAGGTACCTTGATGACCTGGGAGACACTGTCCACCAGCATGCCGATCCGCTTCTGCCCGAGCTCCACGACCACAATCCGCTGTGATTCGCCGGCTTCGGTCGCCGGCAACGAAAAGCGGGTGCGCAGGTCCACCACCGGGATGATCTTACCCCTTAAGTTGATGACTCCGCGAACATGGGACGGCGCTCCGGGTACCGGGGTGATGTCCGTTGCCCGGATGATCTCCTGGACGCTGGCTATTTCGATGCCATACTCTTCGCGCCCCAGCCGGAACGTTACCAGATGCAGGTTTGCCTCGGCCTGGTCACGCTGTTCGCTGGTTTTGACCTGATTGACTTCGGTCTGCGTCTTATCGATGAACTGGGCCAAGATATCCTCTGCCAGCCCGGAAGCCGGTAACTCAATATTGTTCATGTCTGCCATGGTTGCGAACTCCTTTCTTTATGTGTTGGCAAGCGTATGCTGTCTGTTCTTTATACCGCTGATTATGGAACCGATATCCAGGATCATGGAGATACTGCCGTCACCGAGAACGGTCCCCCCTGATATGCCGGGAAGCTCTCCCAGGTAATCATCCAGAGCCTTGATCACTATCTCCTGCTGGCCGATCAGCCGGTCCACCACCAGACCGCCGCGCTTTTCGCCGCTGCCGACGACGACGATATACTCATGCTCACGAACGGCTGAACTCTCCAGCCCGAAATAGCGGTCCAGCCGGTGGATGGGGAGGAGGCGCTCGCGCAGCTTGACCACTTCGCTGCCGCCGACTTCGTGGATGTCGCTGCTCTGGATTCTGATGCTTTCAAGTACACCGGAGAGGGGGATGGCAAAGGTCTCCTTTTCAACCTCCACCATCAGGGCGGTGATAATCGCCAGGGTGAGGGGGAGCTTAATGGTAAAGATCGATCCTGTGCCGGGCTTGCCCGAGATCTCGATCAGGCCGTTCAGGGAGGTCACTATCTTCTTGACCACGTCAAGGCCGATGCCCCGGCCGGAGGTCTCGGTCACCTCAGAGCTGGTGGAAAAGCCGGGGAGGAACAGCAGCTGCAACGATTCCTGTTCCGACAGGGCCTGGGCTTCCCCGGCGGAGATGAGCCCTTTGGCTATGGCCGAACTCTTTATCTTTTCCGGATCCATGCCGCGGCCGTCGTCGGTAACCGATATGACGATGTGATTGCTTTCATGGCATGCCTTGAGGGTTAGGGTCCCGGCAGGATTCTTCCCGCTCTGGCGGCGTTCTTTTTTGCTCTCCACCCCGTGGTCTACGGCATTTCTGATCAGATGCAGCAGTGGTTCGCCGATTTCATCGATGACCGTTTTGTCCAGTTCGGTCTCTTCCCCTTCAAACTTGAGAAGAATCTCTTTGCCGGATTTCTGGGAATGATCCCGTACCAGTCGCTGAAACCTCTGGAACACGCTCTTGATGGGAAGCATCCGCGCCTTCATGATCGCTTCCCGCAGGTCGGCGGAACTTTTGCCGATCAGCTGGCTCGCCTCGTTGAACGATTCCAGTAGTTCCCGGTCAGAGACTTTCTCCTGCAGTCTCTTTTCCAGTGAACTGAGCGCCGTACGGTGGATGACCAGTTCGCCCACAAGGTTAAGCAGTTCGTCCAGCTTTTCAAAACTGACTTTGAGGGTCGAACTTTTCTGGGTTATATAGCCCAGGTCTTCGCTTTTGGTTCTTGGCGACTGGGGGACTTCCTTTGCCGGCTGATCACCGGCCGTTGAAGCTTCTTTGAAAAAGATGCAGTCAAGAGCCATAAGCTCATCGCTGAAATCAAGAGTTGCGGTCGGGTCGGCGGAGAGCTTTTGCAGGTTGGTGCGCAGAGCGCTTACTGCCGAGTAGAAGCTTTCGAAAACCGCTGCCGAAAGGGGGACAGCCCCTTCCTGGATCAGATTGAGGGCGCTCTCCAGCATATGGACATACTGCTGCACCGGGGTGAACCCCATCATCCCCGAGTTCCCCTTGAGGGTATGCAGAATACCAAGAAGCTGAGTCAGCAGGGTGTTGTCACAAAGCCCTTCTGCCCAGCGTTTCTCAAGCTCCAGCAGGGATACTTCCACTGCCTCGATATGTCCGCCGGCATCATCCAGAAACTCTTCCAGCAGTATCGATAGATCCATAACTCCATTCAAGATGGTAACCTCACTTTTTGTGCATCAGGTATCTGCCCGGATGCCGGTGCGAATTCGGAGCGCAGGCGGGCGGCAACCGGTCAGGCCGTTGCCAATAAACTTTCCTGAAGCTTGGATGGCTTTATGAAGATTTTCTCAATCATTTCGTGAAGTCCGGCCGGATGGAACGGTTTCTTCAGATAACCGCGGGCTCCCAGTTGCAAACCGCGGATGGTGTCTTCCTCTTTGCCTTCCGTGCTGATCACTATGATAGGGATCTTTTTTACTATCCCGAGTTGCGCAGCCTTTTCCATGAACTGCAGACCGTTCATTACCGGCATGTTGATATCCAGGAGAATCAGTTCGATGTCGGCCTGCACGGCCAGGATGTCAAGCGCCTCCTGACCGTTCATGGCGTCGGCGATGGTACAGTTGTAGCGGTTCATGACCAGGCGGTACATCTGGTGAATCAGTGCGGAGTCATCTACCACAAGAACTTTCTTAAGCATTTGTTCCTCCTTATGTATCTCACTAAATTGCAGACCGTTTCTGACGATCAATTCTTCCCGCTTATCATGAGTAGCTGTATTTGACCGGGATGCCCACCCTGGAAATACGTTCGAGGAGTACGGGGATATCCACCGGTTTGGTGAAATAGTGGCAGGCGCCACGTCTGTAGGCTTCAGCCTCTGCCTCATCATCACCGTATCCGGTCATGATGATCACATCGGTGTCATAGCGCTGCTTGATGTAGGTCAGCAGCTCCAGTCCCTCGATGCCGTTCACTCCGGACATTCGGATGTCGGCCAGAACAAGATCAAAGCGGGTTGTTTCAAGAGCCTCTTCAGCCTGCTCAATCTCATTACAGGTAATTATCTCTACACCGTCAGTCTTGAGCACGTATGAGAGACTGAGCAGAATCGACTGTTCATCATCGACAATAAGTATCTTCTTTATGGTGTTACAGTTCACAATACCTCCACTACAGCTTTGGATTCCTTTCCATTAAATATATAGCAGTTCCTGTGCCAATTAAGGCGGCAGGCGTATTATGTTAAAATGGTATTAATAACGGTAAGTTGGCAGCTATGGCGTTTGTTGCAGTTTTTGCAGGTGTCCGATATCAGGACAGTATGTCTTCGCGGGAATTAACAGTTAAAACTTTGGCTGGGAAGCGAAAAGGGGAGAAAAAGTTGTGAAGGGTTGCGGGGTCGGTGTTTACGTTAATTAATCAAATGGGCAGGTTGGCAGGGAGCTATGGCAAAAGCGAGACTGTACGAAATCAGGACATGAGCGGAGATTGTACACCGGATGTTTTTTTCCTGAGTTTGGCGAGGAGTGTCGAGCGACTGATGCCAAGAAGTGCTGCTGTACGGGAATGATTGTTGCCGGTGGCTTGTAAAACCTGATTGATATGCTGCTCTTCAATTTGTTGCAGTGGTAAAATTTTCCGGGATAGGCCGGTAAACACCGGCAGCGCAGTAGCACTCCTCAGTTCAAGCGGCAGATGTTCGGGAAGAATCTCCTGCTCACGGGTAAAGATGATGGCCCGCTCGATAATATTTTTAAGCTCTCTGATGTTTCCGGGCCATTGATACTCAGCGATCAGGTCCAGGGCCGCCGCAGAAATCCTGACCTCTCCCTTGTTCATTTCCGTTCCAAGTTTCCTGGCAAAGTGTTCGGCGAGAATGATGGCATCTCTCCCCCTTTCCCTGAGAGGGGGGATGTTGACAGGCATGACATTTATCCGGTAGTAGAGGTCCTCGCGAAACAGCCCGTTTTTTACCAGGTTTACCAGGTCACGATTGGTTGCGCCGATGAGCCGGGCATTGGTGGTAATGTCAACTACGCCGCCAACCCTTCTGAATCTCTTTGAATCAAGAACTTTAAGCAGCTTTGCCTGAATTGACAGGGGCATTTCGGCCACTTCATCAAGGAAAATAGTCCCGTCGGCTGCCAGCTCGAACAGGCCGGCTTTCTGTCTGCTGGCGTCGGTAAATGCTCCTTTTTCATGGCCGAAAAGTTCCGACTCAAGCAATGTTTCCGAAAGAGTGGCACTGTTGATCTCAACAAGAGGCCCGGTTGCCCCACTTTGTCGATGGATTGCACTGGCGACAAGTTCCTTGCCTGTGCCGGATTCACCCAATATAAGCACGGTGGTTGCCGGGTTATTGGCAAGGAGGGAAATTAGCCGTTGTACTTTTATGATCTGCGGAGAAACGCCGACAATTTCAGTTCCATTGGCGCAATGTTCATAAAGCTGCCGGTACTTGGAGACTTCCCGTTTCAGCTGCAACTGCTCCTCGACGCGATCAAGAATTAACACAACCTGCTCAAGGTCAAAAGGCTTTTGGAAAAAATACTCTGCACCGTTTTTCATGGCGCGCACTGCCTTGTCAAGATCGGCGAAAGCTGTCATGACCAGAACCCGGGCAGCAATTTCCGGCGCAACAAGATGCGGCAAAAGCTCTTCACCATTTATGTCCGGGAGTTGCAGGTCGAGAAGGATGAGGTCCGGCATAAAGTCTCTGGCGAGGGACAACCCCTCGCTGCCGGTCGCCGCCTCCATAACGTCGTAACCTCGTTTGGTCAGAAAATGTCCAAGCGTCAGCCGGATGGTCGCTTCATCGTCAATAATCAAGGCCTTCATGACTTGTCACCGTTCAGTGGGAGCTTCAGGCTGAATTTTGCACCTTCCCCCGCAATATTTTCAGCTTTGAGGGTGCCTCCGTGAGCTTCGGCGATATTCCTGCTTATGGAAAGTCCCATCCCTGTGCCGCTCTTTTTGGAGGTGAAGAAGACATCGAAGATATTGGGCAGAATTTTTTCCGGTATGCCAGCGCCGGAATCGATGACTATAACGGAGATACTCCTGGAGTCTGCTTCCAGTAAAATTTCTATGGCACCACCGGGAGCACTGGCGTCGACAGCATTGTGAATAAGATTTACGAAGACCTGCTCCAGTTTTTCCGGATCAGCCTGAAGCAGCAGCTCACTGCCCGGGTTGGTCCGGATCAGTTTGATCTTTTTCTCCTGCAGATGCATTTGACACACCTGTACAGAGGCATCGAGAACATGGTTGATATTAGTCTGTTTTATTCGTAATTTCAACTCTCTGGTGCCGTCAAGCAGATCCTGAACAAGATTGTTGAGTCGTCGCGATTCCTTCATGAATGAATCCATCAGTTGCTGGTGTTGCGGACTGAGAGTCAACTCCATGTCAAGAATCTGGCCGACAGTTGTCATCCCGAACAAAGGGTTCCGCATCTCGTGGGCAACACCGGCAACCACTTCGCCCATAGCAGAGAGCCGATCCTTTTGCTGGATCATGGTGCGTATTTTGACAATGTCGGTCAGATCCCTGAAATTGATGATATGTCCGACCTTTATTTTGTCGGCATTCTTCAGATCGAGGCGGGTGAAGCCCAGAGTGAATTCGTTGCCGCTGA
Source organism: Geobacterales bacterium (assembly GCA_038206285.1). Taxonomy (GTDB): domain Bacteria; phylum Desulfobacterota; class Desulfuromonadia; order Geobacterales; family DSM-12255; genus VEOV01. The sequence continues at coordinate 18,986 of JBBRBA010000056.1, forward strand.
AATTGGCAAAAATTTCATTGGCATTGACGTCGGCAACAATCTGTTCGGCAATTGCAGGGCAGATATCTTGCAGTCCCATGCCGAGAATTTCTTCCGCAGTCAGTCGGCAAAGATCCAGAACATAGGGGTTTGCCATGGTAATCCGTAACTCGTTATCAGTGACGATGATACCGCTTTGCAGGTTGGTGATGATCGACTCGACGAAGCACTTTCTTTCCGCCAGGGCACTGAAAGCGCTGACAAGGGCTTCTTCTGCCTGGATACGCGCCGAAATGTCGCGAACTACACAGACGTGACACTGGTAGTTGCCATCATCATTGATTATCGGTGAGACGTAATGCTCTGAAGGGAAAAATGTCCCATCCTTGCGCTTCATCCTGTAGGTAGTCTGGAAGGATCCATTTGCCTTGTATGAACTGAGCATTTCATTGCCAAACCACTGAAACATCTCATCATTAAGGTGGAGAATCGAAGTGTGAGCGCCAATCAGCTCTTCTCGTGTATAACCGAACATCTTTTCAGCCATGTTATTGACTTCCTCTATCCGGCGGCTGCCCGTAGCGACGATAAATACCGCTTCGTTGAGACTGGAGATAGTTTTCTGGAGAAGAATATTTGCCTTCAGCAAAGAGCGTTCTGCCTCTTTACGATCGGAAATATCTCTGAATACACCGACGATCCGCTCCAGGCGGTTGTCGTTGTCGAAGACAATGGTTGCCGTCACCTCTGCCCATACTGACGAGCCGTCCTTGCGCAGCAGTTCATAGTCATTAATCCTGGTCACCGAATTTGCCCCGGAATCTTTTTGCCCGGCGCAGACATGGGCAAGATTAGCGATAAATGTCTGCTTTGATGTTTCGGTAAGAAAATCTACTGTGGCCGAGCCGATAACTTCTTCCGGAGCATGGCCGATAAAGCTGCTTAACATTGACCCCATATGACTCACCCGCAGGTCAGCATTGATTTCCAATGTCAGGTTTTGCAGACTTTCCGTCAGAATCAGGGTGCGCTCTTCACTTCGGTCAAGCGCAGCCTCTGCCTGGCGCCGTATGGAAATCTGCCGCAGAAGCGGGTTAAGGACGACAGAATAAAGCAAGGGGAAAACAATAAAGAGCAGCAGAAAAACATCAAGGATGATTTGCCCCGTAACGGAAAGGGTCGGGGCAAGTTCATTTATCAAGAGATTGATCAATCCTTCAGCCAGAAGGATGGACAGGATCAGCACAAACAGGGCAATGGCGGGACTTTCTTCCCAAAAGCTTTTCCTTGCTCTGCCACTGTGTGGATTTTTCATATTTAAACCGTGGTAGCCTTTCAAATATTCCTGGATGGCATTTTAAAGATTGTGAAAATCTATCATGTTGATATCTCTATTGTATCTGACTGTCTTCGCTTTTGCTGAAACAGCCAGTTTGCCGGTAATATCATGGATACGCGCAACCTCCTTGCTGATACCGTCAAGAGCGGCTTTTACAGATGGAGGGGCATCGGTCAGCTCCTGTTGCAGGTGATGCACAAAGGCAAAAAGCGATGTCAATGGGTTGTTGATCTCATGACTGATTGCGACTGCCAACTCTTTGAATAATGTTAACCGCTCAAGGCTCAAGGCCTGCTTTTTCGCCTTGCGAAACGACAGGTGCGCCTTGACCCTTGCCCGAAGTTCCTGCTGATAGAAAGGCTTGCTGACGTAATCATTGGCACCGGCTCTAAACCCTTTGACTTTATCTGCTTCTGCGTCCAGAGAAGTCATGAAAATTATGGGGATTTCTCTTGTTTCATTGTTCTCCTTCAGTATCCTGCAGACTTCAAAACCATCCATCCCGGGCATACGGATGTCGAGAAGGATAAGATCGGGATGACTGGTCTGGGCGGAGGAGAGTCCGGAGAGACCGTCACCCTGAATTTCCAGTTCGTACTCCGAATGAAAGATTTCACTGAGAAGTGACTGCACTAGCAGGCTGTCTTCTATTACAAGAATTTTTTCCATGGTTACCGCTTTCGTTGTCAGGAGGCGCCCCGTCGGTCTTTGCTGTTCCAATTTGTGCCGGTCAGCTACAAAGGACAGTTACGCAGTTGGCTCAGATTACGGAGAGAATATATCTTAATGATACTGTTAGAACAAGAGTTGATTGAAGCATGTCGCGGGTTAATAATATGTCCGGTCTTGTAGCACATAAACTGTCCGGTTTACTTTGTTGTCGGGAGACAACGGATGAAACGGACGGAATGGCTACAGGAGACCCGAAAGATGAGATTCGAGGAAGTGTATGGCGGTT
>JBBRBA010000057.1:0-21180 GCA_038206285.1 Geobacterales bacterium
CGGGGCAACCGTCTCTGCCGCCAAAAGAGGAAAAGCAGCAAGAACATTTATGACGAAAAAAGCGGCTAACATTCGACGCATGGCAATACTCCGGAATGAGAATTGATTTTAAACTGACGCTGAAGATAGTCTTTTTAGGCGGATTCGGCAAGACCGTTTAACCCGCAACAGGAAATGCGGAATCAATCAATTTCCGGCACGCCCGTCTTCCTCTGGCAAAGCAGCGCTTGCCTGATAATTGCTCTTTTCATTTGCATGCTTGCTGCTATAATCACAAAGAGTTTTTAACCTCCTGAAATCCCGAAGTTTTGCCTGGCCAACCGGACGACTTATGAGGAAATTTAGCAAATTCACCCCTGATGAAGATGCTCCGCTGCTTCTTTCCTGGTATCGCGGCGATATTTCTGCGTTTGAAACCCTTGTCTGGAAGTATCTCAAACGGGTTTACAGCCTCGCCTACTACCTTACCGGCAATTATGAAACGGCAGCCACGGCAGCGCAGGACGCTTTTATTGCCGCTTTTGTCAATATAAACTCCTTCAGCAGCAGATTCCATTTCTCCGATTGGCTGATTGCACTCACCCTGAAAGAGACAAGGGATCTGCTTGATTATCGCGACCCCGTTATGCAGGAAGGAAAGCCAAAGAGTTCCGGCCTGCAGGAACTGCTGACAGAGCAGCTGCTGCAGCTCCCCCATGAACTGGCAGAAGTTCTTGTACTTTGCAATGTAAGGGGCTATTCGCTCGAACGCATCTCGGACATTTGTCAGTTAAGAACGGATTACCTGATAGCAAGGCTTTTTGATGCCCATGAAATGCTGGGAGCGCAGGTAAGAAAAGAGCGGACTCTGCCAGGAAAGCCACTAACAAGCGGCGCAGAGAAGATTTTTCCGCATCCGGAAATACGGCTTTCTTTTCATGCGTATCTCGACAGTTCACTGAGCGTGGCGGATGCGGAAAACATCAGAAAACATCTGAAAAGCTGCGGTAGCTGCAGAGAAGCTCTGACCGGACTTGAATGGATTATCGAGCACCTGAAAGAGCTTCCTGATATCGACCCGCCACACTGGCTTACTGTGGCCATAATGCAGAAAGTGAAGATCACCCCCCCCCCACCCGAAAATGTGCGGAAAGCTCCTATAGCCCTGCATCTGCAGCTTGGCGCCGGACTTCTGTTCAGCGCCATAATCGCTCTGTCAGCCTATCTTCTGCAAGCTGACCGGGAAAAGCTCTCTCAGGTTGTCTCCGGCAGAGCACCGGAGCGCAAGGCGGTTACACCTTCTCCACAATCACCGCAACGAAGCGAGGCGGCTGATTTCATCACATCGATAACTGCGCCCTTCAGAAGTACGGGCAAGCCGGTCGCCACGGAAGTAGGCGCCGCAGTGCCAACCGTTCCGCTGCCGCAGCCTGCTCCTGCTGCCGAAAAAGTTTCAGCTCCTGCACCTTCACCCGGGATAACCCCAGCCGAAACACCGGTAAAAAATGAAGCTGCCGGCAAACGCAACAGGATTGAGAGGTCGCCGGAGCTTCCTCCTGAGTGGGGTGAAACTCTTCCCCCCGGCAGAATTCAACAGAAAAAAGCTGCGCCTGTGCGGAGCAGAAGCAGTGAGATTGCAGTGGAAATGGTAACGGAAGACCCGTTGGCGGCAATCAGGGAAGTTGAAAATGCGGTAAGTGAACTTGGCGGGAAAATTACCGGACGTGCATACAGTAGCGGCAGTGATATACTCTATACCAGAATTGATGTTGACAGATTCTTTGACCTGATGAGCCGACTGGGGAAAGCCGGCAGAATTCAGGAACTGCCGCAGCCTCCGGAAGGGGCTCAAGGGACGGTTGATCTGATCATCAAGTGGCATTGATCCTGCTGCTCCTGGAGCTATGATGAAAAACCATGTCTGGAGACCGCTTTACATTGCGTTGATTTTGCTGGCTGCAGGTCTCGTTGCCAGCTATTTTCTTGTGCCGGCCGATTTCGGCGTTCATGAGCGGGGCTACATGTACGGCTGGCATCGAAAGTCAAATGAAGCCGAATGGCAGTCCATTACAGTAAAATATCAGACAGGAAAAGTCTGCATTCCCTGCCACAAAGACAAATACGACGACATCAAGGATTCACCGCACGGCAGCATCAGCTGCGAAAACTGCCACGGGCCGAATCTGGACCACCCGAAAAATCCGTTGACTCTGGAGATAAACCGTTCCCGCTCACTCTGCCTGCGCTGTCATGCGAAACTGCCCTACAAGGGAACGCTGCGCGGCTCCTTCAAGGGGATAAATCAGGAGACCCACTATCCTCAAGCCGAGTGCATGATGTGTCACTATCCCCATGACCCGAGGCAATCCAACCTGAAGAGGGAGGGCAAGTCATGATGAACCGGCGGCAATTCTGTAAGCGGACCATACTTGTTGCCGGCGGAATGCTGCTCCCCCTTGCCGCGCTGGAGCTGTTCGATCCGCAGAGCCTGAAGGCGGGAAAAGAGGGTAAAGGGAAAACCCGCTGGGTTTTTCTGGTGGACATCCACAAATGCGTCGGCTGCGGTTTCTGCGTAAAGGCATGCAAGATCGAGAATGAGGTTCCGTATGATGCCCATGTATCGCGAACCTGGGTGGAGCGCTACGTAATCACCCGCGACGGCACTGTGCTGATTGACTCACCGAATTCAGCCAGAGACGGTTTTATCTCGACAAAAATTGACCAGAATCATCACGGTATGGCAGAAGTGAAAGCGGAGGAGATCACCAAAGTGCTCCTTGTTCCTAAACTCTGCAACCAGTGTGATAACCCGCCATGCGTGCAGGTCTGTCCGGTCGGGGCGACCTACCAGACCGAAGACGGCGTTGTGCTGGTGGACCGGAAGTGGTGCATCGGCTGCGGTTACTGCATCATGGGATGCCCGTATGGAGTCCGTTTCTTCCACCCCGTATATAATGTGGCGGAGAAGTGTAACTTCTGTTATCACCGACTCAGCTCGGGGATGCAGTCCGCCTGTGTGGACGCCTGTCCATTCGGCGCCAGAAAAATCGGCAACCTGCGTAATCCGGACGACCCGGTAACAAAAATCATTACTACGGAGCCGGTTGCCGTACTCAAGGAAGAGTACGGGACAAAGCCGCAGGTGTTCTATCTAGGGCTGTCGATGGAGGTGAAGTGATGGTGCATGGTGAACTCTGGACAATCAAAGATTTCTTTGTCTATCCGAACGAATACATCTACTGGTCGATCCAGATCGTCATGTACCCCTTCATGACCGGTCTGGTAGCCGGTGCGTTCGTCCTTTCCTCTCTTTACCACGTATTCGGTTTCAAACAGCTGAAAGAAATTGCCCGCTTCTCACTTGTCTTTTCATTTGCCCTGCTCCCCTGTGCTCCCCTGCCGCTGTTGCTCCATCTGCAGCAGCCGCTGCGCAGCTACTATGTGTTTATGACGCCGCACTTTTCTTCGGCGATAGCCGCCTTCGGTATCGTCTTCATGACCTACGGGATGATTGTCGCCGCAGAGTTATGGTTCGTCTACCGGCGGCACTTTGTCGAGCAGGCAGCAGCTCTCGCCGCAAAGCGGCACGGGCTGCTTGAAGAGTTGCTGTACCCCCTTTTTACGGTGCTTACTCTGGGTGCCAGGGATATTGGCGAAGCCGCGCTGCATGCTGACGAGAAGGCGGTAAAATTTCTGGCTGCGACCGGCATCCCGGTAGCCTGCTTCCTGCACGGCTATGCCGGTTTCATCTTCGGTTCGGTCAAGGCAAATGCGCTCTGGATGACGCCGCTGATGCCGGTCATCTTTATCTGCTCGGCAGTGGTTTCCGGGATTGCGCTCTGCATTCTCTCCTTCATCGTCGTTTCGAAGCTGAGAATCTTCATCAACAGCTGGAAACTTAAATATGTAACCGGTCACCTTTCCGACTTGAAGCTGAAGGAGGCCGAACTTGCCGTTGTCACCCAGACATCGCATTATCTGCTGATCTTCATGGTGCTGGCAATCACCCTGGAGCTGCTCGATCTCATCTTCCGCGGCTATACGGCGGTAAAGTCATGGGATATCCTTCGCAGCGTCATCTACGAAAAGGATTTCTTCAAGATATTCATTCTGCAGTACGGTCTGGGAAATCTTGTCCCGTTCATCCTCCTGCTGCTGCCTGGTCTCAACCTCCGCCGGATCGTCATCAGCACAACACTTGTTCTGCTCGGGGTATTCATGATGCGCTGGAACGTTGTGATCGGCGGTCAGGCTTTCTCCGGCTCTTTCGCCGGTTTCATGGAGTATCGGCTGCCGCTGCTCCCGGTCAGCTTTGAAACATTTCGTGAAGGGCTGTGCGGGGCACTTTTTATTATTGGCATGCCGTACCTGGTTTTTATGCTCCTGAATAGAGTGATGCCGGTTTTTGGCGCGCACGAAGCAGAGTAAGCAGCAACTGCTGCGGCCTTGATAAAGGCTTTATAGCCATTAATTAGAAAATTATCGGCGCAAATTTCTCGACAGGGAACGGTTTTGTCGGCTATAGTTCCCGGCATATAAAAATCCATATATGTAAAAAGCTTTTCATGACTCGCAATAAATTCATTATCGCCGTCACCCTCGCAGTCCTGCTGGTTATTGCGCTGCTGCCAATCCTTTTTAATGTGCATTTTAATATAAAAGGACACTTTGAGGGACTCTATCTGATCCACGAAAAAGCAACCGGCAGATACGAAGTTGCCGACCACCTCTTTGTCGGCGAAGGGCAGCATCTCTCATACGGCACCACCCTCAATACTGAATGGATTAAACTTGTCAGTGGTCTTCTGCCGAAACATGATAGCTCCACCCATCTGCATGTTGAATGGAATCCGAAAGATGGCAGCGGTTTTGTCAGCAATCATCTGCTTGACGGTACCAGTCTGGTAACGTATTTCGGCAGATACCTTGACAATGACAAAGAGGTGCATGGTCTCTTTGTCGGCGGCGGACTTCCCGAAACAGTAGCGCAGAATGTCAATTACAACATGAACAACTCGGGAATGACCTATTATAACGGCAAGTTCTGGTATCACATCTGGTGCAGTGTTAACGAAGGGATAGAGTTTGCCGAACCGGGGCAGCCACTTACCCCGTCAAAATGGAAATTTCTTGGCAGCCGGGTCGTTGAGAGAAGTGCTGCCAGGGTTGTCATCGAGAGCAGTCACGAAGCTGAAGAAGGCTCGAACCTGGTCAGAATAGAGCGCAGGGCAAGCTTCACTGCCGGAGAGCCGTATTTCAATCTTGAGATCCGGATCAGCAATCCGGGCAATGCCCCGGTTCATTATGATTACAGTTATGGTGATGAACCATGGGTTGGTTATTACGGAACTTCTCTCGGTGACGTCGGTTGGGTGAAAGACCGGATAATAACGCATGAAGAGGTTGTCGACAGCTCCAGATACTCTTACGCCGGGATGGCTGATATTGGCAACCGGGCAATCGGTGAAAGGCCGGTCTATACTAATCTCGCCAACTTTATAGAATGGTTTGGCGAAGAGCGTCCACGCGTCTTCTTTTCCAACAACACTGAATCGCCGGAAAGTCATCCGGTAAAAGCCCCGCTGGAGAGTAATGAAAGGTTTATCGGTCTGCAGTGGGAAAGAGCTCTTCTCCCCGGCAACACTACAACAATCAGACTGTCAATCGGCATGGCAGGGTTCAACCCGAAAGCCGGCATCCCGGTAAAACCGCCGACAACCTGGAAATAACAGGCAAGCTCTCCTCCTGACCAGTTTCCGGATGGAAACTACGACTCGTCTGCAGATAAGTTTTCTGCCCCTTCTTTGGCTGTTGCCGGATTCAGTTTTATTTTTTCAGCCGGAAATGTTATGCAATCAGTTGGTTTCCTTTTGCTGAGTGTGGAAGCAGTCTATCTTTCGAGGTGGCAGATAATGAACAAAACATATGATGTCCTGATAATCGGCGGTGGCCCTGCCGGACTTGCTGCGGCCTATATGTGCCACAAGCTGGGGCTCTCCTACCAGGTACTTGAGTCAGGCAAAGCGATTTTTCAGGGCATAGCCAACTCCTATCCGCAGGGAAAGCTGGTCTACCCTTCCAAACCGAAAGATGCGCCTGAGCCGTTCCTGGTGGAAGAGCTCCGTCCGCCGGACAAGCCGGTAACGGTGGAAAGCTATCTGCAGTATGTGCAGCACTTTGTCCAGCATGAAAATCTGAATGTGCAGACGGAAGTCGCTTTCGAGGATATCCGTGACGAGCGTGACGGCCTGACGGTCATCACCTCGAAAGGAAACTACAAAGGGAGAAAGGTTGTCCTCTCTTTCGGCAGCAACATCCCCCGCGAACTTTCCGTTTATGGCGATGCAACTATGGTGGCCAAAAACATGGAAGACCCCTCCAAGTATATCGGGGTCAAGACGCTCGTTATCGGCGGCGGCAATACTGCTGCCGATGTAGTCATCGCCATCCTCAAGGAAAAGCGTGAGCAGAATGACGACCAGCCGGTCTACTGGGCGCACAAGTCGGAGAAGTTCGATGTCAACAAGGAGACTGCCCAGAGGCTTGGCGAAGAGATCCTCCTCGGGGGTCACATCAGGCTTTTCCCGGGATCGACACCGCGCATCGGCGAAGTCGATGATGAAGGGGTTGACCGTCTGGTCATCAGGATCAATGAATTCAAGCAGGCCGACGGTATCGATCTCTATCACGCCCTCAGCTTCCCGATGAAAAACGTCGTTGCCTGTATCGGTTCGCAGGGCCCGCTGCCGATATTCGACAAGCTCGGTGTACAGACTATCGCCTGCACCGCAGGAGTCTGCACCATAGCCAAGGATGGTGACAGGCTGGTACTGCTGACAGCGGAATTCGAAACAACCCGCAAAGGGGTTTATGTCATCGGCGGTGCCATCTCCCCCTCATTCATGAAGATTGCTGCCGGGAGCATTCAGGAGGAGAGGCACCCGAACCTCATCTATACTGCCGTCAATGACGCCTATCATGTCGTTGAAGCTGTGAAGAAGAGTCTCGGCAAATGAATTTTGCCATTTCCCCGCAGATAGAAAACGTCCATTTCCCCCCCATTTCCGAAGTCCGTCTCTGGGCGGCGGAGCGCGGCGATGTGCCGGACCGGCCGCTGATCGACCTTTGTCAGGCGGTTCCTGACTACCCTCCGGCAAAAGAGCTGACAGATTACATGGCAACAATGCTGCCGGATCCGCTGACCGCCCGCTACACCCCGGACGAAGGGTTGCCGGAGGTGCGCGAAGCACTGGCAGCGCGCTACCGGCGCATCTACGGAGCGGCTATCGATAAAGACAACATCTGCCTTACCATCGGCGCGAGCCAGGCTTTCTGGCTGGCAATAATGGCGCTCTGCCAGGCCGGGGACGAGGTCATTGTTCAGACGCCGTATTATTTCGATCATGACATGGGGCTGGCCATGCTGGGCATCAGGAGGGTTTACGCTCCCTTTGATCCCGCCAGTGGCGGCATTCCATCGGTTGAGGCGATTGCCGGGTTGATAACGGCGCGTACCCGCGCCATCCTGCTGGTAACGCCGAGCAACCCGACCGGTTCAGTTACGCCGCCTGACCTGCTGGCAGAGCTTTACCAACTGGCAGCAGCGCATGGCATTGCCCTGCTGCTTGACGAAACCTATGCCGATTTCATTGTTTCGGAAAATCCACCCCATCAACTCTTCACCGACCCTGCCTGGGGGGATCATCTCATCCAGCTCATGTCGCTCGGCAAGACCTACTCGCTCACCGGTTTCCGCGCCGGGGGGCTCGTCGCCAGCAAGGCGCTGCTCCATCATGCCCTTAAGGTTCAGGACACCATGGTGGTCTGCCAGCCGCGCATCACCCAGCTCGCCTTGCGCTATGCCGCCGACAATCTTGATGAATGGGTAAAAAGCAACTGCCGGATGATGGCACGAAGGCATGAACGATTCTGCGCAGAGTTCGCCCTGCCAGGTAATCCGTTCCGGCTGGTGGCGAGCGGCTCCTTCTTCGGCTGGATACAGCATCCATTCAAAGAGCTTAGCGGACGGCAGGCGGCAAAAAAGCTGATAGATGAAGCCGGTCTGCTAACCCTGCCAGGTGAGGTTTTTGGCCCGGGATTTGAGGGCTACTTAAGGCTGGCTCTCGGCAATATCGGAGAAGAGATGATTCCTGAAGCAGTTACAAGGCTGCGCAGTATAGCCATTTAGTCACTTACGGCTTTATGTGCAAAGTTGAAAATCTAAAGCGTTTTACGTGGATAACGTCTGAAACAGTCTTTGATTTTATGGTTAGTCCCGGTTTGTCCGGCTTAGGGAGAGCAGATGGATGCAGCAGCGCTGAAAAAAATGCTGGAGCAGGTACAACATGGCGACCGGTCCGTTGCGGAAGCTCTTGAACATCTGCGTCACCTGCCGTTCGAGGATATCGGCGATGCAGTGATTGACCACCACCGGTCACTGCGCCAGGGTTTTCCCGAAGTCATCCTTGGCAGCGGCAAGAGTGTCGACCAGATCGAGCGGATTATTGCCGCCATGCTCAATAAAGGGAGCAATGTGCTGGCAACCCGTCTGGACGGGGAAAAGGCGCTGCTGGTTCAAAAAGCTTTTCCGGCTGCTGTCTGGCACCAGGATGCCCGCTGCCTTACCATAGAGAAGAAGCCGGTGCAGATTACCGGTCGGGGGACGATACTGGTGATCTCGGCCGGAACGTCGGATATTCCGGTTGCTGCTGAAGCGGTAGTAACCGCCCGGATCATGGGGAACAAGGTCGAACAGCTTTTCGATGTCGGCGTTGCCGGGCTGCACCGCCTGCTGGCGCGCCGCGAGCTGCTCTTCTCGGCGTCGGTGCTGATTGTTGTTGCCGGTATGGAGGGGGCGCTGCCGTCGGTGGTAGGGGGGATGGTCAGCCGACCGGTAATTGCAGTGCCGACTTCCATCGGTTACGGCGCATCTTTCGGCGGCATCGCCGCCCTGCTCGGCATGCTCAACTCCTGCGCTTCAGGGGTGACGGTAGTCAATATCGACAACGGTTTCGGCGCCGGCTATGCGGCAAGCCTGATGAACCGGGAGTAGCAATGAAAACTCTGCAAACTCTCTACCTCGATTGTCAAGCCGGCATTGCCGGTGATATGACCGTAGCGGCGCTGATCGATCTGGGGGTACCGCTGGAGCATCTGCAAAGCGAGCTTGCCAAACTCTCCCTGCCGCTGTCAGGGTACACGCTGCAGTCGGAGAGCTGCCGCCGCCAGGGTGTTCAGGGGCTGATCTTCAAGGTTTTTGCTGCAGACGGTCAACCGCATCGCCATTATGGCGACATCAAGGCGATGATTGCAGAAAGTAGCCTTTCTGTTGCGGTAAAAGAACGGGCGCAGCGAATTTTCCTCTGCCTGGCCGAAGCCGAAGCAAAAGTCCATGGCGTCTCAATCGAGGCTGTCCATTTTCATGAAGTCGGCGCAGTTGACTCCATCATCGACATAGTCGCTACGGCTATTGGGCTGGAGTTTCTGCAGGTTGGGCGACTCTATGCAGCGCCGCTGCCGCTTGGCAGTGGTTTTATCGAGACCGCTCACGGCCTTTTGCCGGTACCGGCGCCGGCAACTGCCGAACTGCTCAAGGGGCTGCCGGTTCATGGCAATATCAGCAGCGGCGAGCGGGTCACACCTACCGGAGCGGCTATCATTGCCGCTCTGGCCGATGGCTACGGCGTGCCCGCAGATTTCCGGATCGAAAAGATCGGCTACGGCGCCGGCATGAAGGATTTTCCTGATACGCCGAACATCCTGCGCGCCTTCCTCGGCACTGCCGAGCCGGTCTCTACCCATGATCAGCTGGTGGTCATGGAGGCGAATGTCGATGATTCGCCGCCGGAAATACTGGGGTATGCCATGGAGTGTCTCCTTGCCGCCGGGGCTCTCGATGTCTGGTTTACACCGATCCAGATGAAAAAAAACCGGCCGGCGGTGACTCTTTCCCTCCTCGTACCGGCTGCAACAGTCGCAAAATTTGCCGCAATTGTCCTGACAGAGACCTCGTCTATCGGTCTGCGCTACTATCCGGTGGTGCGCACTGTTCTGACGCGAAAAAGCGAGGAGCGGAGCACCGCCTATGGCAAGGTTTTTTTCAAGGTAACCGAGTACGGCGCCAAACCGGAATTTGACGACTGTCGCCGGATTGCCGTTGAAACCGGGCTGCCGCTCAGAGAAATCTACCGGCAGCTGGAAAAAGCGGAGTGAGGCCATGAACCTCTTTGTCAAAGTTTTTGCCACCTGGGGGGGAAGCGGCTTTTCCCCGGTTGCCTCGGGCACTGCCGGGACACTGGCGGCAATCCCGCTCTACATCTGCCTTGCCCGGCTCCCACTGCCGCTTTATCTGCTCACGTTGCTCGCTTTTTTCTTCTTCGCCTGCTGGGTCTCCGGCAAGGCAGAGATCATCTTCAATGAAAAGGACTCCGGCAAGATCGTTATTGACGAAGTTGTCGGTTTTCTCGTCACAATGATCGCCATCCCGCCTGACTGGCGCTATATTGCCGCCGGCTTTCTTCTCTTCCGCTTTTTCGACATCGTCAAACCCCCGCCGGCAAACTGGTTTGATCAAAAACTGAAGAACGGCTATGGCGTCGTGCTGGACGATGTCGCCGCCGGGGTTTATGCCTGGCTCTGCCTGTTGCTGCTGACGAGGTTTCTGTGAACGAACTGGATGATAAAGTTGCCGGGCTGCTGCGGGCTTCCGGTCTGACTCTTAGCGTGGCCGAATCGTGCAGCGGCGGCCTGCTTGCCAAAAGGATTACCGACATACCCGGCTCATCCGCCTACTTTCTTTTCGGCGCGGTGACCTATGCCGACAGCGCCAAAATCAGGGTGTTGACGGTTCCGCCCGACTTGCTCGCGATGCACGGAGCGGTAAGTGCCGCGGCCGCAAGCGCCATGGCAGAAGGGGTGCGCCTTTTGTCCGGCAGCGACCTTGCGCTGGCGACAACCGGTATTGCCGGGCCCGGCGGCGGATCTGCCGAAAAACCGGTCGGCACCGTCTTTATCGCCATTGCCGCTGTTGATGGTTGCCAAGTGCTTTGCCACTGTTTTCCCGGCAACAGGGAAACGGTCAGAGAGGCGACTGCAGAAGCAGCTTTACAGCTTCTTGCCGGCCGACTAGCCGTTCCACCAAAGGCTTGAGGGAATAGCTTGAAAGCGATTGTGAAACTGTGCTAAAAGTTTAAAGCTTTACAGAACCTATTAAGAGGAGAATTTCCTATGCAAGAGCGCGAAAAGGCGATTGACCTCGCGGTCAGCCAGATAGAGAAACAGTTCGGCAAAGGGGCGATCATGAGGCTCGGCAATGACCAGCCTCTGCCTGATGTCCCGGCGATTCCGACCGGAGCACTTTCGCTTGACGTGGCGCTCGGAGTCGGCGGCGTGCCGCGCGGCAGGGTCATTGAAATTTTCGGTCCCGAATCATCCGGCAAGACCACCCTGGCCCTGCATATTGTCTCCGAGGCCCAGAAACTTGGGGGGATTGCCGCCTTTGTCGATGCCGAGCATGCCCTTGATATCGGCTATGCCCGCAAACTCGGCGTCAAGACTGATGACCTCCTCGTTTCGCAGCCGGACACCGGCGAGCAGGCGCTCGAAATTACCGAAACCCTGGTGAGGAGCGGCGCCATTGACGTTCTGGTCATCGATTCGGTCGCAGCACTCGTGCCGAAGGCAGAGATCGAGGGGGAGATGGGCGACTCCCATATGGGGCTGCAGGCACGCCTCATGTCGCAGGCGCTGCGTAAACTGACCGGCATCATCTCCAAATCAAACTGCTGCGTAATCTTCATCAATCAGATCAGGATGAAGATCGGTGTCATGTTCGGCAATCCGGAAACCACCACCGGCGGCAATGCCCTCAAATTCTACGCTTCGGTCAGAATGGACATCAGAAAAATTGCTACCCTGAAACAGGGTAATGATGTCATCGGTTCCCGCACCAAGGTAAAGGTGGTCAAAAACAAGGTGGCACCGCCGTTCAAGGAGGTCGAATTCGACATTCTTTACGGCGAGGGGATTTCCAAAGTGGGGGATCTGATCGATATGGCAGTTGACAAAGGGATCATCGAAAAGAGCGGCGCCTGGTATTCCTTCGGCAAGGACCGTATCGGTCAGGGCCGCGAAAATACCCGCATATTCCTTAAGGAACGCCCGGAAATGTGCGCCGAGATCAGGGAGAAACTGCTGGTTGCCCTCGGCTTTACCGTCACAGCGACCAAGGAGTAAACCATGGAACTGAACGAGATCCTTACCATTGCGGTAAAGGCGAGAGCCTCAGACATCCATATCAAAAGCGGTCTGCCGCCGGTCGTCAGGATAGACGGCAAGCTCCGCCCGATTCCGAATGCCCCCAGAATGTCAGGTGATACGGTAATGACGATGGCGCTCTCCATGATGAACACGCGCCAGAAGCAGCATTTTGATGAAAATTACGAGATTGACCTGTCGCACGGCGTTCCCGGCGTCTGCCGCTTCAGGGTGAGCGCCTATCACCAGCGCGGCAGTGTGGCGATTGTTTTCCGGGCAATTTCATTCAATATTCCGAGCCTTGAATCGCTCAATCTGCCGCCGGTACTGAAGAAAATCGCCATGGAAGAGCGGGGACTGATACTGGTAACCGGGACTACCGGCAGCGGCAAATCATCAACCCTGGCAGCAATGATCGACTTCATCAACGAAAGCCGTACCAGCAACATCATCACGGTCGAAGACCCGGTCGAGTTTCTCCACCGCGACAAGAAAAGCATAATAAGTCAGCGCGAGGTGGGGTTCGACACCCTCTCGTTTGCTGCGGCACTCAAGGGAGCTCTCCGCCAGGATCCGGATGTTATCCTGGTCGGTGAGATGCGCGACCTGGAAACTATCGAAACCGCGCTTACCGCTGCAGAGACAGGGCATCTGGTCATGTCTACCCTGCATACGCTTGACGCCGCTGAAACTGTCAACCGGATAATATCGGTCTTCCCGCCGTTCCATCAGCGCCAGGTAAGGATGCAGCTCTCCGCGGTAATCAAGGGGGTAATTTCGCAGCGCCTCGTGCCGAAAATAGACGGCAAGGGGCGTGTGCCGGCAGTCGAAGTCATGATCGGCACGGCGCGTATCAAGGATTGCATCGACGACAAGGATAAGACCAAACAGATACCGGATGCGATTTCCCAGGGATTTACCACCTACGGTATGCAGTCGTTTGACCAGTCTCTCATGCAGCTCTATTCCAGCAAGCTGATCAGTTACGAAGAGGCACTCAGGCAGTCTACCAACCCGGATGACTTTAAGCTCAAGGTCTCCGGAATATCTTCTACCTCGAACAGTTCCTGGGACCAGTTTGCCGCAGAAGAGACCGCAGAAGAACCTGTCAATGGAAGTAATGACATTGAAAGGTTCTGAAAAGACGGCTTCTGCTGCTGCCTACCAGAAAGCTCTGGATATACTCACCAGAAGGGATCACAGCAGGAGTGAACTGAGAAAAAAACTTGTTTTGCGCGGCTTTGCGGAAAAACCTCTGGATGAGGCTTTGGAGCGGCTTTCTTCCCAGGGGCTCATCGACGATGCAAAATTTGCCGCCGGCTGGGTAGAGTCAGCCCTGCGGAGCGGTCGCGGTTTTGGTGCCAGGCTGCTGCTTGACCTCAGGCAGAAGGGGATTTCACGGGAGACGGCACAGCAGGCAGTAGCTGAAGGCGCTGCAGCGATTCCGGCAGAGCAGGTGCTTGCTGAAATTGTAAAGAGAAGGTTCGCAGCATTCAATAATGACACCGCCACGCAGAAAGAAAAACAGCGAATCTATGGCTACCTTCAGCGCCGCGGGTTTTCGCTGTCTTTTATAATCAGTTACTTCAGAAATCAGGATACAGGGTGTGACCGATGACCGGCAAAGATCTTCGTGCAAAATTTCTCAGTTTTTTCGAACAGAACGGCCATACCATCGTCGCCAGCTCCGGACTTGTGCCGCACAACGACCCGACCCTTCTTTTTACCAATGCGGGTATGAACCAGTTCAAAGACTGCTTCCTCGGGATGGAAAAGCGTGATTACGTCAGGGCCGCCAGTTCGCAAAAGTGTGTCCGGGCAGGCGGGAAGCACAACGATCTGGAGAATGTCGGCCGGACGGCACGGCACCACACATTTTTCGAAATGCTCGGCAACTTCTCCTTCGGCGATTATTTCAAGAAGGAGGCGATTGCCTATGCCTGGAGCTTTTTGACCGAAGAGCTGAAGCTGGATAAAGATCACCTCTATGTCACTGTTTTTACCGACGATGACGAAGCTGCCGACATCTGGCACAAGCAGGAGGGGGTGCCGCTGGAGCGGATCTACCGCTTCGGCGAAAAAGACAACTTCTGGTCAATGGGCGATACCGGTCCCTGCGGACCATGCACCGAAATTTTCTGGGATAACGGTCCGGAAGTCGGTTGCGGCCAGCCTGACTGCGCAGTCGGCTGCGACTGCGACCGCTACATGGAGATCTGGAACAACGTCTTCATGCAGTTCAACCGCACCGCCGACGGCAAGCTGCACCCGCTCCCCAAACCGGCTGTTGATACCGGCATGGGGCTGGAGCGGATCTGCACTGTCATGCAGGGGAAGAAAACCAACTACGATACCGACCTGCTGCAGGGAATCATCCAGTTCATTGCGAAGCTTGCCAACAAGAAGTATCTGCAGAACGATAAGGACGATGTCTCGATGCGGGTCATTGCCGACCATTCCCGCGCAGTAACTTTTCTGATCTGCGACGGTGTGCTCCCTTCAAACGAAGGGCGTGGTTACGTGCTGCGCCGTATCATGAGGCGCGCCGCCCGCCACGCCAAAATGCTCGGCTTTGCCGAACCGGTGCTCTACCGTGCCGTAAATGCCGTGAATTCGATAATGGGTGAGGCTTTCCCGGAACTCCTTGAGCGTGAGGAGTATGTAAAAAAGGTAATCCTTGCCGAGGAGGAGCGCTTTGCCGAAACCCTCGACCGCGGACTTGCCATTCTCAATGAAGAGATCTCCGGGCTGAAAGGCGCCGGCAAAAGCTGTCTGCCCGGAGATGCAGTATTCCGGCTCTACGATACCTACGGCTTTCCTCTGGATCTCACCGCTGACATCATGGCTGCGGAAGGGATGAGCATTGATGAAGCCGGTTTTGAACTCTCCATGGAGCGGCAGCGCGCCCAGGCAAGAGAACACTGGAAAGGCTCCGGCGAGGAGGGGATTGCCGATGTCTTCAAGGAGCTCCACAGCGAAGGGGTGAGAAGCGAATTTACCGGCTATGGTCAGCATAGCGATTATGGGATAGTGAAAGCACTACTGGTAAAGGGCGTCATTGTTGCTGAAGCTGCCGCCGGCAGTGCGGTAGATATAATCACCGATGTATCGCCGTTTTACGGAGCTTCAGGCGGTCAGGCCGGCGATACCGGTACCATCTCCAGCGGCGGGGCACATCTGCGTGTGGCAGAAACGCTGCGCCCCTTTACCGACCTTATCGTCCACCGCGGTGTTGTTGAAAGCGGCACGCTAAGGAGCGGCGAAGCAGTCGACCTCAAAATCGATACGCCGGCGCGGTCGGCAACAGCCCGTAACCATACAGCAACCCATCTGCTGCAGTCTGCACTCCGCCAGGTCCTTGGGGAGCATGTAAAGCAGGCCGGTTCTCTGGTCGAGCCGGAGCGGCTCCGCTTCGATTTTACGCATTTCTCGGCCATGACTCAGGAAGAGACCAAAAGAGTTGAAACGATAGTCAACGACTTTGTCATGCTCAACTACAGGGTGGAGACCAGGGAGATGGCTGCCAAAGACGCCGTGACAAGCGGCGCTACCGCTCTTTTCGGCGAAAAATACGGCGATCAGGTCAGGGTTGTGCAGGTCGGGGATATCAGCATGGAACTTTGTGGCGGAACACATGTTGCTGCTGCCGGTGACATCGGCTTGTTTAAAATCGTCAGCGAAGGCGGCATTGCCGCCGGCGTAAGGCGGATAGAGGCGGTAACCGGCAAAGGTGCGGTGGCATTCGTCCAGAATCTGGAATATGAGCAGCGACAGCTGGCAACACTTGTCAAAGCAGAAGGTGGCAGTATACTTGACAGGGTCGAGCGTCTGCTTGCCAACCAGAAAGAGCTGCAAAGAGAGCTGGATATCCTGCAGGCACAGATAAATGCCGGCAGGTCGCTGGACCTGCTCGTTGCTGCGCGTGAAGCTGAAGGGGGGAAGGTGCTGGCAACCGTTGTCACTGTTGATGATGTAAAACAGCTGCGCGAACTTGCCGACTCGCTCAGGGAGAGGCTCGGCAGCGGCATTCTCGCTCTTGGCGCTGATATTGGCGGCAAGGCGACCCTGCTGGTGGCGGTATCGAAAGATCTTGCCGGCCGCTTCAAGGCAGGCGACCTCATCCGGGAGATTGCTCCGCTTGTCGGCGGCAGCGGCGGCGGTAAACCGGAACTAGCTCAGGCAGGCGGCAACCAGCCTGAAAATCTGCAACAGGCCATGGATAAAGTTTATGCCATTCTGGGAGCCTAGAGTCTGCATGGATACCATTAATGTTTGAACAGTCACAAAAATCAGGTATGGAGCTTCGGGACAAGCCGACAAAGACTATTCTTGTTGTCGATGATGAAGCGGTGATCCGCGATCTCTGTATGCGCGCTCTCAAAGGTTATCATCTTCTCGAAGCGGGGAGCGGAGAGGCGGCGCTTGCACTTTTCGACAAAGGGGGGATTGATGTCATACTGACCGATGTCATGATGCCGGGTATGGATGGTATTGAGCTCCTGAAGCGGATCAAGGAGAAGGAACCGACCATAGTTGTCATCGTTATGACCGGTTTTGCCGAAAAAGACGTTATCCTCAACGCGCTCAAGGCCGATGCCGATGATTTTATTGCCAAACCGCTCAATCTTCTCCAGCTTAAAACTGCCGTTGACAAGGCGTTGGTCAAAAAAGCGTTGAAAGATGAGATAGCCGCCCTGAAATCGCTCGACCGGCTCAAATCAAACTTTCTCTCCATAATTTCACATAAGTTCCGCACCCCCATCACCTCTATTTCGCTCTTTCTGCAGAACCTTGCTACCGGTGTTCTTGCTGCAGACGATCCTGAATACCGAATGAATATTCGTCTTATTTCGGATGAATCCGCCTACCTTGAAAGACTTGTTGTCGATCTTCTGGTATTCAGCAGAATGATGGATAATGGTGAAACCCTGCGGTGTGAACAGATCTCGCTTGCCAAAGTAATTCACAATATTCTTGCCGAATCGCGTGAGATCGCCATAAAACCGGCTATCGAAGCGGTTCTTGACCTTCACCAGGCGCCACAGATTATTGCAGATTGTGATAAGATAACCTTTGCCCTGCAGCAGATAATCGATAATGCCTACAAATTTTCCGGTGAAGAAGCGGAAGTCAGCATATCTCTGCGTGAGTATGGCGACAATGTGCTTGTTTCGGTAGCCGACACCGGTGTCGGTATTGCACCTGAAGAGATTCCGAAGATATTTGAAAAATTTTACCAGATAGACCCGTTTAATACCGGTCAGGTGCGCGGTTTCGGCCTCGGGCTGTATTATGCGCGCGAGTTCATCCGCATGCACGGTGGCAGCATCACCGTGGAAAGCAATGTCGGCAGAGGGACAAAATTTGTTATCTCCCTGCCGTTGCAGGCAGAGCAGAGATTAAAGTAACAAAGCCAATAATTCCAGATTCGCTGGACTAATAACTAAATGGAAGGGAGATACCTTATGGCAAGTGAAAACGTTCTTACTCTTGGAGACGACAATTTTGAGACGGAAGTTCTGCAGTCATCCGTTCCGGTACTGGTGGACTTCTGGGCAACCTGGTGTGCACCGTGCAAAGCAATTGCGCCGACCATCGATGCAATCGCCGCCGAGTATTCCGGCCAGGTAAAAGTCGGCAAGGTCAATGTTGATGAGAGCCAGTCGACTCCGGCAAAATACGGGGTTCGCGGAATTCCGACAGTGATCCTCTTCAAGGACGGCAAAGTGGTTGATCAGGTTGTCGGCGCCGTACCCAAAAGCCAGCTTGAGGCGCTCATCAAGAAAGCGCTGTAAGGAAGCATTAAGAGTTGGGAGTTAAGGGTAAGGATAAGTTCAAACGGAAAAAAAGAGGGAGCGGCCAATTGGCCGCTCCCTCTTTTAGTTTACTGAACGTTATGGAACGAAGATCGTTCCCGGGCAATTACATCATGCCGCCCATTCCACCCATGCCGCCCATACCACCAGGCATACCGCCACCCATGCCGCCGCCATCTTCTTTCGGCTTCTCGGCGATCAGCGCTTCGGTGGTCAGCATCAGGCCGGCAACGGAGGCTGCATTCTGCAGCGCGCAGCGGGCAACCTTGGTCGGGTCGATGATGCCGGCAAGCAGCATGTCGACATATTCGTCATCGGCAGCGTTGTAGCCGAAGGCATCCTTGCCGCGCCTTACTTTGTCGACGACGATGGAAGCGTCGATGCCGGCATTCTCGGCAATCTGGCGGATCGGAGCCTCAAGGGAAGCCTTGATGACATTGACGCCGAACTGCTGCTCAGGGGAGAGCTTGAGCTTGTCAAGAGCCTTGAGCGCACGGATATAAGCTACGCCGCCGCCAGGAACAACCCCTTCGTCAACAGCTGCACGGGTTGCGTGCAAAGCATCCTCAACACGGGCCTTCTTCTCTTTCATTTCGGTTTCAGTAGCAGCACCGACCTTGATTACCGCTACGCCGCCGACGAGCTTGGCAAGACGCTCCTGCAGCTTTTCACGATCGTAATCGCTGGCGGTCTCTTCGACCTGGGCGCGGATCATCTTGACACGGCCGGAAATCTCGGCTTCTTTGCCGGAGCCGTCGATGAGGGTGGTATTATCCTTGTCAACTGTTACCCGCTTGGCCTGGCCGAGCATCTCGAAGGTGGTGTTCTCAAGCTTGAAACCGGTCTCTTCGGAGATTACCGTGCCACCGGTAAGAACAGCGATATCTTCGAGCATTGCCTTGCGGCGATCGCCGAAGCCCGGAGCCTTGACAGCGCAGATGTTGAGAACACCGCGAAGCTTGTTGACTACGAGAGTGGCAAGGGCTTCGCCTTCGATATCCTCGGCGATGATGAGCAGCGGACGACCTGATTTGGCGGTCTGCTCAAGTACCGGGAGGAGGTCTTTCATGTTGGAGATTTTCTTGTCATGGATGAGGATGCTGGCGTTCTCCAGCGTGCACTCCATCCGCTCCGGATCGGTGACGAAGTAGGGGGAGAGGTAGCCGCGATCGAACTGCATCCCTTCGACGGTGTCAAGAGTCGTCTCCATTGCCTTTGCTTCCTCGACAGTGATGACCCCTTCCTTGCCGACCTTCTCCATTGCCTCGGCAATAATGTCGCCGATGGTCTTGTCGTTGTTGGCGGAGATGGTACCTACCTGGGCAATCTCCTTGTGATCCTTGATCGGCTTGGATATAGCCTTCAGCTCAGCAACAAGAGCCTCTACCGCCTTGTCGATGCCGCGTTTGATCTCCATCGGGTTGTGACCGGCAGCAACCAGCTTGGAACCCTGACGGTAGATTGCCTGGGCAAGTACAGTAGCAGTGGTGGTGCCGTCACCGGCAACATCGGAAGTTTTGGAAGCAACTTCTTTAACAAGCTGAGCACCCATGTTCTCGAACTTGTCATCAAGCTCGATCTCTTTAGCAACAGTCACGCCGTCCTTGGTGATAAGCGGTGAACCATAGGATTTGTCGATGATGACGTTACGCCCTTTAGGGCCGAGAGTTACCTTTACTGCGTCGGCAAGGGTGTTAACACCTTTCAGGATGGCGTTGCGCCCCTCCTGGTCGAATTTGATAAGCTTTGCTGCCATGTTAATTCCTCCTTTTATTTGTTTAAGCGATTATTCTGTTGACGAGGCACAGCAAAATGTTCCGTATGCCAGGCAGCGCAAGGGCTGGAGCGCGAGGCGTACCGCAAGGTACGTTGAGCGTTCCGTCCCGCCGCGCAACGCCGCATACGGGCATTTGGCGAAGTCTCACTATTCCATGATGCCGAGGATGTCGTCTTCCCGCATGATCAGATACTCCAGCCCGTCGATCTTGATCTCGGTGCCGGCATATTTGCCGAAAAGAACTTTGTCGCCTTTTTTTACATCAACAGGGATTACCTTGCCGTCTTCAGTCTTCTTGCCTTTGCCTACGGCGATTACTTCGCCTTTCTGCGGCTTCTCTTTGGCGGTTTCAGGGATAAAGATGCCACCGGCTGTCATTGTTTCCTCTTCCAGTCTTTTGACGATGATACGATCCTGCAGCGGTCTGAGATTCATGCTTTTCTTTCTCCTTTCTTTTGTGTGAATTGAACATGTTAGCAATAAAAATTAGCACTCAAAGCTTCTGAGTGCTAACTGTTTAGCAATATAAACAGCCTTTGGGGAAAAATCAAGGGGGGAGGGGATTTTTTTATGCCGGTGAACTCATAAATTCAAAATCAGGTTCGATCTTGAATTGCTATTGCAATAATCAAAGCTAATCACTATGATTGAATCAGATTAAAGGTGGTGTCTCGTATGAGCACAAAAGTTTTAACAGCACATGTACCACTGCCGCTTGCCGAGAAAATTGATCAGATCGCCGCTCGTCTGGAGCGATCCCGCGGGTGGATTGTCAAACAGGCATTGAGTGCCTGGGTCAGTCAGGAAGAGGAGCGGCGTAAACTGACATTGGAAGCACTTGCTGACGTTGAATCCGGTGATGTCATCGATCATCAGGCTGTCAAGTCATGGGCAGAAAGTCTGAATGGAGATTCGCCATTGCCGGTGCCGCGCTGATGTACGGCATCAAATGGACAAGCAGAGCGTTATCAGACCTGGTGCGGCTGTATGAGTTTCTCTCGGTAAAGAATAAGGTGGCGGCAGCACGCACTGTCCAGTCATTGTCGGCAGCCCCGGAAAGAGTTCTTGAACAGGCACGAATCGGTGAAAAGCTGGACGAATTTGATCCGCACGAAGTAAGGCGTCTGCTGGTTGGCAATTATGAAATGCGTTACGAGATTCGGGAAAATGTGATTTACATCCTCAGGATCGGGCACACTCGGGAAGACAGGTAAGGCAGATTCACATCATAAGTGCACCACGCCGTGCTTGAATAAAGACTTCGTGGGGTGTCAGGTAGTTGAGGCACTTTCTTGGTCGATGATTTAGCTTTTTGACAACTATTGCAAGTTTTTCTTCGGGGACTTTCTGGAA
>JBBRBA010000058.1:0-20756 GCA_038206285.1 Geobacterales bacterium
GCCATACACTTCCTCGAATCTCATCTTTCGGGTCTCCTGTAGCCATTCCGTCCGTTTCATCCGTTGTCTCCCGACAACAAAGTAAACCGGACAGTTTATGTGCTACAAGACCGGACATATTATTAACCCGCGACATTTTTAATCTGGATTGTGGCAGTAAAATAATTTTGCTGCTATAATGACGCGCAAAATAAACGCAAGCATTTGTATTACCTTTTTCAGGGGAGTTGCAACGATGGCTTTCACCGGGGATTTGGAACATCTGCCGATTGTCGATGTTATCCAGCTGATGAATTCGACCCGTAAAACCGGGGTACTGACTGTCAAGGGCCGCAAAGGGGAGAGCCAGCTTGTTTTCAAGGATGGCTACATTGTCAGTGCCAGTCATCTGAACAACAGTGTCAGGATAGGGGATCTGCTTGTTGAAAAGAGGATGATTTCCCCGGAGCAGCTTGAACAGGGGTTGCAGAAGCAGCAGTTTGACGGAGCAGACAGGAGACCCCTGGCAATTACGCTGATAGAGATGGATGTCCTTTCGGAGAACGATGCTTACAAGGGACTGCAGCATCTTATCGAGATGACCGTTGTCGAAATCCTTACCTGGAAGAGCGGCAAATTTACGCTTGATCACCTGGCAGACGTTATTGATAGCGACTTCAAATACTATCCGGAAAAGATGAGCCATGAGGTAAACATAAACACCCAGAGTATCCTGATGGATGCCCTGCGGATATTTGATGAAAAAATGCGTGACGGCCTGATCGAAGATGAGCCGGAAGATCTCCCGCTTGCCGAACCGCCGCCGGAAGAGATCATCTCTGTTGATGATCTCGGGCTCTCCGAGATCGATCAACTCTCTGCCTCTTTACCGCATGCATTTTCGGCGGCAGCACCCTTTGATCCGCTCAGGTTCCAGCGCGAAAAGCTGCAGAGCCTTGCGCCGAATCTTTCTGCAACAGCCAGGGATAAGATTGCCTGCTTCCTGGCGAAACAGATGCTGAACCCGGAGGAAGAAAAGAGTAGAAAAATGGATCTGCCCAAACTTTTCATTGCCGCTTCTGACAGCCTGCTTGTTTACGCGCTGGACAGTGTCGCCAGGTTTAACGGGGTCAGCCTGACAGTTGCCGGCAGCAGTGAAGAGGTGGAGACGGCTGTTGCGTCGGCCATGCTCAACAAGGATCGCGTGCGAGTTATTTTCGATGCTCCCGCTGTGAATGGTGCCGTGCAAAATGAGAGTCTGACGGCAGCAAGAAACAGGCTCTGCAACCTCTACCCTGCGCTTGTCTGCTTTCAGCTGATCGCTGCCGAAGGGCTGCTTTTTTCTCTGGAAGCCTACCGCTGCGGGGTGAGTGCGGTAATGCCAAGACCTTTCATGGCAGCGGGACGCGAATCTTTTGCCGATGAGTTTATCGCCCTGATTGAATTCTTGCCGACATATTTGTTATGATCTAGCGGTAGTTTTGATAGAGCAGCTTCGCAGTAATCAGCAGGACGATCAAAATGAAGACCGGACGGATGAATTCAGCCCCCTTCAGGATGACAAGTTTTGCGCCGATCCTTGCGCCGATGAACTGGGCGACCCCCATCAGCAGCCCCTCCAGCAGGTGAACCTGTCCCGCCAGCAGAAAGATTCCAAGCGCAACGATGTTGCTGGTGAAGTTCATCACCTTTGTGTGGGCAGTCGCTCTCACAAGCGAACAGCCCATGAGCAGCACAAATCCCATTGCCCAGAAAGAGCCGGTACCCGGCCCGAAAAAACCGTCATAAAAACCGATGGCGAGACCGAAAACCGGGTAGAAAAGCTTTGGCGAGAGCCTGGCGTGGATATCCTCAGCGCCCAGTTTCGGGGTGAAAAGTGTGTAAGCGGCAATGCCAATCAGCATCCAGGGGACCAGTTGCCGTAAAACTGCCGGATCGAGCCGCTGGATAGCCAGTACTCCCGCGGCTGCGCCAAAAGCGGTCCAGCAGATGCCGGCAACACACTCCGATAGCTTTACCGTGCCGCTACGCACAAAATGAAGCATGGCACTGCCGGAACCGAAAGATGCCTGCAGCTTGTTGGTGCCGAGAGCGACCTGGGGCGGCAGGCCGATTGCCATGAGAGCGGGGAGTGTGATCAGCCCGCCGCCGCCGGCAATGGCGTCAATTATTCCGGCCAGAAAGGCGGCGATAAAGAGCAGCAGCAGGGTAAACGGGTCGGGCATAGTTGGTTGGGGGTCAAATGGTTAAGTAGTTAAGTAGTTAAGTAGTTAAGTAGTTGAGTAGTTGAGTAGTTGAGTGGTTGAGTGGTTGAGTGGTTGAGCTGGAGTATGACGACTCAACCTCTTAACCACTCGACTGATTTCAGATCGCCTTGCGCCAGGCCAGCCGTTTCTCCAGGTTGCGGGAGAGCGAAGTGAAGGCGTAGCAGATGATGAAGTAGACAACGGCAATGAAGAAGAATATCTCTGTCGGAAATGCCATGGTACGGTTGTTTATCTGCGTGCCGACATGAGTAAGTTCGGAAACGCCGACGATGAAGGCAAGGGATGTATCCTTGATCAGGGAGACAAACTGGTTGACAAACGAGGGGATCATGTTGCGCAGTCCCTGGGGGAGAATGATGTATACCATGGCCTGCCAGTGTTTGAGTCCGGTAGAGACGGCGGCTTCCATCTGTCCTTTGGGGATCGCTTCGATGCCGGCGCGAACTATCTGCGACATATAGGCGGAGGTAAAGAGGGTCAACGCCATGATTACCGTCCTGATCTCCGAGAATCCCTTGCCGAAAATGGCCGGGAGAAGAAAATACATCCAGAATATTACCATGAGCAGCGGCACGCCCCGGATGGTGTTTATCACCAGCATCGACGGCATGCTGATCCATTTTCTCCTTGATACGCTCAATAGCCCGAGAATGAGCCCGCCAAAAAACGAGAGGATGCAGGAGGCACTGGCGAGGTAGAGAGTAAGGCCGACACCGCCAAGCGGGCCTTCGGGCCAGCGACCTACCATGAAGTAGACGAAGTTGTCGGCAATTACCTGAAAATTGGAAAACATGCCCATTTCAAGCCCCCTTGTGAAGCTGTAGAACCCGTTTGTCATACTGGTCCACAAGGAAAGTTATGACTACCGAAAGAACGAGATAAACCAGTGTTGCCGCCGTAAAGGCCTCGAATCCCTTGAAGGTGTAACTCTCCACCTGGCGTGCCTGATAGGTAAGCTCCATAACGCCGATGGTCATGGCAAGTGAGGAGTTCTTGGCAAGATTCAGAAACTGGTTGACGAGCGGCGGTACGGTGATTCGTACCGCCTGCGGTAAAATGATGTACTGCATGGAACGCAGGTAAGAGAACCCGCTGCTCCTGGCAGCCTCCATCTGCTCTTTCGGAATGGAGAGGACTCCTGAGCGGAGATCTTCGGCAATAAAGGCCGAGGTGTAGATAGTAAGAGCTATCAGTGCTGCGGCAAATTCAAAGCCGGTTTTGTTCAGCCAGTCATTGGCAACGGCAGGCAGGAGTTTGTAGGAACCGAAATACCAGAAGAATATCTGCACCAGCAGCGGCGTGTTCCTGGTGAACTCAAGAAAGACGCAGGCGCTCCAGCGAAAAAGCTTCAGATGGCTCATGCGCATGACCGCTACTATCAGCCCCAGCAGAAAAGAGAGGATTATCCCTGCCAGGGAGAGCTGGAGAGTAACCTTCAGGCCTGAGACGAGCCAATCGTGATATTGTCCGGACGTTACTACCGACCAGTCGAATTTGTAGGAGAGCAAAGAAAGCCCCTGGCTCTAGGCTCTAGGCTCTAGGCTCTAGGTGAAAACCCAGTGCCAAGAGCCCAGTGCCTAGTGCCCGCAGTTTTTATTTATCAGCCGTTATCTTGAAAGTGCGCTTCAGGTCGAAATCGGTTTTGGGGCCGAACCATTTGTCGAAAATCTTCTTTGCCTCGCCGGATTTCTCCATCTCCACAATTGTCTTGTTGACGAAATCGACAAAGTTCTTGTCGCCTTTTCTCATACCGAGGCCGTATGGCTCATCGGATATCTGCACGTTTGGAATCTCGTATTTTGCTTTTTCAGGGGATTTGGCAAGAATTCCGGCAAGAATCGCCTCATCGGTAGTTACCGCCTGCACCTTACCTTGCTGGAGAGCCAGCAGGGCCTGCGGATAGTCGTCAAAGGAGAGCACGGTTGCCGTAGGCAGCGCCTTCTTGACGTTCTGCTCGGAAGTTGACCCTTTTGCCGTGCCGATCTTCTTCCCTTCAAGATCCTTGAGCGATTTTACGCTCCCTTTTTTGGTGATGAACTTCTGCCCGGTGAAGAAGTAGGTATGGCTGAAGTCGATCTGTTTTGCCCGCTCCGGATTTTTGGTCATGGTGGCGGCAATGATATCGATATTCCCTTCCTGCAGCTGCGGCATTCTGCTGGCAGAGGTTACCGGTTTCAGCTCGACCTTGACGCCGAGTTTTTTGGCGATGGCGTTTACGAAGTCGATGTCATAGCCGATAATGGTTCTGGTCTTTTCATCAACATAGCCGAATGGCGGCAGCGAGTCCTTGATGCCGGCGACGAGGACCCCTTTTTTCTTCACCTCGGCAAGGGTGTCAGCCGGCGCTGCAGCATAAGCTTTGGCAGAGATGGCAACAAGAGCGGTCAGGGAAAGGATGGCAGCAAATTTCTTCATATTGATCCTCCTTCTTTGTTTTGTTGTACAGCCGGTTAGGTGCAGTTGGCGCCGTGCATCGGCGTCAGCAACTGGTTGAGAAACTGTTTGGCGCGGTCATGTTGCGGGTTGCAGAAGAACTCCACCGGTGGAGCTTCTTCCAGGATGGTGCCGAAATCCATGAATACTACCCGGTGGGCGACCTCTCTGGCAAAACCCATCTCATGGGTCACCACGACCATGGTCATGCCGCTGTTGGCAAGATCTTTCATGACTGCAAGGACTTCGCCGATCATCTCCGGGTCCAGTGCCGAGGTTGGTTCGTCAAAGAGCATGATACGGGGCTTCATGGCCAGTCCGCGAGCAATAGCCACCCGCTGCTGCTGGCCGCCGGAGAGCTGCGCCGGGAAGGCGTCCCGCTTTTCCGCCAGATCGACGCGGGTGAGGAGCTGCATGGCCTGCTCTTCAGCCTCTTTCCTGGAGAGGTTGCGCAGCTTGATCGGCGCCAGGGTGATGTTGTTGATAACGGTCATGTGCGGGTAGAGATTGAACTGCTGGAAGACAAAGCCGATCTCGGCGCGGAGTTTGTTGATATCGGTGTTTTTATGCGCCAGATTCATGCCGTCGACAATCAGCCGCCCCTTGTCAATCGGTTCCAGCTGGTTGATGGTCCGGATAAGCGTCGATTTGCCCGAGCCCGAGGGCCCGCAGACGACCACCACTTCGCCCGGTTTGACATGCAGGTTGATGTCATTAAGTACATGGAGTTTGTCAAACCATTTATGAACAGCAGTAAACTGAATCATGCCGACTCCTCAAAGTTTCCGGTTCTCAACCGGCAAAGAAATTACAGATGTTTTATACACCAAAACAGATTTACTGAAAAGAGAAACCGGAACTAGCCTCATCATTATATCAGCGAAAGTTCATTAATTGTGTTGCGGGAGGAAAAAGTAATTATATGGACAGGAAAATCGGCATCAGCTACTATTTTCGGGCAGATAGCACTGTTTACCGGGAAACCCATGAAAACTTCTCCGCTGACAACTCTATATCTTCCTCGTGAAGCAGAAATCATCGCCATAACCCGGCTCACGCCGGACGAAAAACTATTTACACTGCGGATGACAGACAACAGTGATCTCTGCCACCTCCCCGGCCAGTTTGTCCAGCTCTCCCTGCTCGGCTTTACCGAAGCCCCCATCTCGGTCGCCTCTTCTCCCACCCGCAAGGGGTATTTCGATCTTGCCATCCGCAACGCCGGTTTTCTGACTGCAGAGATGCACCGGAAAAAGGCCGGTGACCTGGTCGGCATCAGGGGCCCGTTCGGTACTCCCTTTAACCTGGCAGAGCTGCAAGAGCTAAATCTGCTGCTGATCTCCGGCGGCTGCGGTCTGGCGCCTTTGCGCTCGCTGATCCAGTACTGCGAAGATCGCCCGGGCGAGTTCGGCCGGCTGCAGATTCTCTACGGGGCGAGAAATGCCGATTATCTCCTTTTTCAGGAGGATCTTGCCAGGTGGCAGCGATCAACAGCTTTCAGCTGCAGACTCACCGTCGATGCGGTCACTGCCGGCAGCTGTTATGACGGTCCGGTCGGTCTGCTGCCGGCGCTCATTCCGCCTCTTGCTATCGATGCGGCATTTACCTGCGCCGTGGTTGTCGGCCCGCCGCCGATGTACCGTGCGGTAATTGCCGAGTTGCGGAAAAAGGGGCTGCCTGACGAGCGGATAGTGCTCTCCCTTGAAAGGCAGATGCGCTGCGGCGTCGGTAAATGCGGTCACTGCACCATCGATCATCTCTACTGTTGTACCGACGGCCCGGTCTTCCGCCTCGATCAGCTGGCAAAGGTCAGGGGGGCGATATGAAACAGACCCTTACCGTTTGTCCCTATTGCGGCACCGGCTGCCAGCTGCGGCTTCTCTCTCATGGAGGGCGGCTGCTTGGTGTCGAGCCGGGCACTCCCCGGTCTGTCGGTCGCGGCAGCCTCTGTGTCAAAGGGTGGAACGCCTTTGCCTTTGTCGGCCACCCTGAGAGGTTGACCGTACCGCTCATCCGCCGGGATGGAATCCTCTCCCCGGCAAGCTGGGATGAGGCGCTCAAAATGGTGGCAGATGGTTTTAAAGGCCTGCAGGAGCGGCACGGCAGGGATACTCTCATGTTTGCCTCGTCGGCGAAAGCGACCAATGAAGAGAACTTCCTGCTGATGAAACTGGCGCGGAGAGTATTCGGCACCAACAATATCGACCACTGCGCCAGGCTCTGCCACTCCTCAACTGTTACCGGCCTGGCCGGGACTTTCGGCTCCGGGGCAATGACCAACTCCATCGACTGTATCGACAAGGCAGAGCTGATCTTCGTCATCGGCTCGAACACCACCGAGCAGCATCCGCTTATCGGCAGCCGCATCATCAAGGCGGTCACCAGCGGGGCAAGGCTCATTGTCGCCGACAACCGCCGCATCCGCCTCTCCCGGCATGCGACCATGCATCTGCGCCACAACAACGGCAGTGACGTGGCTCTATTGCTGGCCATGATGCAGGTCATCATTGCCGAAGGGCTGGAAGATCGTGAGTTCATCTCCTCAAGATGCGAAAATTATGAAGCCTTTGCCGCATCCGTGAAAGAGTGGACCCCGCAGCGCGCCGCCGCCATTACCGGACTGGCAGCGGACGAGATTGTTGCTGCTGCCAGACTTTACGCATCAAGCTGCGCAGCGATGATCTTCTATTCCATGGGTATCACCCAGCATACCCATGGCGTTGACAATGTCAGGTGCATTGCCGCTCTTGCCATGCTGACCGGCAATATCGGCCGGGCCGGCAGCGGCGTCAACCCGCTGCGCGGCCAGAACAATGTCCAGGGGGGGTGCGACATGGGGGCGCTGCCCGATTTTTACAGCGGTTACCAGAAAGCAGCTGATCCGTCGATCCGGGAGAAGTTCCGCGCTGCCTGGGGTGGTGAACCTTTACCTGACAGCCCCGGACTGCCGCTCACCCTGGCAATGAACGCCGTCTCTGGCGGCTCTGTCCGCGGCATGTTCATCATGGGGGAGAACCCGCTCATCTCCGACCCGGACCAGGCGCATGCCAAAAAGTCGCTTGAGTCGCTGGAGCTGCTGGTGGTGCAGGATATCTTCCTCACCGAAACGGCGCAGCTGGCGGATGTTGTCCTGCCGGCCGCCTGTTTTGCCGAAAAGGATGGCACCTTTACCAATACCGAGCGGCGCATCCAGCTGGTGCAAAAAGCGGTGGAGCCACCGGGCGAGGCAAGAGCCGACTGGGAGATCATCTGTGCACTCTCTGCCCATGCCGGTTATCACGGGATGAACTATGAAAACCCGGCAGAGATAATGACTGAAATTGCCGGGCTGACACCGATCTATGGCGGGGTCAGCCACCAGCGGCTCTCACCGGACGGCCTGCAGTGGCCATGTCCGGCTAAAGACCACCCGGGAACAGCGCTGCTGCATACGGAGAACTTCAGCCGCGGCAAGGGGAATTTCGTGCCGGTTGTCTACCGGCAGCCGGCCGAGCTGGCGGATGAACAGTACCCTTTCATCCTCACTACCGGCCGCACCTATTTCCACTGGCATACCGGCACAATGACCCGGCGGACGCATCTGCTTGACCGGGAGGAGCGGTCGGCATTTGTCGAGATCAATCCGGCTGACGCCATGGCTCTGGGGATTAAAGACGGTGGCCGGGCTACCGTTTCCAGCCGCCGCGGCGAGGTGACGGTGCAGGCCAAAGTGACTGACACTGTTCCGGAAAAAGTGCTCTTCATGCCGTTTCATTTTGTCGAAGGGGCGGCCAATGCCCTGACCAATAACGCCCTCGATCCGGAATCGCATATCCCCGAGTTCAAGGTGGCGGCGGTAAGCCTCAGGAGGGGTGCATGAAGATTGCTTCTGCAGAGGAGCTTGACATGCTCTTCCGGCAACTGGCAGCAGAGTATGATGTCCGGATACCGCTGCTGCTGCCGGATGGCGGCAGAGCTTTAGGCTCTCCCGGCGATGGTCCGGTCGAGCTGGCAGGCGGCGCGCTGCCGGCCAAACCGACCGCTGTCTTTTTCCCGCAGGATGACGAGCTGTTTGTCAGTGAGAGCGGCGGGCAGATCCGGCCGAAACCGGTGCAAAAACCGCTCTTTGTCGCCGGTTTTACCCCGCGTGACCTGCTCTGCCTGCAGTTTATCGACCGCTTTTTTTCTGCGGGGTGGCGCGATGACATCTATTTTCTCCGGCGGGAAAGCGCGGTCATTGCCGCTGTTTCCGGATTTTGCGGAAAAGGCGGGGCGCTGCTGCCTGTATCCGGCGGTGAGTGTGATCTGGAGTTTGTAGCGAACGGGAGCGAGTGGCTGGTCAGCGCCTACAGTGAAAAGGGGGAGCGGATCGTTGCGCTGCTAGCCGCTGAAGCGCCTGCTGATGCTCTGGCGGAAATTATTGCCCGGACAGCGACAGGCGGTGATTGTGATGCGCAAGTCATTCAGGCGGCAGCAGCGATACTTGCCGCCGACCTGGTGACGGACAGTTTCTGGGAGGAGGTGGCTGCCAGCTGCATCCAGTGCACCGGCTGCAATCTCGTCTGCCCGACCTGTACCTGTTTCGGTCTGCAGGACTGGCGCTATCAGGACCGGGTCGAGCGGAGCCGGATGTGGGACTCCTGCCAGCTGGAAGGGTTCATGCGCGAGGCCGGGGGGCATAATCCGCTCGGCAGCGAGGCTCTGCGGACAAGGCGGCGGATTCATCACAAACTGGCTGCCGACCCGGTCAAATGGGGCGAGATCAGCTGTTTTGTCTGCGGCAGGTGCGATGCCGTCTGCCCGACCGGCATCGGTATCGTCGCTGTCTCCCGCAGGATTGTGGCGGCATTCGGTTAATCAACAAAAAGTATCTGCCCGCTGTTGATCCTTACTCTTCCAACAGTGAATAACCAAACGCCCTGTATTTATTGAGTTTTATTTTTGTTTTCGCAGCAGCCTTCAGGCTGCCGGCGGTTATGCGCCGCAGCGCATCCTCTGTTATGGCGATGAATTCGATGATGTCGTCCCGTACAAATGCCTTTTTGGCCGCAACGATGTACTCGTTCACCTTTGTGAAGGTGTAGTATTTCTTCTGCACGACAGCTGTTGCTTTTTTGACAGCTTGCGGATTGGCCGGCTCTGCCTGCATTACCACCGGCTGAGCAGCAGGCGTGACCGGATTCGGATTGGTGGTTATCTTCTCTGCCGGATTCGAGATTTTGTCTGCCGGATTTTTAATATCAGAGGACGGGTTATAAATCCTGCCTGACGGGTTTTTGATTTTGTCTGCCGGGTTGATGTCGTTGTATTCAGCTGCTATGGCGTTGCCGCAGATAAATACCAGGATTGAAATAAAGGCCGATAAACCTGGCAGCGTCATTTTCATGAGTGAAACTCTTCTTGAATTGATCATCAGTTATATCCTTTTGATTAGAGATCTTGCGCTGACGGCTATTCCAAGCCGTGCACGATTGTTCCCGGGTTTATTATCCTATCTCCAGCTTCTCCATCTTGTAGCGCAGCGTCCCCCGCGGTATCTGCAGCAGCTGCGCCGCCTGCAGCACGTTGCCGTTGCTCTTGTCGAGGGCGGCGAGGATGAGCTGCTTTTCAAAACCTGTTACCGCCTCTTCCAGCCCCAGCGCTAATGTTTCCGGCCCGGCCCGGTATTTCCTGGCGCCGGTCTCTTTTGTGCCTATTTCGGCCGGAAGATATCCGGGCAGGAGGACAGGACCTGACTGCATGATACAGATTCGTTCGATGCTGTTCTTCAGCTCCCTGATGTTACCCGGCCAGCGGTAGGCGGTGAGGAGCCGCAGCGCCTCCGGATCGATCTGATTGAAATCACGCGAGAACCGCCGGCTGTATAGTTCCAGGAAAAACTTGGTCAGCGCCGGGATATCCTCCTTCCTTTCCCGCAAAGGCGGGATATGAATCGGAAAGACATTCAGCCGGTAATAGAGATCCTCGCGAAATCCCCGCTGCAAAATGGCGTCGAGCAGGTTACGATTGGTGGCGGCAATCACCCTGACATCGACATCAATGCTTTTGGTGCCACCTACCCGGCGGACAGTCCTGTTTTCAAGTACGCGCAGCAGCTTTGCCTGCATGGCAGGCTCCATCTCACCCACTTCGTCAAGAAATATCGTCCCCTTGTTAGCCATTTCGAAAAGCCCCGGTTTGCGGCTCCCGGCATCGGTGAAGGCGCCCTTTTCATGGCCGAACAGCTCGCTTTCCAGCAGATTGACCGGAATTGACGCACAGTTGATCTCGATAAATGGGGCTTCGCGCCTGTCGGAAAGATGGTGGATGCTCTTGGCGATAAGCTCCTTGCCGGTGCCTGACTCACCGGTTATGAGGACAGTTGCCTCCGGGTGTTTGGCAACCTCTCTTGCCTGATGCATGATCTCCTTGAGAGAGTTGCTGACCCCGACCATCGGCACCTTTTCGAAGAATTCGAGCTCACCCTTGCGGATCGCCCTGACTTCCCGCTTCAGGCTGTTGGTCTGCAGGGCAAGCTTGACTATCAGCCGGAGCGCATCAGCCTTGAACGGTTTTTTCATGTAGTGAAAGGCGCCCAGTTTGAGCGACTCGACGGCCGTCTCTACCGAGCCGTAACCGGTGACGACGATCACCAGCAGATCGGGGTCGATCTCCTTCATTGCCTTGAGTATGTCGATGCCGTTCTCAGCCCCCAGGTTCAGGTCAAGCAGGGCAAGGTCGATCTCTTCCGCTGCCAGCAGCTCAAGGGCGCTCCTGCCGTCGACAGCGGCGCTAACCTGGTAACCGTCACCGCGCAGCACCCGGTTGACATTTTCGCGGATGAAATCCTCGTCATCAATTATCAGTATTTTTTCCATCAATAGCCTCCGGGTTACTATGCATTACATTTCCGGATCTGATTACTACTTCTTTGCCGCTGTGACGACCGTCAATGGATGTTGCGGAAAATCGATTCCAGCCAGGGGCACGAATCGATCAGCCTTCTTCCGTGCGGAGCGGCAGCCGGATGGTGAAGACCGTTCCTTCTCCCCGGGTGCTGGCAACAGTTATGGTGCCGTGATGCTCTTCAACTATCCGTTGGCTGATGGAGAGCCCCAGGCCTGTCCCCCCCCGGCTTCTGGTGAAAAACGGCTCAAAGACGTGCTCGATATCTTCAGCAGGGATACCCTGGCCGCTGTCGCAGACGACAAGCTCTGCCAGGCCATCTTTCAGCGAGGTGGCAACAGTGATCTTTCCGCCGCTCCCGGTGGCAATAAGCGAGTTGCGCAGCAGGTTAAGCAGCATCTGGCGGATCTTGCCCGGATCAAGCATGAGCCGGGGGATCTCCGCAAGCATGCTGACCAGGGCAACCCCCCCGTTTTCGCACGCCTTGCGAAAGAAAAGAAGCGTCTCCGCAATAATCAGGTTGATGTCACCGGCGCAAAATTCAGAGCGGGGCGGGGTTGCATAGTTCAGGAGCGCATTGATCAGTTTCTCGACCCGCTCGATCTCTTCCAGCCCTTTTTTCATCATTTCCCGGCTCTCGGCGTCAAAAGTCGGCCGGTCGTGGAGATCATCGAGCAGCAGGGTAATGCCGGTGAGCGGATTCCTGATTTCATGGGCTATCCCGGCGGAAAGCCTTCCCAGAGACGCCAGCCGGTCCAGCCGTGTCATCTCTTCGCGCATCCGTTCTTTTTCGGTTTCATCACGAATCGTAACGGTAATCCCCTGCTCCATCTCCAGGCCGATCGGAAAAATACCGACATCAAAATGCCTGGTGCCGTCATCGCTGCCGAAGGTGAAGGGAGAACGGCCGAAAGATCTTGTTCCGGCTACGGTCTGCTCAATTCTTGCTGCCAGCTCGGGCCAGTGGGCAAAGACCTCGCAATAATGGCTGCCGACAGCAGCCTGATTACCGAGAATCGACCGGCCGTTGGTGTTGACGGAGATAAGCAGGCCGTCAGGCGAAAAGGGGAGTATGGCGCTCGAAATACTGTCTACCACCCCTTCCATGAAATTACGTTCGCCTGTTACCTGTTGCCTCGAACGATCCAGTTCCGCAAGGGTTTCCAGCAGATAACGGTTTCTGTTTTCCAGCTCTGCCGCCATCCGGTTGAAGTCCAGCGCCAGCCCGCCGACTTCATCGCCGGAGTTGATCTCGACGCGGCTGGCGCCGTAGCCGCCGGCAAGGGCGCGCGTCTGTTCGGTCAGCAGGGCGAGGGGGCGGGTGATGCCGCGGGAGATGAGCCAGGCGGCCAGGAGCGTCAGTATGGTGGTAATGACAAGAATGAGGGCGCTTTTTTCGAGATGGTCGTGCATCTGCTTGCGGATGATCTCTGCTGCCGCCCGGGCCGGCTCGTGGAACAGGTCTGTCTGGAAACCGATGGTTACGCCGCCGAATATGCCGTAACGGCGGTAAACACCGTGTTGGTAAAAGATCGGCGCATAGGCCATCACCTTGCGCGCGCCGCCGACATTGGTTGTGTCTACATAACCGCTTTTGCCGCGCCGTACCTGATCAGCCGCCACAGGATAGTTGGCGTGGATGAAGCCGGCATGGTCGAGATTGAAAGGGATTCTGCCGTTTTCTATGTCAACCGGCGTCGATTTTTCAGTGTATGGCGGCACCTCTCTGCCGGCGGCGTCCACCCCGCGTATGTCCCAGAAGTTCGGATGAGTGATGATCCACCCCTCATCGTCGAAAAGAAAGGCATAATTGCCGCTCTTGTATGAGGGAAATACCGTTTTGGCAACGCTCCCCGGCTGCACATGTTGACTGAATTCCATCAGATGAAGATGATCAAGCGCCAGCACAATGATGCCGCTGAAACTGCCGTTGTCTTCGAAGAGCGGGGTTGCGAAGCGGATGACCCCCGCAAACTGACGACCGCCGAAGGCGCTTTCCGAGTCCGGCGCAGTGCCGAGCTGCTCTTTCTTGCCGACATGAAAGCCGGTCAGGTGTGAAACATGAATCTCCCCTTTTTTCAGTTTTGCCGTGTCAGTGAAATAGGTTTCACTTTTAAAGCGGGTGTTTGCCGGTCTGGAGACATCAGCAAGCTCGCCTGCCTTCAATGCCCGGCCGTTTTGTATGACCAAGCGCTGCTGCCCGTTTTTGTCGATCAGTTCGATGGTCGCGTATCTGGGGATGGTTTGCTTTATTTCGGCCGGGCGGGAGAGGGTGCCGCTCCTTAGCCAGACCTCCTCGAGCTTGCTGTCGTAAAAGGTGCGGAGCGTTGCCGGATTGTGCGGCAGAGCGGCAACCATGCGGAGATCATTTTCGCACCCCTCCAGAAAACCGGTAATATCATCGGCAATCTGTCGGGCGCGGCTCTCCAGATTTTCCGAAGCTTGCCGGTCGGTCGCTGCGGACAGTCTGGCCGCCAGTTCCCTGCTGGTGCTCTGCAGGCTCCTGAAGAGCGTAACCGAGGAGATGGCGACCGGCAGGAGGGCAATGAGAAAAAGCGCCAGCAGGAATTTTCTGAAGAGAGTCAGTTTCATGAACGCTAAGTTTAGAGGTCGGCCCGTGGTATGTCAAACTTTAGCGCGCTGAAGCCTCGCTCCTGCCGGCATATTCATGAAAAACA
The DNA here is from genome assembly GCA_038206285.1 of Geobacterales bacterium. Classification (GTDB taxonomy): domain Bacteria; phylum Desulfobacterota; class Desulfuromonadia; order Geobacterales; family DSM-12255; genus VEOV01. The sequence goes on from JBBRBA010000058.1 coordinate 14,222, forward strand.
TTTGTCTGGCGATAGCAGCTGATTGAAGGTAATGTTATAAACTGTTTATAATCAACCGGATCGGAGTTTTAGAGTCCGGAAGTATTGCTCATAACTTCGCAACTGCCATCTCTCTGACTCGCAAGGATATTATCGATGACCGTGGATGAAGCAAACCGGGTGCTGGCTGAAGCCGAGCTGCTGGTCGACGAGGCCGGGATGACGGCAGCCATAAGCAGGTTGGCTGCCGAGATAACTGCAAGGCTGCAGACAAGCAGGCCGGTGCTGCTCACTGTCATGAACGGCGGTCTGGTCTTTGCCGGGCAGCTGCTGACCAGACTCCTCTTCCCGCTGGAGGTCGGCTATATCCACGTCAGCCGCTACGGCCATGAAACGAGCGGCAGCGATATCACCTGGCTGGCGCGCCCCGAAATCGGTCTGGCCGGGCGCAGCGTGCTGCTGCTCGATGATATCATCGATGAAGGGGTAACCCTGGCAACAATCGGCGACTACTGCCGGGCGCAAGGTGCGGCGCAGGTGCTGACGGCGGTGCTGATCGACAAAAGGCACGACAGGAAGGTCGCTGTCGGCTGCAAAGCCGACTTTACCGGGCTGGAAACCGCTGACCGGTTCCTCTTCGGCTATGGTCTTGACTACAAGGGGTTCTGGCGGAATGCGCCGGGGATTTATGCCGTGAAAAATTCTGCCTGACGAAGATGTAACGGAGTTTTTATGAATAGTGCAACCGAAAGGCAGGCAATACTCCTTGTTGACGATGACACCGATTTCCAGAATGAACTGCGGCGGATGCTGCTTGCCAACGGGCTTGTCAATGTGGAGACAGCGGTAAACGGCGTATCAGCTCTGGAGAGACTCGACCGTGGCAGCATCGGCCTGCTCCTCCTCGACATGGTAATGCCGGGGCTATCCGGGTCGGAACTGCTCGGCATCATCGGCGAACGTTACCCGATGGTTCCGGTCATTATGATTACGGCGGTGGGTGACCTGATATCGATTATCAACTGTATCAAGATGGGGGCGTTTGACTATCTGACCAAACCGCTTGATACCGGTCGTCTCTATGCATCCGTTACCAAAGCGCTCAAATTCAGTGAACTGAACAGCCAGAACAGGCAGCTGCGTAACTATCTTCAGGGAGAGTCGCTCTCCAGTCCGGAGATATTTGCCGATATCCTGACCGTCAACAGCAGGATGAAGTCAATTTTCAAACTGGTGGAGACGATCGCCGTAACTCCGCATCCGGTGCTGATAAGCGGTGAAACCGGCGTCGGCAAAGAGCTGCTGGCAAAGGCGGTTCACGCTGCCAGCGGCCTTTGCGGAGAGTTTGTCCCGGTCAACGTGGCCGGCCTTGATGATGTCATGTTCTCCGACACTTTTTTCGGGCACAAGAAAGGGGCTTTTACCGGTGCTGCCGAGTCACGTGAGGGTCTTATAAAAAAGGCGCACGGGGGGACGCTGTTCCTTGACGAGATCGGCGATTTGAGTAAGGAGTCCCAGAAAGCGCTGCTGCGACTGTTGCAGGAAAAAGAGTACTATCGTCTCGGTTCCGATATCCTCTACCATAGCAACGCCAGAATAGTTGCCGCATCAAACAGGGACTTGAAGCCGATGATTAATTCCGGAGCTTTTCGTAATGACCTTTATCACCGCCTCGCCACGCATGAGATTCTGATTCCGCCATTACAGGAGCGGCGCGAGGACATACCGTTGCTGGCGGCTCATTTTGCCCGGACAGCAGCGGCGTCTCTTGGCAAGGAGCCGCCGGCAATTGTTTCTGACGTAAGGATGGCGCTGCAGGCAGATGACTTTCCGGGAAATATCCGTGAACTCAGGAACAGGATCAGCAATGCTGTAGCCTGCAATAACTCCGGCGTGCTGACCATGGAGGATTTTCCGGAACTTAAGAACCGGTCGAAACAGGCGAAAGGGATCGTCAGGATTAGCGGCGACAGAGATTTCACCCTGCATGCCGCATTCAAAACTTTTCCGACTATCGAAGAGATGGAGCATCTTCTTGTTCAGGAGGCGCTGAAGATAAGCGAAGGGAATAAGCTGATGGCGGCAGAGCTGCTCGGTATCAGCAGACCGACCCTTAACCGGAAGCTGGCAGCGGCTGAAAACCAGTAAACGTTGAAATCATATCCAACAGCAGCAGAACGCCGCCTTTTCAGGTTGCCGGCGAGGTTTCCGGGCTTTTTATCGGCAGGTAAATGGTAACTGTAGTTCCGGCTCCCGGTCTGGAACTGAACTCCATCCGCCCCTGATGCCCGGTAACGATATAATTTGCAATGTAGAGCCCCAGTCCGCTCCCCCCCAGGTTGATCCTGGTGGAAAAAAACGGTTCACACAGAAAGGGAAGGTGCTCCGCAGGGATGCCGTGACCTTCATTCCGTACCTCCAGGGAGACAGTGCGGTCATGCTTTTGCCACACGGTTGTGATGAAGACCCTTCTGCTACCGGTTGGCGGCAGCGACTGGACCGCATTCAGCAGCAGGTTGGTTATCACCTGTTCGAGCTGGAACGGATTGCCGCAGATCAGCGGTAACTCTGAATCAAGTGTCTTGGCGATGTTGACATCCGACTGTTGGCTGTGAGCGCGGACTATGGCGAGCGCACTGTTTGCCACCCGGTTCAGGTCAACATCATGGCGGAGTTCACTCCGATCCCCCAGGCTGTAGCTCCGCAGATTCTGGACAACCCGCTCGATTCTGGTGCTGCTTCTGGAAATGCTGTCAATCGCATTGAAGATCTCCTCTTTGGCCTGACTGAACTGCAGGCCGCCGAGACTGAAATTACCTTCATCCCTGGCAGTTTCCTCAAGCAGCGGCTCGGCATCTTTCCAGACTTTTGCCAGGTATTCACCGGCAAGCCGCATGGTACCGTTCGGATTGTTGATCTCATGCGCCATGCTGGAAACCAGCAGCCCGAGTGAGGTCATCCGGTTGGTCTGAATCAGTTTTGCCATATGTCTGGTCTTTTCTTCGTCAAGCTCCAGCCTTAAACTGTTTACCATTTCCAGCTGCAGCCGGTGGTTCTCTTCCTCTCTCAGCTGCAGTGTTTCCGCCAGTGTGTTGATGGTTGCCGCTGCCCGCCCGGTTTCAGCACTGTTTGCCACCATAATCCTGCTGTCAAGATCACCGCCGGCGATTTTGCCGATCCCTTCGAGCAGCAAAGAGATTGTCTGCGTCATCTGTTTCAGAATCAGAAAGCAGATAGCCGAAATTGTTATCCAGAACGAAACGGCAACAATAGTCGCCAGCTTGATGAAGTGCTGCATCTGTTCGGTAATAGTCAGCGTATTGAGCGACAGCTCGACCGTACCGATCAGCTTTCCCGGCGGCAGGGTTTCGCCGAGAAGCTGTGCTTCGGGTGAAAAGCTGATGTTGCTGGTAGTGACCGCTTCAATTACGGAGAGAGCCCCTGCATTCCAGGCTGAAGGGGAGCGGCTTATTTCAGCCATGATCTGACCTTTACCGTTTCTCACCCTGATGGCGTTGATGCTTTTGTAGGTAAATATTGAGGAGGAGACTCTCGCCACCTCTTCGCTGTTCTCGGCATACAGCGGCAGCTGCAGTTCTCTTGTCAGGAAAGTGGCGAGAATCTGCCCGTCAAGGCGCAGTTGCTGCTGATAGGAGTGGCGCTCGTAAGAGATGAGGGAAAATGTGAAAATGATGGTAACTATGGCTGTAAGGAGAGTGAGGATCAGAAAAAGCTGGGCGCGGAAACTGTATTCCGACCATGTTGTCCACCTGGAGAGTTTCATCTGCTTACTCTTTGTCAAGCGGGAAAAGGCGATCCAGCCCGGAAAGTTTCAACCCCAGCCTGTTGGCGACATTCACGTTGGTAAACAGGTCTGCTTCGTAGATGTCGACAGTTGCCAGCGCTGCTGCCGGCGTGCCGCCAAGTATCTTTCTGATCATGGAACATCCCTGCTCGGCCATGGCAGTGCGCGATCCTTCCAGGACAGCCACAGCTCCTTTTAGCAGGTAACCTCTGGCAAAACTGACAACCGGCAGGCTCTCCTGCTGGGCAAAGTGGAAATAGGCGTCAAGGCTTTCCGGGGCAACGGCGGCGCTGTCCGGGATCATCCAGAGAGCGTCGACAGAGAGTTTTTCCAACCGGGTCAGAGCGGCAGGCACTTCCCGAGGGGAATTAACCACCAGGGGGACAAGTTCAACTCCTGCGTCGGCAGCAGCCTGGCGCGCCCGTTTCAGCCAGCCGCCGCTTATTTTCGGATTGTAGAGTATGCCGACCCGATGCAGGTGCAGATTTTTGAACAGCTTCAGGTATTTGTCAGGAGAGACATGCATGCTGACGCCGTTGATATTGTCAGCAAGAGAGTCTTCGTCAACATTGAGTGCCAAAGAGTAGACAACCGGTGTGCGGCGCAGTTTGCGCGCTTCCATGAAAGCCTGCTGGCCAATTGCAATAACGATACGCGGCTGCTCTTCACGTACGATCCTGCCAAGGTCGAATTCGGCATACTCGCTCATCACCTGCGTTTCACTGCTTGCGGCACAACTGTTCTGGATAAGCCGCACCGCCTGATCATAAACGGGCCGGCGCTGGCTCTGGACGATGAGCAACTCCATGGCTGATGCCGGGAGAGCTGAGAGCATGATGGCGGTTATGGCGAGGAGCAGAGTTCTCAAAATCTGAACCTCACTCCACTCTCAACCCAGCGGTGGGGGGTTACATACCAGTAATGCGAATACTGGGAGCCGTTGAAAAGATTTTTGACGGAAAAGAACAGCTCAGGGGATAGCTCCTTGCCCGGAAGCAGTTGCTGGGTCAGGTGCAGATTCCAGATCATCGGGCTGAAGTGTGCCTGTTTCGACTCATCCATATTCAGGAAGGCGTAATTTCCGCTGACAACGGCAAGCAGACCGTAGCCGGTATTACTGTAGGTTGCCGCCAGTTTGACAATATGCACCGGGATATCCTTGAGTTTTTCCCTGGTGTCCGCGTCGCGGGCGTCTGTATAGGTATATCCGCCTGTCAGAGACAGACCGTAAAGCGGCACTGTTTTTACTTCAAGTTCGCAACCCTGCCGGTCGTGCTTGCGGTACACCGCTACTTCTGTGCTGGTATCCTGGATATCCCAGATATGGTTGTAGAAGAGGGTCCCTTTCAGCCAGAGGTAGGGGACCGCTTCGCTCTCCACCCCGGTCTGCACTGTCCAGATCTGTTGCGGAACGTTATGGTCAATGGCATTGGGCAGGGAGTACCCCTTGGCAGCATAGCCGCGGAGCAGGGTCTTGCCGGTGAGGCGGAACGTGGCCCCGAGGGTGTAGTTGAGACTGTTTTGATCGAGACCGGTCCGGTCGTAGCGTATTCCCGGCAAAAGGGTCAAGCGGCCGAAGCTGATGGCGCCGTTGCCGTAGAAGGAAAGGCTGTCCCTCGACTTGTCGGTCAGATATTGCGAGGAGGGGTCGGCCCTGTCGATCAGGGTGATCTTGCTGTGCAGGTAGTCGATGCCGGTTGCCAGGTTCTGTCTGCTGTCCCCCCAGAAGAGCCTGACTTTGCCGCCGCTGTTGTGTTCCTTGAGGAAGAAATGGTTATCCGTGGCAACCCGGCTTCCTTCCAGGTGTCCCCAGATGGTCTGATTTTCCAGGTTGCTGTCCTGCGCCGACAGCCCCAGGGTCAGATCCGGCAGCAGGGGATAGGTGAAATCAATGAAAGAGTAGTAGCGGCGATCCTTGTTGTTGTCGTGGACGACCATATCCCAATCCGGGACATATATCTCTTCGAGCCCCCTCTTTGCCTCGATGTAGGAAACGCCGAGAGTCAGGTTCCCTTTTGGCAGGTCATAGGTCAGCTTGGCGTAGAGGTTGTTGCGGTTGGTGGCGTTATTGGGGCGCAACCCTTTTGAATGAAGATTGCCGCCGAAGAGATAGTAACCGAAGCCGTTTTTGCTGCCGCTTACGTCGGCCAGCAGATCGGCGGTATTGCGCTCACCGAGGGAGGCAGAGGCAGTGCCGCTGTAGGGACGGCCGCTTTCCGGTATTTTGGTGACCAGATTCACCACTCCGCCGAGCGCCGGACCCCAGGCTGCCGAGGCCGACCCCTTGATGATTTCGATTCGCTCGATATGCTGCAGCGGGATCAGACCGGGATCGATCGCCCCCTGGAGCAGGTTCCCCTGACTGACGCCGTCGATCAGCAACAGGATATGGCCGTTGGTGTCAAATCCACCCTGAATTGAAAAAGCTGTCCAATTTCCCGGTGTCCTCTTGGCATCGATAACTATGCCTGTCACTGTATCAAGAACATCGGTAAGGGTATGGGCGTTGAGGGCGGCGATATCTTTTGCAGTGATAATGGTGATATTTTCGGCGATGCGGGAGGTGGGTCTGGGCGAAATGGCTGAGTCGGCACCCATTACCTCGGCAGTATCCAGGCCGAGCGGGAGGAGCTCTTCTTCCGGATCGGCTCCCCAGGCAGCTTTAAGGCTGATCAGGAGAATAAAGAGTAAAATGTTAAAATGGTATAGTATTCGCAAATGATTTCCCTTGCAAAGGGCGACAAAAGTAGT
>JBBRBA010000059.1:0-20648 GCA_038206285.1 Geobacterales bacterium
ATGGAGGTTCGCAAAGCCTGGGCATCGGTATTGGCGACAATGAACTCGACATGATGAACATTTTTGTCAATCATGGTATTCACGGCGTTACTGCCGCCGCCACCAACCCCGACAACTATGATTTTCGCAGACGGATCAAAACTCTGGTCAAATTCAAACTGCATCCCGTACCCCCTTTTCCCCGGTGTTTTATGTATGTCAATTAAAGCTTTTCTATCGTCTCGCATGGAGCGTCAGATTTGTGATGATCGCCAGGCGGTGAGGAGCAGGATCCGCCGGCGTACCGTGAGGTACGTCGAGGAAACGGGCGACGAGTCAACGCCGCGAGCGCTCAAATATGGCGTCTCCTGTTAGAAGAATTCGCCGAACCATTCTTTCATTCTCCGACTAACCTTCCGGAACAGGTTATCATCTGTCTGGGTTGTCGGGAAGTGCACCGTGCTCTCGACATGTTTGCCGCCATAAATGACAAGGCCTACCCCGGTTGCATAGACCGGTGAATTGACAACGTCAACCAGTCCGCCGATATTCTGCGGCGCTCCTCGGCGGACAGGAAGGTTGAAAATCTGCTCGGCAAGCTCCGGCATCCCCTCCAAAATGGTGCTGCCGCCGGTGATGACTACGCCGGAGGCGATGACATCCTCAAAGCCGGACTTGACTATCTCCCGGTTTACCAGAGTGAATATCTCCTCGACCCGCGGCTCGAGAATTTCGGCAAGAAGCTGTCTTGACAGGATGCGCGGCTTGCGGCCACCGACACTCGGCACCTCGATGGTCTCATCCTTGCCTACCAGGGAGGAGAGACAGCAGCCGTACTTCTGTTTGATCTTTTCCGCTTCCGCCATCGGCGTTCGCAGGCCGACGGCAATGTCGTTGGTCAGATGATTGCCCCCCAGCGACAGGACAGAGGTATGCTTGATAGCGCCGTCGACAAAGATGGCGATATCGGTCGTCCCGCCGCCAACATCAACGAGGGCAACGCCAAGCTCTTTTTCATCAGCCGAAAGCACCGCCTCGGAAGAGGCAAGCTGCTCAAGCACGATGTCGGCGACGTCAAGCCCCGCCCTGTTGCACGACTTCACAATATTCTGTGCACTGGCTGCCGCGCCGGTAACTATGTGGACCTTGGCTTCGAGGCGTACGCCGCTCATGCCGAGAGGTTCACGAATCCCGTCCTGGTCATCGATGATGAACTCCTGCGGCAGGATATGAATAACCTCCCGGTCCATCGGAATGGCAATCGCCTTGGCCGCCTCGATAACCCTTTTCACGTCATCAGGGGCCACTTCGCGGTTTTTTATCGCTATGACCCCCTGAGAGTTGATCCCCTTGATATGCCCGCCGGCGATACCGGCAAAGACACTCTTTATTTCGCAGCCGGCCATCAGCTCCGCCTCTTCGATCGCCTTGCGGATCGACTGGACGGTGCTGTCGATATTGATGACGACCCCTTTGCGGAGACCGCGTGAAGGGCTTGAGCCGATGCCGACTATATCGATCCCGTCTTCGGTCATAACACCGACGATTGCACATATTTTTGTCGTTCCGATATCAAGTCCGACTATCAGGTTGTCATTTCTGGCAGACATTCATACCCCCGCTAAGCTTATTACTGCCGGATTGAGCGGCGCTGCACTCATCAGACATTTTTTTACCACGACCCTGTCGCTGTAGTCCAGATCGATATATTCAAGCAACGGCATCTGCCCCTGCAGATCAGTGTAAATCTTCGCCAGCCGGTCGAGCTTGTCGCTGAAACCGTCCATCCCGAGCCTGATCGGCAGGCCCTTTTCAATGGTAAAAATGGTGTAGCCGAATCCTTTGTCATAATGGAGCTCGGAAATGTCGGCAATCCTGATGCCGGCTCGCTCCGTTTTCAGCTGTTCCAGAAGGAGCAGCATCCCTTTCACGGTCTCTTTTGCCCCGACAGGATCATGCAACAGGTCATCCTCGACAAGTCCGGTGATTACCGGGTAATCAAGCTTGTCACCCTCCTGCAGCGGCTTGAAGATATCTCCCTTGCTGTCAAGGTAGTAAAGATAGCCCATGCTGACAACCCCGACCGGCTGGCGCTCGACCACGTCTATCGCCAGGGCATGCGGGAAATTCCGCCGGATTCTTACCGAAGCTATCCACGGATTCTTGGTCAGATGGTCTCCCATGCGGGAGAGCTTGAGTCCGAGGAGATCGTCGCCGATCTTTACCGATGCCGCTGCCAGTATTTCCTCGCGGGTCAGCTTTTTTACTCCGGAAACTTCGATCCGTTCCAGCCGCAGGAAAGTAGTTTTGGCTGCAAAGCCGTAAACTTCATAGCAGACAAGAAAGATAAGGGATATTACCACAACTGCGGCGCTCACTCGCACAGTTTTTTTCAAAAATCCACGGATGTTTATCTTTTTCCGCTGCTTCTTGAAACGGTTCCCGGCCGACGGTTTTTGATTGTTCAGGTTAAGTTCGCGCATGGCATCCTGTAAGCGCTTTGCCCCGATATATGGCAATTGTTGTCGTCACATTGTATCCGGAATAATCAACATCTTTCAGCCACCGTTTATAAAGGGTTTCAGCCCGAATGGAACTGTTCAAATCTTCACGGCCGCAGAGAGCACAATCCTCTTTACCAGCTCAACAAAGCCGATGCCGGCACCCTGGGCAATTTCCGGCAGCAGGCTGAGCGCGGTCATCCCCGGCAGAGTGTTCACCTCAAGCACATAGGCATCATCTTCGTCGTCAACGATGAAATCGACCCGGCTGTAGCCGGAGCAGCCGAGGCAGCGATGCGCCTGCTCGCCAGCCTCAAGAAGCTCCGCATACTGCTTCGGCGGCAAAGGTGCCGGGAGGATATGGGTCGCCATGCCGTCGGTATATTTTGCCTCGAAATCGTAGAACTCGTTTTTCGGCACAATCTCGATGGCGCCGATCGCTTTGTTGTCAAGGATACCGACCTGGATCTCGCGCCCTTTCACATATTTCTCGACCAGAATCTCCCGGTCATAGCGGAAGGCGCCCTCTACGGCAGCAGGCAGATCTTCGGCCCTCCTGACGATACTGACGCCGACCGAAGAGCCCTCCCGTGAAGGTTTGACTACCACCGGCAACGGAAACGGCAGCGAGGCAGCGCTCACTTCCTCCCCCTGGCGAACAACAACATAGGGGGTAATTGTCATGCCGCTGGCGGCAAATATCTTCTTGGCAAAGATCTTGTCCATTGCCAGGGCGCTGGCCAGCACGCCGGAACCGGTATAGGGAATCCCCATCAGCTCGAGCAGTCCCTGCACAGCCCCGTCCTCGCCATAACGGCCATGCAGACAGATGAATGCCGCCTCGACCTGCGCCTCAACCAGCCGCTTGCCAAGATCACGATCGACATCGATCGCCGTCGCATTAAAGCCTGACTCAAGGAGCGCCCTGTGCACCGCGGCGCCGCTCTTCAGCGACACTTCGCGCTCTGCCGAAAGCCCCCCCATCAGCACGCCGATTTTTTTGTCTCTAATATTGCTCCCCATTTGCGCACCCCTTAAACTTGAAGCTCTCGAAAGTTGTCATTCCCGAAACGATTCTGATCGGGAATCCAGATTCTAGCCTGCTGAAACCATGGATCCCCGATAAAAACATTCGGGGATGACAGCGATATTTTCCGAATCGCTCAACCTCAACCTGCCAGATCCTCGCCGACAATCCTGACCTCTTCCTCAAGAGTAATGCCGCAGCTCTGCAGCACTGCCGCCTTGACCATCGAAGCCAGCGCCAGGAAATCGGCAGCAGTGGCGCCACCCCTGTTCACCAGAAAATTACTGTGCAGCGCCGAGACCTGTGCCCCGCCGGCCTGTGCGCCTCGCATCCCGGCGGCGTCTATCAGCTTCCAGGCAGCCTGACCTGCCGGGTTCTTGAAAAACGAGCCGGCGCTCGGGAAGCCGACACTATGTTTCTCCCGCCGCAGCAGCGCATCCTTCTGAATCTCCGCTTCCGTCTCCGCCTGACTGCGCCTGACAAGTTCCAGCTGTGTGGCAATGACGATATCATCTGCCTGAAGGTCAAGGCGGCGGTAGCCGAATTCAAGCTGCTCCATGGCAAACTCGGCGACTTCGCCGCTGCGCAGCAGCGTAATGCTTTTCATCCGCTCCAGAATCCCCTCGCCATAGGCACCGGCATTCATCCGCACCGCACCGCCAAGCGTACCGGGAATACCGGCGATGAAACCGATACCGCCAAGGCCAGCGCTCTGGGCAAAGCGGACTACTGCCAGGTTCTCTGCTCCCGCCTCTGCATGCAGCAGCGTCTCCCCCTGGAGGCTGATCCTGTCGAAACGCTCCAGCGAGATAACCGCCCCGCGGATTCCGCCGTCTTTTACGAGCAGGTTATAGCCTTTGCCGACCGTCAGCCATGGCACACCTCTTCTCGAAAGCTGGCTGACAAGGGCTTGCAGATCAGCAGCATCCGCCGGTATCGCAAAGAGCTCGGCCGAACCACCCACCCGGAGTGATGTATGGCGGCTCATCGCTTCATTCAGGAGCAGTCGCCCCTTTATTTCCGGCAGAAACAGCGACACTGTTCAAGCCTCGAGCAGCTTCACGAGCGCATCGCCCTGCTGCCAGATATTGCCGGCGCCAAGGGTTATGACTATATCCCCCTTTTTTACCAGAGCGGCAAGATGCTCGGGGAGCAGCGCGCGGTCGGCAATATAGGTCACATCCTTCTGCCCGTGCCGGCGGGTCTCCTCTGCCAGCCGCCCGGCAGTAGCCCCTGCTATCGGCTGCTCACCGGCGGCATAGACATCGGTGAGCAGCAGGACATCGGCATCATAAAAGGCGGTCACAAAATCGCTGAACAGTTCATGGGTTCTGCTATAACGATGCGGCTGGAACACGGCGACAATACGCCGCTCCGGCCACCCCTGCCTGGCCGCGGCAAGCGTCGCCTTGATCTCTGCCGGATGGTGGCCGTAATCATCAACCACCATGATCCCTTTCGGCTCACCCTTGACGGTAAAGCGCCTCCCGACCCCGCCGAACTTCGCAAACCCCTCCTGAATGGCAAGGAACGGTACATCCAGCTCCAGCGCCACCGCAATACAGGCCATCGCATTCAGCACATTGTGCGCTCCCGGCATATTGTAGGAGATTTCGCCCAGCCGGTACCCCTTGAAATGAGCGACAAAAGAGGTGCGGAAACCGTCATGCTTTACATGTGTAGCCCGGATATCCGCCTGCGATGACAGCCCGTAGGTCGTGTAGCGCTTCTTTACCTGCGGCAGGATCGAACGGATGTTCGGGTCGTCAAGGCAAAGGACTGCCATGCCGTAAAACGGCACCTTGTTGATGAATTTGACGAATGTATCCTTGATCTCTTCAATCCCGGAGTAGTGATCAAGATGATCCGCATCGATATTCGTCACCACGGCTATGGTCGGCGAGAGCAGCAGGAAGGAGCCGTCCGATTCATCCGCCTCGGCTACGAGAAACTTCCCCTGGCCGAGCTGGGCATTGGTGCCGATAGCGTTCAGCTTGCCGCCGATAACAATGGTCGGGTCGATACCGGCATGGCCGAGAATGGAGGCAGCCATGGAAGTTGTCGTCGTCTTGCCGTGCGTACCGGCGATGGCAATGCCGTATTTCATCCGCATCAGCTCGGCCAGCATCTCGGCGCGGGGAATCACCGGTACATGGAGCCGCCGCGCCTCGATTACCTCGGCGTTGTCATCATGAACTGCGGAAGAGATGACAACGACATCGACATTCTTCAGGTTTTCCGCCTGATGGCCGATGCCGATCTCGGCGCCGAAGCCGGCGAGCCGCTCGGTTATGTCCGAGCCGCGCAGATCGGAGCCGGAAACCTTGTAGCCGAGGTTAAGCAGCACCTCGGCAATGCCGCTCATACCGATGCCGCCGATGCCGACGAAGTGGACTTTTTCGATTTTTCCGTACATAACTTTATCCTCTGCTTAAGAAACCACTGTTAGACTGCTGCAGGACTGATCCGCTTTACGGCTCACTTTATCCCGCCCATAATTGTTATGATCTGCCACTGTTCCCGGGTAACCGGCTGGATGGAGAGCCGGCTGCGCTTAACCAGCGGCATGTCCGCCAGCAGCGGATTATTTTTGATCGCCGCCAGCGTCACCTCTCTTTGGAACGCCTGCAAATAAAGCACATCCACCATATACCAGATCGGCTTAGCCGGCGACGCCTTGGGATCGAAATGCTCGCTGTGAGGATCAAGCGCCGTATGATCGGGATAACCGGCGCGGACGACCTCTGCCAGGCCGACAACAACCGGCTGCGGGATGTTGCTGTGATAAAAGAGCACCCGGTCGCCGACCTTGACGCTATCGCGCAGAAAATTGCGCGCCTGAAAGTTGCGCACCCCGTCCCACTGTTCGGTCATTTCCGGGCGGTTTCCGAGATCGTCGAAAGAAAAACAGCCCGGTTCGGTCTTGAACAGCCAGTAGTTCATGCCGTCACCGCCGGCAAAGGGTCTTTGGTCTGCAGCAGCATTTCGTCAACAATCACCCTGGCGGCATCGAGCCTGGCAACAGCGCGGGCATTTTCGCCGGTCCGGCGCAGCAGTTGCGGTGCATTGAGCAGCTCTTTTATCTGCCCGGCCAGACTTTCCGGAGCAAGCTCCCGCTCCAGCAGCATGAAACAGGCGTCGCTTTTCAGCAGCGCTTCGGCATTCCTGCGCTGGTGATCGTCAACCGCATGCGGATAGGGGATGAAGATGCACGCTTTGCCGCAGGCGGTAACTTCGGCGATGGTCGTCGCGCCGGCGCGGCAGACAATCAGATCTGCCTGGTGATACGCCGCAGCCATGTCATCAATGAACGGCACCACGCTGGCGTTCACGTTGGCAGCGGCATAGGCGCTCTGCACCTCGGCCGCATCTTTCTCGCCGGTCTGATGGGTTATGGTCAGCTGTCCGCCGAGCCGGGACAAGAGCGGTGCAGCCGCTGCCATGGCCATGTTGATGCTGTGGGCGCCAAGACTGCCGCCGAAGACCAGCAGGTGAAAGGCAGGTTCGGGGTTCGGGGTTCGGGGTTCAGCACCATGGCCTTCAACCTGCGCCAGAATCTGCTTTCTGAGCGGATTGCCGGTCAAAAGGGTCGTTTCCTTCGGGAAAAAGCGGCGCGACTCTTCCAGGGAGATGAATGCCTGTTGCACCACTCGCGCCAGCAGCTTGTTGGTCATCCCCGGAATCGCATTCTGTTCATGAATGAAGCGCGGCAGCAGCAGCCCTCTTGCCGCCAGGAGAACCGGAGCCGAGGCGTAACCGCCGACCCCGAGCACGACATCAGGCCTGAACGCTCTTAGAATCTTCCTTGACTGCGAGTAGCCGTAGAGCAGCCCGGCAACCCCTTTGAGCTGACTGAAAAGGCTTTTGCCCCGTATCCCGGAAGCGGCGATCAGTTCGAGACGGTAGCCGAGGCGCGGCAGGATCTTCGCCTCGACCCCCCGCCCGGTGCCGACAAAAAGCACTTCGTTTTCCGGGTCACGCGCCAGAAACTCTTCGGCGACAGCGATCCCCGGAAAGAGATGGCCGCCTGTCCCCCCGCCGGCAATGAGCAGTTTCATGGCACCCCCCTCATGCGGCTGGATATGTTGAGCAGTATGCCGACCGCCAGGAGGCTCAGAATCAACGAACTGCCGCCGTAGCTGATGAACGGCAGCGCCAGCCCTTTGGTAGGGAGCAGCCCCATGACCACGGCAATATTGACAAACGCCTGCGCCCCGAGCAGCACGGCGATGCCGAGCGCCAGGAAGCGGCCGAAGTTGTCCTCGGCATAGACGGCAACCCTGATACTCCGGTGCACCAGCAGAAAAAACATGGCGGCAACCGTGACCGTGCCGATAAAGCCGAGCTCTTCGCCGATAACCGACAGGATGAAGTCGGTATGCGCCTCGGGCAGATAGAAGAGCTTCTGCTTCCCTTCACCCAGTCCCTGGCCGCTGAAACCGCCGGTACCGAATGCCAGCCAGGACTGAATAATCTGGAAGCCGGTATTGCTCGGGTCGGCCCACGGGTTGAGAAAGGAGGTGATCCGGCGCCAGCGGTATTCCTTGTGGCGAATGGCGTAATAGACAAAAGGCGCCGAGAACAGAACAATCGAAATGACGTGGGAGATCCGCATCCCGCCGGCAAAGAGCATGACCATGGCGACACCGGCAAGAGTCATTGCTGAGCCCATATCCGGCTGAATCATCAACAGCCCGATCATCAGCATCAGAATCAGCATGTAGGGAATGAGCCCCTTGACCCAGCGTATCTGGTCCCTTTTGCGGTCAAGTGAATACGCCATGAATATTATCAGCGCCAGCTTTGCCAGTTCGGCCGGCTGGAAATTAAAGCCGGGAAAGCGTATCCAGCGGGTTGCCCCTTTCACATTACTGCCGATACCGGGGACAAAGACGAGCACCAGTGAAACAAGACAGACAAGTAGTATCGGCACCGCGGCTTTATGCCACAAGTGATAATCCGTCCGCATGGCAACATACATGACAATGAAGCCGAGCATGGCAAAAACAGTCTGTCTCTTCAGGAAGAAGAAGCTGTCGTGAAACTTCTTTTCAGCCATGATTGATGACGCCGAGTAGACCATGACAACCCCGAAGCAGGTGAGTACCACCACCATGGTCAGAATTATCAGGTCGTATTCTTCAAGTTTTTTCAGCATCACGTGGCTTCCATTGTTCTGGTCATCTCAGCAGCATTAAGTCGCTCTGCTCAGGGCGAATCTTTTAAGTTGTCATCCCCGAATCCCTTTATCTGGGATCCATGGTTTTACCCTGCTAGAAGATGGATTCCCGATCAGAATCATTTCGGGAATGACGGCTTTGGAATCTGGCTGAATCTCAGTGCTGATCCGGCAAGCTCATAACCGCGTCAATAAATCGCTGCGCCCGCTCTTCATAGTCGCGGAACATATCGAAACTCGAACAGGCCGGCGACATCAGTACTGTACCGCCTGCAGCAGTAACAGCAGCAGCAACCTGTACCGCCTCTTCCATGCTGGCGGCAACTCTCGTATCGGTAAGGCTCCCCAGTTCCGCCTGCATCCGGCCGGCGGCTTCGCCGATCAGGATAAGATGGCGCACCCGCGCCTTTACCAGTGGGGCCAGCGGCGCATATGCGCCCCCCTTGTCCTTGCCGCCGGCAATCAGCGTAATGTCGACAAAACTCTCCAGCGCCTTGAGCACACTCCCCACATTGGTCGCCTTGCTGTCCTCGTAATAACTTACGCCACCTGCTTCGCGAACAAACTCCATCCGGTGGTGCAGCGCCGCGAAATCACGCACGCAGGCTAAACTCTCAGTTGCACTGCAGCCGAGCAGCAGCGCTGCTGCCAGCGCCGCCATGATGTTCTCCAGGTTGTGAACCCCCTTGAGCCGGAAATCCTTCGTCTGGAAGCGCAACTCCAGCCCTTCGTGGCGGTAGATGATTTCACCGTCGCAGCAGAATATCCCTTCATCAAGTTCATATATGCGGCTGAACGGAAACATCCTCGACTTCATCAGTTGCGCTGTTACCCGGACAAGCGGATCGTCCATGTTGATAATGGCAAAATCCGCTGCTGTCTGATTCTCGAAAATCCGCAGCTTGGCAGCAATGTAATCGTGATAGGAGGCATACCGGTCGAGATGGTCTTCGCTGATATTGAGCAGGACGGCAACTTTCGGCCGGAAACTGCTGATCCACTCCATCTGGAAAGAGCTCACCTCGACCACCACCCGTTCCGCTTCCTGACCCGACACCAGCAGCTCGATCAGCGGATCACCGATATTGCCGCCGACATAGGTGGCAAACCCGTTTGCCCGGAAGATCTCGCCGCAAATCGTCGTTGTCGTCGTCTTGCCGTTGGTGCCGGTAATCGCCACCAGCGGCGCCGTGATGAACCTTGACGCCAGCTCGATCTCGCTGACGATCTCTTTGCCGGCCCGCTTTGCCATAAGCAGCAGCGGCTGATCCATCGGCACGCCGGGGGAGACGACAATCAGCTCTGCGTTAAGGAAATCAGCCTCCTCGTGGCGGCCGAGCACAAAGCGGATGTCAGCGCCTTCGAGCTCTGCCATGACTTCTGCCAGAGCTGATTCCTCACGCATGTCGGTCGCTGTGACACAAGCGCCCTTTTTTGCAAGAAAACGGCAGCAGGCGACACCGGTACGCGCCAGACCCATTACCAGGATGTTTTTATTGTTCAGTTCCATGTTCAAGACCATGTGTGAAATTAGTTTGCGCCTGTTATCTTGCGTTCCACAACTATTACCCGTTATTGATCTGCTGCAGCCGTCCGCTTCTACTTTTCGCTGCAAATCACCTCAGCTTCAGCGTCGATATCGCCACCAGGGCAAGAATTATGGTGATTATCCAGAACCTGACAATGATCTTCGGTTCGGCGACCCCTTTAAGTTCGAAGTGATGATGGATCGGCGCCATGCGGAAGATCCGCTTCCCCCGGTACTTGTAGGAGCCGACCTGGAAAATCACCGAAAGCGCCTCGACGACAAAGACGCCGCCGACAATGACCAGCAGAATCTCCTGTTTTGTCAGCACTGCGACTGTGCCGAGTCCGCCGCCGAGCGACAGGGAGCCGACATCCCCCATGAAAACCTCGGCCGGATAGGAGTTGTACCAGAGAAAACCGAGCCCGGCGCCGACCATCGACCCGCAGAGGATGGCAAGCTCGCCGGTGCCCGGGACATACGGTATCTGCAGATAGGTGGCAAGCTTGAAATTGCCGGCGATATAGGCAAAGATCATATAGGTTGCCGCGTTTATCGATACCGGACCGATGGCAAGCCCGTCCAGCCCGTCGGTAAGATTGACGGCATTGCTGGCACCGACAATCACCAGGGCAACAAACGGTATGTAGAAATAGCCGAGATCCGGATGAAGATTCTTGAAGAAGGGGAAATAGACCTGTTCGGAGAAGCCGGGGAGAAGATAAAGGACCGTGGCGACCCCGCAGGCAATAACCAGCTGCCAGAACATCTTCTGGCGGGCGGTGAGCCCCTTGGTGTTCTTTTCTACCACCTTCTTGTAGTCATCGACAAAACCGATTATGCCGTAGCCGACAATGACCAGCAGCGCAAGCCAGATATAGATATTTGTCAGGTCAGCCCAGAGCAGCGTCGGAATCAGTATGGCCGCCAGGATCAGCACCCCGCCCATGGTCGGCGTCCCCTGTTTTTTCAGGTGGGATTCCGGCCCGTCTGTCCTGATCACCTGACGCGCCTGCAGGCTCTCCAGCTTTCTTATGACCCACGGGCCGATGATGAAAGCCACCAGCAGCGCCGTTATCATGGCATAGATCGTTCTGAACGTCAGATACTTGAATACATTGAAAAGCCTGATGTCGGCGGCAAGCGGGTAAAAAATATGATAAAGCATCAGCCCCTCCCGCCGTCATAATCGCGGCCGGAAAAAATTTCCTTTAAAGCGGCAGAGACAAGGTCCATCCTCATGCCGCGCGACCCCTTCACCATAATGTAATCGCCGTCAAGATGGTCCTTGACGATATCCGTTTCAATCTCTTCGTGACTGGCGCTGACAATCACCTCACGGGGCGGCATGCCGGCATCGATAGCAGCGGCAGCGACTACCTCCCCCATCTTGCCGAACAGATAAAGACGATCGACGCAGTTGGCTGCCAGATGGCCGACATCCCGGTGCGCAGCAATGCTCTCTGCGCCAAGTTCGAGCATATCGCCGAGCACGGCAATGCCCCGGCGCGCCCCTTTGAGCTCCCGCAGCGTCAGCAGTGCCGCGCCGACCGAAGCAGGATTGGCATTGTAGCTGTCATCTATCAGAACAATGGCACCAAGGTCATCCAGCTTGAACCTTTTGTCGTAAGGGGTGAACGCAGCCAGTCCGGCGATAACTGCGGCCGGCGGCAGGCCGAGCGCCGCCGCTGCTGCCGCCGCCGCCAGCGCATTGTAAATATTGTGCAGCCCGAAGGCGTGCAGCAGCACCTCTGCCGACTCGTCACCGATTTTCAGAGTGAAGCTCTGGCCTTCTTTGCCGTGCTGCGTCAGGTTCAGCGCCGTCACCTCGGCCCCGTGCAGCCCGAAACCTCTGCGGATGACGCCATCCGGCACGGCAAGCCCGGATACCAGCGGATCATCGGCATTGAAGACAGCTGTTGCCCCTGGCTTGAGGCGGAGGAACAGCTCCCCTTTTGCCCTGGCAACCCCGGCCATGTTCCCCATGCTCGCCAGATGGGCAGGGAAAACATTGGTGACTACCCCGACCACCGGCGCGGCAATTGCCGCCAGCCGGTCAATCTCGCCGAATTCGCTCATCCCCAGCTCGAATACCCCCCATTTATGCCCGGCGCCCAGCTGGAAGACCATCTGCGGCAGGCCGACAAGATTGTTCAGGTTGCCCGCCGTCTTGAGCCCGTTGCCGTTGGTTGCGAGGATTGCGGCCAGCATCTCCTTGGTAGTTGTCTTGCCGTTGCTCCCGGTGATAGCGACCACCGGCAGGGAAAAACGGCGGCGGTATGCTGTTGCCAGATCCCCGAGAGCAGCCAGGGTGTCCGCTACCGCGACAACGGTTGCTTCAGCCGGTACAGCCAGGGACGCAAGCCGGCTCTCCTCTGCCAGGACAACAGTTACCCCTTTGGCAAAGACTGTTGCCAGATAGTCGTGGCCGTCAAAACGCTCTCCCCTGAGAGGGATGAAGAGCTCCCCCGGCGCGGCGCTCCGGGAATCGGTAGAGACGCCGAAGACCTCACCCTGCGGGCAGCCGCTTATCCTGCCGCCTGTTGCCTCTGCTATCTCTTTGACAGTGAACATGGGAATCACTCTCCAAAAGCCTTTGCTGCCTCTTCACGGTCGTCAAAGTGATGCTTTGTCGTGCCGATGACCTGATAGTCCTCATGCCCCTTGCCCGCCAGCAGCAGTATATCGCCCGGCTTCGCCAGCCGTGCCGCCAGCCGGATTGCTTCCCTGCGGTTCTCGATGACAATGAACCCTTTTTCCTCGAAGCCGGAGTCAAGTTCGCCGGTCCTGTATTCACGGACGGCAGAGGGAATTATCCCCGCCTTCACCTGCTCGAGAATTTTGAACGGATCTTCCGTGCGCGGGTTATCGGCGGTGACCAGCGCCAGGTCGGAGAACTTTATCGCCACTGCCCCCATTATCGGCCGTTTACCGCTGTCCCGGTCGCCACCGCAGCCAAAGACGGTTATTATCCGCCCGGTCGCAATCTCGCTGAGAGTCGCCAGGACATTTTCCAGGGCATCACCGGTGTGGGCATAGTCGACGAGACAGGTAACACCGCGGCTGTTCTCTACCCGCTCCAACCTTCCCGGAACCGGCAGATGCCCTTCGATACCGGCTTTTATGGCAGCAAGCGGCAGATCGAGCGCTACCCCGGCAGTTACTGCCGCGAGGATATTGGCGAGATTGAACCGCCCCAGCAGCTTCGAGGCAAAGGGGAATTCCCCTTTGGGGGTGCGGATACAGCCGCTGATGCCGTGCACCGAGATGCTGACGTCAACCCCGTGAACATCGTTGTCGTCACCAGTGCCGTAAGTGATGACCGGACAGGCGGCGCACGCCCTGATCGCGGCGCCATACGGGTCATCCATATTGACGGCTGCCCGGCGCCACGGTTTTACGCTATCCGCCCTGAGCAGCTCGGCAAAGAAGCGTTTTTTTGCCTGCAGATACTGCTCCATGCTGCCGTGATAATCGAGATGATCCCGCGTGAGGTTGCTGAAGATGCCGACGTCGAAGCTGCAGCCGTCCACGCGCCGCTGCTCCAGCGCATGGGATGAAACCTCCAGCACAAATGACCTGGCGCCGGCATCGGCCAGCTTTCGCAGCGCCGCCTGCAAATCGGTTGACTCCGGCGTCGTGTGTGACGCCTCCAGCACCGTAGCGCCGAACCGGTAACTGATGGTGCCAAGAACAGCGGCAGGCAGGCCGGCAGCTGCCAGGATCCCTTCGAGCAGGTAGGTGGTGGTGGTCTTGCCGTTGGTGCCGGTAATCCCTATCAGTGGCGCTGCTGCAGTCGGCCGGCCGTAAAAAGCGGCGGCGATCTGCGCCATTGCCAGCCGCACATCAGCTACCAGCACCGCCGTTATGCCGGCGGGAAGATTTTCGTTGTTTTCGACGATCAGTGCCGTAGCGCCGTTGGCTACGGCAGCGCGGATAAAGTCATGACCGTCGGCATTGGCCCCTTTGACGGCAAAAAAGAGTCCGTTGCCGGTTGTTGTGCGGGAGTCATGATGGAGTCCGGTGATTTCCGGATCCACCGTGCCGAGGACCTTGATGACTCTGGTTGCTTGCAGCAGTTCGGAAAGTTTCATCTCTAGCGGCCTTTTTATTTTCTCATGCTGACGGCGCCAGCCTTACCCATACCGGATCGGACGGAGTTATCCTTTTCCCAGGAGGCGGGCTCTGCTCAATAACCCTCCCGCTCCCTATCAGCCTGACATTCAGCCCCTTTTTCTCCATTAACTGCAACACCTGACGCATGCTCATGCCACGGAAATTCGCCATGGTCATCTCCCCCTGAAACTGACTCTCAGGCAGGATCTCTTCGGTCTCCTCGGCAATAGCGGCGACTTGCGGCACATCTTTCTTCACTTCAATAACCCCCGGCCTCTTTTTCAGCGGCTGATTCGGGGAGACCCGGAGATAACAGAGACTCTGCCGGGCAATGGCACTGAATGCCGGTGCCGCTACCACCCCGCCGTAGGGGCTGGTTTTCGGCTCATCAACGATAATGACTATGGTCAGCCTCGGGTTATCGGCCGGGACAAAACCGACAAAAGAGGCGGTACGCTTGTCAGCCGAGTATCCTTTGGTGACCGGGTCTGCCTTCTGTGCCGTACCGGTCTTCCCTGCAACCTTGAAGCCGTCAACCGCTGCCAGGGTTCCGGTACCCCCCTCTGCCGCAACGCCTTCCATCATCTTTGCCAGAATTCCGGCTGTCTGCGGGGAGATGACCTTCTGCCGGCTTACCGGCGAGATCTTCTTCAGAACATTCCCCTTGGCGTCCATTATCTTTTCCACCAGGTACGGTTGCAGCAGATTGCCGCCGTTGGCAATGGCCGACATTGCCGTTGCCAGTTGCAGCGCGCTGACCGAGACCCCCTGCCCGAACGAGATCGATGCAAGGTCAACCCCGTACCACTGGCTTTTATTGCGGAGATAGCCGGCAGCCTCCCCCGGAAGATCGATATTGCTCTTCGTACCGAAACCGAACCCTTTGAGATAACCGTAAAGCCTTTCCGAACCGAGCCTGGCACCGATCTTTGCGGCGCCGATATTGCTGGAGTGCTTGAGAATGTCACCGACCGAAAGCCGGCCGTACTTGTGCGTATCGTGGATGGTGCGACCGCCGATGCTGTAAACGCCGTTTTCGCAATCGAAGGCATCATGCTGTGAAACCACCTTCTCTTCAATCGCCGCGGCAATCAGGAAAACCTTCATCGTCGAACCCGGCTCGAAACTGTCGGTGATCGCCCTGTTTCTGAGCGCCTGCGGCGGGAATTTGCCGAACAGGTTCGGATCGAAGGTCGGATAATTCGCCATTGCCAGCAACCTGCCGCTGTCAGGCTCCATAACTATGGCAATTCCCCCCTTGGCGCGGCTGCTTTCGACAGCGGCAGCAAGCTCTTTTTCGGCGATATACTGAATATTCTTGTCAATGGTGAGGGCAATGCTCTGCCCGGCCGAAGCGCTCTTCATCATCATGCCGCGCGTGCCGATGTCCCTGCCAAGAGCATCGCGCTCGGTCACCATGTAGCCGGTATTGCCGAGAAGGGTGCTGTCATAGCGGCGCTCGACCCCTTCTAGCCCCTCCGGGTCGAGTCCGGTAAAGCCGATTACATGGCTGCCGATTTCGGCATTCGGATAAAAACGCTTCGGCTCCTTGGCAAAACCGGTGCCGTCAATATCAAGCTTGCGGACCGCCGCCGCGATATCCGGGGTAAGTCTGCGTGCCAGCCAGACAAATCCCTTGCTGGAAAGCAGCTTCTTCTCAACAGCCTCTTTGGTCAGGCCGAGCACCGGCGCAAGCTCTGCCGCCGCTGCAGCAAGATTCTCCATATTGCGTGGTTCGGCATAGAGGGAATCCATCTCGATGGAGACCGCCAGCGCCGAATTGGTGGAGTCATAAATTGCTCCACGGGAAGGGGTCAGCTGTACTACCTTCAGATGCTGCTTCTCGGCAAGGTGCGCGAAGCGCTCCTGCTCGTAGATCTGCAGATAGAAGGCACGGGCAATGGAAACAGACAGCAGCAGGATGAACACCCCGCCGATGAAGCGAATCCTGAACCGCGTCCATTTCTCCCGGTTATCTCTCACTTTACCTGAACCACCTGCTGCTCGGTAGGGAGTGACATTCCCAGCTCACCTTTTGCCAGCGCCTCGATTCTGCCCGGAATCTTCAAAGAAGCGACTTCGAGCTTCAGCCTCCCCTGCGTCTGCTCCTGCTCCTTCAGTTCACGGCGCAGTTCGCCTACCTTCAGGTTGAGATCCATGACCTTGACGCGCGACCATACATGAAAAACGGATACCGCCGTCACAATTATGATGATGCCGATCATGTAGAGCAGCAGATCGCCCTTCTCCTCAACAACAGAGTCAAGCCGACGCGGATCAATTACCTTGTCCATTGTGGCGCGTATATTTGCCATATTATCCCCCTTTCGAGAACGGTCCGGATTGCATTCAATAAATTATCTGTCATCCCCGGGGTTTAACCGGGAATCCGGAGTCTATGCCGGCCGGCCGCTGGAATCATTCGGGCATGACAACCGTTTGCAATCAGATTTTCTCCACTGCTCTCAACTTGGCACTCCTGGAGCGAGGATTCTCTGCCAGTTCTGTTTCTGCCGCCATTACCGGCTTGCCGGTCAGTACCTTTACTTCCGGCCGGTGGCTGCAGACACAGACCGGAAAATCCTTGGGACAGACGCACCCGGTTGACAGCCGCCGGAACATCTGTTTGACAATCCGGTCTTCAAGCGAGTGAAACGAAATAACCACGCCCCGGCCGCCCGGTTTCAAAAGCGCGACCGCAGCTGCCAGCCCTTTTTCCAGGCTGGCAAGCTCATCGTTGACTGCGATCCGCAGCGCCTGGAATGTCCGTGTTGCCGGATGCAGCCGCTCTTCCCAGGCGTTGCGGGGAATCGCCGCCTTAATGATGTCAGACAGCTGGCTGGTGCTGACAAGCGGCGCTTCCTCCCGCGCCTTGCAGATAAAAGAAGCGATCCTGCCTGCCCAGCGCTCTTCGCCATACTCCCTGATTATGCTTGCCAGCTCGCCGTGGGATAGGTTATTGACCAGATCAGCCGCACTCCGCGGGCCGTTTCTGTCCATCCTCATATCCAGAGGAGCATCCTGCTGAAAACTGAAGCCGCGCTCAGCCGTGTCAAGCTGGTGTGACGAAACCCCGAGATCGAGCAGAAACCCGTCGAGCGCCGTTACTCCCAGCGGCGCAAGCGCCTCGGTCAGTTCGGCGAAATTCCTGTTTACCGGGATGAAGCTCTCCGTGAACCGCGCCAGCGACTGCGAAGCAGAAGCTATGGCCGCCAGATCCCGGTCAAACCCGAACAGCCTGCCACTGCCGCCTGTTGCCTCCAGTATCAGGGCGGCATGCCCGCCGCCGCCGAGGGTGCCGTCAAGATATGTGCCGCCGGCAACCGGCTGCAGATACCGGAGAACCTCTGCCCGCAGAACCGGAATATGGCTGAAGCCGCTCACTAAAGTCCCAGCTCCGCAGCCGCCTCACTCCCGGAAGGGAAGTTCCTGATATTCTGCGCCTGAACCTTCTCCCACTCCGCCTGGCTCCAGATTTTTATCTTGTCCATTGCCGCCACAAAGAGAATATCCCTTTCAAGGGCCGCGCTTCTGCGCATGTTCGGCGGCACCAGGAATCTGCCGAGCTTGTCGGCAGAAAGCTCGACAGCAGGATTGATTATGATATTAATGATACTTTCCCGCTGGGCCGGAGTCAGGCCGCGAATCGTCTGAAACTTCTCTTCGAAAAGCGCAAACTCTTTGCAGGGAAAAATAAGCAGCCCGAGACTGTTGATACCGCCGCCGAGATCTACCGGCGGCGAGTTGGTCAGGAAAAAGCGGTCGTCGCCAAAGCTCTCGACAAGAATCTCCCTGAACCTGGCCGGAAGGCTGGTACGCCCCTTGCCATCTATGGTTGTCGGATAAATTCCCCTGAACTTTGCCACCATTAGCCACCATTTCCCACTTTTTTCCACTTCGTGGGGAAACTATAAATTGGGGCAAGTGTGCTGTCAAGTAAAAATAGTAGATATTTCTATCTGTTATTGGCTTTTTTCGCTAAAAATTGGTGCATTCGCTAATGAGTCATTTTTTGTCGGTGGATTCAAAATTTTGTAGCCGGGGGTGGTGCGACTGGATAGCCAGGCAGGCAATCCGTTGCGGACGAAAGGGAGGGGTTGGTAAGGATGAGCATGAGGTCTTATGGGGTGGAGCAGAAGAAGGGTGGTTACTCGTCAAGTAAAGTCAGGCATGAAGCGCGTTATTGGTTTTGATATCAGGCTGGGAAGCCTGCGAAAGCAGGCTTTTGTTGTTTTGTGAGAAGGAGTGTGAGTGGGAAGAGTACTGGGCTTTCTCGACTTGACAGCTTGGAAGCCTGGAGATTCTTCAAATGTCCATAAATCAAACCTGACCCAGGAGGCTCCACCATAAGATCGGCAGTAATCCGCCTGGCAGAGCGCATCAGCTCCAGTAGCAGCATATCAGTGTCTTGCCTTGGTCTGACCCCGGAAGTGCGGTGTCCAGGCGGAAAACTTTTCCTTGGAATATCCCCTTAGCGGGTATATTTTAACAGTATGAACTGGACTGTCACCTTTACCGGCAAGGCCAAAAAGCAAGCTGATAAGGTTCCCGAGCGGTTACGTCTGCTGCTTTTTCAACTCGCCAGAGAGATTGAGGCGGCAGGTCCTGTGCGGGGTGATTGGCCAAACTATTAGAAACTTGGGAGTAATCGGCATCACTGTCACCTGAAGAAAGGTCACCCGACCTATGTAGCGGTCTGGAGTGAAGATCGGGGCACCATATCTGTGGAGATCATCTATGCAGGCACACACGAAAAAGCACCTTACTAACGACCTGGTAACGATACAACTGCGCGTTCGCCCTGCCAATGTAACGTTGTTAAAACGCTACGCAGAGTCACTGGAAAGCGAAGACACCCGCTCTTACAACGTGGCAGAGGTCTTTCCGGAATATATCGGCAAGGAACATGAGTTAGCTTTACGTGCCTACCGAATTCGCGAGGGACTCACCCAGAAACAGCTTGCCGAACTTACCGGCATTTCCCAGCATCACATCAGCGAACTGGAAACCGGTAAACGAACCATCGGCAAGGAACGGGCGAAAAAGCTTGCCGAAGCGCTCCACTGCAACTATCGGCAACTGCTGTAAAACAGCGGAATGGATATTCCCGGCAGCATCGGCCCAGCGGTAGGTATCAGCCAAGGCCGTTGCCACAATGAGTTTATTTATTGCTGTCAGACCGGAAAGCCCGCGAAAGCGGGCCTTTGTTGTTTGGGGAGAGGGGGTGTGAGTGGGAAGAATCTGGGTTTTCCCGACTTGACAACTTGGAAGCCCTAAAAATTTCCTTAAAGCAGTAAAGCAGCTACGTCCCCCTAGGCCTCCCCCGGCTTTGCGTCCTATGATGCTTTTGTGGGGCTGATCGGGGAGAGTCAGTAAGTTTTACCCTGGGAGCTGTTTTAGGAATTACAACTTCAAGGAGCCGGGTTACTTACTCAGCGTGAAGGGTCATGGTGAATATCCATATGTCAAGCCTGACACAAAATAGATAGAAATAACGGGAATGGTATTGATGCCGGTGACTGAAAACAGTAAGGCTTGAAAAAACCTTTTTTCTTGCATAGGGAATGTTTTTGCCTTTGACAGCAGCCTTTTAATGGGTGACACCATGGACCTGATTAAATCGGTATTGTGTCCCCCGAATTCCGTTGGTAACGGCTTGTGATCAGTGGGGTGAACAGCGCATAACAAAATTGCTGGAGAAAATACGGCGTTTTCGTTATCATTAAATTATGGAAGTACACGCTGTACCAAAGGAGGAAGTCATGCAAAAACTACTGCTCATACTGACCTTCATTATTCTCGGCGTAATCTCACCGGTGCTGCTCATATCCATTGCCGCCCCGGCGGCCTTCGCCACCATACTCACCGGCTGGACGATCTTCGCTCTCATCTTCTACCCGCTCGGCTGGGTGGCTCTGGGGAGAAGACGGCTGGTCTGAAAATACGCCGCTGAAAACACGAGCCGTCCTAAGCACCGGCAAATACCTCAAGAAAACAGGCTTTGCGATACCGAACGCAAAGCCTGTTTTTTGTCCTCCCGTTGAAATCCTTTCTATTATTTCTTCACATGCGGCATTAACAGCAGTGGTCAACTCATGACATATTGCGGTGGGTTCCTGGGACAGTATAGAATGGCACTAGGTGGGTTCCGGGGACAGTATATAAAACTCAATTGAATATACTGTTTGGATGAATAAGTAGCCAGGATTGCAGGAAACCTCCAGGTGGTTCAGAATGTTTGCAGCAGGCAAACGGCAGGGTCGAGATGAACTCGCCCAGAATCAGACCACAAGGAGGTTTCCATGAGAACAATTTACTACA
>JBBRBA010000060.1:0-20339 GCA_038206285.1 Geobacterales bacterium
ACGTCGGCCATTTCCAGGTTGGTATAGCCGGAGCCGATCATGACTACCTGCTTGGGCGCCCTTTCGTGGATAAAGTTCTTGACCCGCCGCGTGTCAGCCAGGGTCCTGAAGTAGAATACATCATCTCCGTCAAAGCCCGGAGTTGTGAGCCTGTTCGGTTTGCTGCCGGTGGCATATACCAGGAAGTCATAGCCTTCGCTATAGCTCCTGCCACCGGCAAGATCGCTCACTGTCACCTCTTTCTTCAAGGGATCGATACGCGTGACTTCCTGATTAAGGCGGTAATCAATGCCGCGGTCACGCTGAATCGTCTCCAGACTGAGCGCATAAAGTTTTTCCACCGGGGTGTCCGGGTAGAAGAGGTTGTAAGGCATGCCGCAGGCCGCGTAAGAAACGTCGCCGCTCTTTTCCAGAATGGTCACCCGAGCCGTTGGCGCCAGCCGCCTGATCTGGCTGGCAGCCGTCAGGCCGGCAGCAATGCCGCCAATAATAATCACCCTCATAAAACACCCCTGACGACCTTTATCTTTCTCTCACATGTCCTTACCGGCAGACATTGCTACCATTGCTCGCCGTGGCAGTTGTAACAGCTCATCGCGATTTATTCGTCCGGAAGACTTGCGAATCTTACACCCGCAAGCTATTCGGGCCCGGTTGGTGTTACCGGGGATATGTCCTGTTTTCCATCCCTTACGGGTCAGATACAAAACAGATGAACTGCTATGGCGCCGAGGCAGGAGCCAGTGTCTTCAGGTACAGTACCAATGAGGCCAGATCGGAAGAACCGGACGGCAGGGCTGAACCCTTGAGCGCCATGGATATGCACTGATTGGTGACCTTCTCAAGTTTGGCGGCATCGTATGCCGCCGCCTCTTCCAACCCCTTCCCGTCCGGATGACAACTGGCGCAGCTCTTGCCGTTGGTTCCCAGCGTCTTCTTGTTGAACAGTTCCCTGCCCCAGTCGGCTGACGGCTTGCTGTCAGCCACAACCAGCTTTGCAGCCAGAACTACAATACCGATAATCAACAGCCAGGTTTTCATGATTGATTCCTCCTTTTACTTGGGTAGTAAACTTAACTGGACTCCTGATCCGGCTGGCATTGTTTCGCTGAAATCCATGCATACCGAAACCGGACTTTACCGGCCAAGGCTACAGCTCCTCGAATAAATCCTTACCCGCCCCGCACACAGGACAGACCCAGGAATCCGGGATATCTTCGAATGCGGTTCCGGGTGCAATCCCGTTTTCAATGTCTCCCAAAGCCGGATCATAGACATACTGACAGATCGTGCATTCAAAACTCTTCATATTTTTCTCCTCAGAAATCTGTCGAAGCGGAAGAATCTTGGCGATAAAATGGTACATCGAAGAAAGGTTTTCAGAACTATCAGCCGATGTACCGTTCTCGCCACAGATTGCTGCCGCAGTCAACATGCTCCTACGATTGAAACAGCTCTATTGTAAAATGATCGACACTGGCGGACAAATGTCGATCGCATCAGCCAGGATATAAATTACGCTGCAGCGAATGACAGAACAGGCAGCCTTGCCGCAGTCGTCAGAAGGAATCTCCAGCGCAAGGGGATAATGAAGATACCTGGTTCGCAGTTCTTCAGTAATCCTTCAGGTTACTGAACTCTCCCCAGGCAAGGTAGTTTTTCGGCGACTCGATGAATGAGTATATGTTCTCGACGATGTTCAGATGCTTTCGCTCTTCGTCGGCAATCATGAGGAGGATGTCGCGGACGCCGTCGTCTTTAGCCTGCG
Source organism: Geobacterales bacterium (assembly GCA_038206285.1). Classification (GTDB taxonomy): domain Bacteria; phylum Desulfobacterota; class Desulfuromonadia; order Geobacterales; family DSM-12255; genus VEOV01. Next base: position 1,769 of record JBBRBA010000060.1, read on the forward strand.
CGGCCATCTCCTCGTAAAACCTGATCCCCTCTTCCTCTCTGCGCACCGTTTGGCTGTAAGCATCGGGGTCTTCCTGCAGTTCGGCCATGAGATCACGTTTTGCCAGGAGCGGTTGGAAAATGCAGGCTGCCTCCTGCAAAGCCAGGAACCCGGCCTTTTGGGGATCGAGGCTCGCTTTCATTTTTATCAGGGCATCGTGGTGTTCCTGCTCGGCTGCCGCAAGAATCGAGAAGAGGTTCTTCAACTCCGGGACGGCAGTGACCTCCGCCAGTTTTTCGTAGTACCCTTTGGCCTCCTCTTCCATAGTGATTGCACAATCAAAAACATTCATAACTATCTCCTTTTTCTTTGAACACGAAGACTGAATCGAGCAATAGATTTCCCCAGCCGCTGTTTCCGGCTGGAAGCTGTCTCATTGCATTGGCTTCTTAAATAGCCTGCGCTTAATATTATCACATTTATCTCGACCCGGCAGACCCGGCTTCATTTTACTCCGCGGCGCAATCAACCGATTGCATCACCCCGGGTCTCGACATCGAAGATTGTCATCAGCGTGTCCGGAGTGTAGGGGCAGGTCTGTGTGGTTTCACCGCTTTTCCCTTCATGGCGCCACTCCACATTGTCGCCTGCAGCCGTCTTGATGATGCGTGTCCGTTCCCCGGTGAGCCTTTTAATTTCGCGCCACATCTCATCCATGGTAAGAAAATATACCTCGCCTATTTCTTCGCCAGCCGAGAGATTTTCAACAAATCGATCAATCAGATCATAATCGGCAAAGTCGTTTTCCCGCCGATTCCACTTGACGAAAACATCCTCGGGCGTCCGGCTTTCATTTATTTTTTTCAACACATCGCTGCCTGTCATGACATACCTCCTCTATAGGTTTGCAATACTTGCCCTTCGCTGCAAAAACAGTTTCCCGGCCGGAGTTTCGGAGGGAAACTGTTGTCTCCGCGACAGAGAGTCGCCAGCTGCGCATAAAGTATAGGGGATTAAAAGCTGCTTGAATAATTGGCAGATGGCTGAAACTGCCATAGGATTTTGAGGTAACAGCTACTAGGTATTTGTCCTAGGCAGACAGGAGAGTTTTCAACTCTTCAAGAAAAGAGCAGGCGGGATAAGGCGGCAAATATGAGCTTTAATGCAAGCAGAGTGGTGATACCCTGGAGGAAATGGTCCCCTGTAAGACAAACAGCCAGCCCGGGAAAACCTGATTGCAAAACAGATTTCCGCCCAACAGGCAGTGATTAATGGCAGGGGCTGATTTTTCTTTTCACCGCAACAGGGCAACAGGTTGAGGCTGCGGCTTCGATCCTGAATTCAGTACCTTGATCTGTGTTGCGCACTGTTATTCTGCCCCCCATATTGGTCTCAATGATGATTTTCGACATGTACAGACCAATGCCGGTTCCCTGAAGGCCTTTGGTACTGACGTACGGGTCGAATATTTTGTCGATTATCTCTTCGGAAATGCCGCCGGCGTTATCAGTGATCGTAATGACTATATTGCCGTTTATAATTGATGAGACTACAGTTACCAGCGCGCCACTGGTTTTGCGCTCCAGATGCACATCGCGGGAGTTTTGTAAAATATTCAGGAGCGCTTGGGAAAACTCGTTGGGGTAACCATTAATCCATGCTTCGCCATCGATCTGGGTAATGATTTTTATTTGATTGTAGTCGAAACTATTCTCAACAAGCGAGATGGTTTGCCGAATTGCCTGATTAACGTTAAAATCTGTCTTCGCCTTGTCGGGCTTGAAAAAGTCCCTGAAAACATCGATAGTCTGTGACATGTGCTGAATCAGCTTCATTGCTTCCCTGCTGCTTGTGTCAAGAAACTCCTTGCTGAATTTCCCCATATTGTAGAACAAGGATATGCGCTGGATATTCAGTCCCAACATATTCAAAGGTTGACGCCACTGATGGGCGATATTATTGATCATCTCGCCCATGGCCGCCAGGCGGCTTTGCTGCAGTAACATCCGGTCCTTTTCAAGAAGCTCTTGCACGGACTTTATCCGCTCGGCATATTCTACCTGTAACATGGCAATGGTCCGGGCAAGTTCAGCAGTTCGTTCCCCTACTCTAAGGTCCAGTTCATTATGGGCTCGTTTCAATTCCTGCTCGGCACGCTTGCGGTCAGTCACATCCACGAAAGCTCCAATCGCACCGCGAACCGCACCGGTTTCTTCCCGCAACGGTACGGCGCTGCCGAAAATCCAGCGCGAACTGCCGTCCTCAAAGCGAAGTTCCACCTCCTCATCGCGAACGGGATGATTTGTGCGAATGGCCTTATGAATCGGTAATTCTACCGCCGGGATGAAGCGACCATTTTCGAATGTTTCGAAGCTCAGCGACGATTCAGTGGCTGGTGTAATCTTTGACATATTCGCCCCGACCGGCAGATGCGTCATCTCGTAAGCCATCTGATTGCCGGTTACGTTTCTGCCGGCAGGATCGTGAGCAATCAAAACCATTGCCGGTACGGCTTCCATCAAAGATTCCAGTTCGGCTCGACGAGCCTGCTCCTTGTGCCGACTCTGACGCAGTTCATCTACCAGCATGGAAATATTGATGATCGCGACGAGACATTCCTCTCCTGATTCAACCGCCACCGCCTCGACTCGCACAACAAGCGACCTGCCAGCCTCCTTCGAGAGTATCAGTTCGCACGCCTGCGTCTCAACGCTTGAAAATACCTTTTCGAGGAAAGCAGCTAAAACCGGGTGATCTTGACCGTCAACAAACAGCCTGAAGCGGCGCTTGACCAGGCGACTACATTCCAGCCCGAGCAGGTTGGCCCCGGTCAGGTTGGCCTCTAGGATAGAACCGTCACGAGCCAGGGTGAAATAACCTACCGGAGCAAAATCATAAAGCAGGCTGTATTTATCACGCGCAGTCTTCAGCTCTTCCTGAGAGCGGCGCAGCTCTTCATTCTGCATCTCCAGTTCCAACTGGTGGACCTGAAGCTCATGGAAAAGTTTCTTCGTATCTGCCCCTGTCCGGGGAAGAACGGTCGCCGCAGTTCTTGCATTGAGTTGCTTTTCCGCACCGTGGCGCAGTTTGGCGGCTGGTGATGCTTTACCCGCATGACTACTCATTTCCGTCCTCTGTTTAAATATTCAGTGTCGATTGCAAGACGCCGGCGCCGCTGCTTCAGACCATGGTTCGCAGAGGGAAGAAACAACTTTACTCTTATTGTCGTGGATAGTTATTTATAACAGGACTTAGACCACTTATTGCTATTAATTATTATTATTTTAATTTTTATCCTGATTAGCCCTGATCTTCAGCTATTAAGATTGTCATCCCCGAATGTCTTTGTCGGGGATCCATGATTTCAATCGGTTATAAGCTGGATTCCCGATCAGAATCGCTTCGGGAATGACAGTTTGGGGGCTAGCTGAAGATTGGCACTAATCAGGTTTTTTATTTGCAGGAGAACATGCTGTTTTATATGCAATTTATCAGCATGGGCCTGTTAATGACAGCCAGAGCGATCAATCGGGAGCTGGCAGAAGAACAGTTGCGCCCGTCCCCGTGCCAAATGCCGGTAAAATCAAGCCGTTTGTGGAATGCGTGCTGCCCCTCTCCGGAACGGCCATAGCCGGGGCAAAATCTTGCTGAAGGTTTTGTGAACTGTCCGGGGTTTGCCGCTGTAAGTCACGCAGCATCCGCTGGACAGCTTGCCGTACGGGAACAGTTCCGGTTTTTTCCCGTCCAGCGGAGCAGAAGCTTGACCGTTGCCTGCTCGTGATGCACCAGCAACAGCAGCAGATCAAGGGTCGTCAGAAAATGCAGGGCCGATTCAGGTTGGCAAAGACCATTGGCGATGCGCTGTTCATGCTCAGAGGCTGTCTGCTTGCAGATGCGGCTTAATTCGCTGCATGCCCTGCAGACAGTGCGCAGATGCACTTCGTCGCCGCTACGCACTGTTTCCTCAAGGGTACAAAGAATCATCTCCTGCTGCGTGAACAATAGCCCTGTCTGCTGAAAAGCCGCTTCGGAAAAGCAGGGCTTGACCCTGTGCTGTATTTGCAGTTCATCCACCAGGCTGATGCTTGTTGTTATCATGATGTGGAGGTGGGTAAGAATACTTTGGTAGATGAACACAGGTTTCCTGCTCCGGAGCGGAGTTCCCAGCATCTGTTCGTCTTCCCGGACTGTCGTGAAGGCGATCTCTTCGACAAGGTCATGCAACTTTTTGATGAGATCGACATCAGGCAATGGTTTCCGGCGGATGAAGGCTTCCTTGACAATCCCTAGCATGGCAGCAAGTCTGCCGATGATCATCCCCAGTTCTTCCGACTGTTCCTGCGCCGATGATTTATTCTGCATTGTAATTTCCCCCTCATGAAAGTTGGCTTCGTTGTGGATCTGGCTAACATACCATCCGGTTTCCGGATGAAAATCGATAGAGTCCCATCCGGAGTTTCCCGGGGGACGCAATCAATTGCGCCGGCAACGACAGCTTACAACAGCTGCAGGAAAGCCACCAGGTCCTTTTTTCCTGTTAATTCGGTTTCAGCTCCAGCACGGTTGAAGCATTTCACTCTTTATGGCGCTTCTGTTTTTATGCCGGATGCGATGGTGTATTTGGCGGAGCGGCCCGCACATACTGTGCCGGCCATGATACTATATGACCAAGCTGCCGTGCAGCCTCCAGAGGCCAGTAGGGGGTACGCAGCAGTTCCCGGGCGAGGAGCACCAGGTCGGCCTGGCCGGAACGGATAATGTGATCTGCCTGTGCCGGCGCCGTAATCAGGCCGACTGCACCGGTCTTGCCACCGGTTTCACGGCGGATCTGCTCGGCGAACCGGGTTTGATAGCCTGCCCCGAGAGGTACCCGGGCATGCGGAGCGCTCCCCCCCGAGGAACAATCGATCAGATCAACACCAAGCGGCAGAAGCTGTCGCACCAGTTCGACAGACTGCTCAATATCCCAGCCACCCTCAACCCAATCGGTAGCAGAAATCCTCGTCAGCAGGGGCAGGTTCTCCGGCCAGATGGCTCTGACAGCAATTATTACCTCCCGCAGCAAGCGGGTGCGGTTTTCGAAACTGCCGCCATACCGATCGGTACGCTGGTTACTGAGCGGAGAGAGAAACTGGTGTAGCAGATAGCCATGAGCAGCATGAATTTCAGCAATCCGGAACCCGGCCGATAAAGAGCGGCGGGCAGCCTCTGCAAAAGCGGCAGTTATCTCCCTGATCCCGGCTTCGCTCAGTGCCGTTGGTACGATGCAACCTTCGTCAAAGGGTATGGCGCTTGGCGCCACAATCGGCCAGCCACCCTCCGCTTCGGCTATGGTAACGGACCGGTTCTCCCACGGCGGCGGAGTACTTGCCTTGCGACCGGCGTGCGCCAGCTGGATGCCGGCGATGCTCCCCTGTTGCGCGATAAAGTGGACGATACGTGCCAGAAATTCTGTGTGCGCGTCGTTCCAGATGCCAAGATCATGCTGACTGATGCGCCCCTGCGGAGTTACCGCCGCAGCTTCGGTCATCACCAGCCCCGCTCCGCCGGCAGCACGGCTGCCGAGGTGGACCAGATGCCAGTCATTGGCAAAGCCATCCACGCTTGAATACTGGCACATGGGAGATACGGCAATCCGGTTCGGAAGCGTTACGCTGCGCAGGGTAAGCGGTTCAAACAGATGTGACATATGGCTTCTCCTTTTTATTTGTGGTTCAGCTACAACAGTTTCACAATCACCCGCCCACGGATTCCACCCTGCAGAATGACCCGGATTTTTTCCTCGACTCCTTCCAGGGCAACCTCGGTCACCACTTCTGCCAGATGCCCGGGCTTCCACTCGCCCGCAAGTTTTTTCCAGACCTGCAGGCGTGTTGCCGCGGGGCAGTTGACTGAATCGATGCCAAGAAGACTCACCCCGCGCAAAATGAAGGGATAGACATTCAGGGAGAATTCGGTGGCGCCGACCAGGCCGCAGCAGGTGACTGCGCCTCCGTAGCGGGTCGATTTGACAGCCGCCACCAGAGTCTCTCCGCCGACCACATCGACAACCCCTGCCCAGCGCTCTTTCATCAGCGGCCGCTCGGCACCGGTTGTTACCTGTTCACGCGGAATGACTTCAGCCGCACCCAGGCTGCGCAAAAACGGTTCAGCTGACCCTTTGCCGGTGGCAGCCACCACCCGGAATCCGGCCCGGGCCAGTATGGACAGGGCAATGCTGCCGACCCCCCCGGTGGCCCCGGTGACGAGAATGTCGCCGTCTGCCGGATTTATTCCGGCCTGTACCAGCTTCTGTACTGACAGGGCTGCCGTGAAGCCGGCAGTGCCGATCGCCATCCCTTCACGCAATGTCAATCCTGCCGGCAGCCGCACTGCCCAAGCGGACGGGATACGAATGTATTGCCCCCAGCCGCCGTCGGTTTCCATCCCCAGATCGTAGCCGGTGACAATCACCTGTTCTCCCGGAACAAAAGAGCCGCTCGTGCACGAGACCACTTCACCGGCAGCATCAATGCCCGGAGTGTGGGGAAACTGCCGCGTCACCCCGGGATGGCCGGTAGCTGACAGAGCATCCTTGTAGTTGAGGGAGGAGTAGTGCACCCGCACCAGTAAATCCCCAGGTGGCAGATCAGCGATGCTTCGTTCGCGAATCTCGCGCACGAACTGCTTGCCGGCGGTCATTGCTACTGACAACGCCCAGAACTTTGTTGTCGTATCCATACCTGCTCTCCCATACCTAAAAATGCTCAACCCTGGCTTTGCCGGACGGGCTTCTGCTGATGTTGCGATAAGAAGGGCCCCATGAATGACACCTCTAGATTTCCACCTGCTGTCCCAATTCCACCACCTGTTCCGCCGGGATATTGAAGAAGGCGGTCGCCGCAGCGGAGTTGCGGGACATGAAGGAGAAGAGTTTTTCCTGCCAGCGCATCATCCCCGATTGCAGCGGCGAGGAGATGATGGTCTCCCGCGCCAGGTAATAGGTGGTCTGCTCCAGATTCACCGTCAGCCCGTGGTGCTCGCACTGCCGCAGCGCCACCGGCACGTTGGGGCTCTGCATGAAGCCGTAACGGACAATGACCCGGGCAAAACCCAGCGGCATTTTAGTAACCGTCACCCGATCCGCCGCCGGCACCCGCGGAATCTCCTCCGTCAGGACAGTGAGAATGATGACCTGTTCATGCAGCACCTGGTTGTGAACCAGGTGGTGATGGAGAACTTGAGGCGTACCGCTGGGGATTCTGGTGATGAAGGCAGCTGTTCCGGGTACCCTGTGGGGTGGTGATGCCGCCAGTGTCTCAATGAAAGCCTCAAGCGGCTGTCCGTCTTTCTGTAACTTGTGACTGAGCAGTGACCGTCCCTGCCGCCAGGTTGTCATCAGGGTAAAGATTAATGTGCCGGCAGCCAGGGGGAACCAGCCGCCATGAGCAATCTTGAGAAGATTCGCCGCAAAGAATGGGATATCGAAGGAGAGAAACAGCCCTGCCAGAGCCGCGGCTGCTGCCATTTGCCAGTGCCAGCGCTTCTTCATGAGGAAATAGGCAAGAATGGTCGTAATCACCATGGTAGTAGTTACAGCAACACCATAGGCTCCGGCGAGGTTTGCCGACGAGCCGAATCCGAGAACGAGGGCAATGGTAACAAGCATGAGACCGAAGTTAACGGTTGGGAGGTAGACCTGCCCGATTTCCTCCGAAGATGTTTGGACCTGCCGGAACCGGGGGCTGTAACCGAGCTGCATCGCCTGACGGGTGAGGGAGAAGGCGCCGGATATTACGGCCTGGGAGGCGATAACCGTAGCCATGGTGGCCAGGATGATGAGTGGATAAAGAGCCCACCCCGGAGCCAGGTTGTAGAAAGGGTCGGACGCTTTTCCCGGTTGGACGAGAAGCAATGCCCCCTGGCCGAAGTAGTTGAGCAGCAGTGCGGGAAGAACAAAAGTGAACCACGCCGTTCGGATCGGACGCGAACCAAAATGCCCCATGTCGGCGTAAAGAGCCTCTCCGCCTGTGACAACCAGGAAAACCGAGCCGAGAACCCGAAAAGCAAGCTGACCGTTCTCGTGAAAAAAACAGGCGGCGTGGAGAGGGTTCACCGCCTGAAAAACCTCCGGAGCCTGCAGGATACCGCCGATGCCGAGTAGCGCAATTGTGGTAAACCAGATCGCCATTACCGGCCCGAACACTGCGCCGACATTTGCCGTCCCCCGTTTCTGGAAGAGAAAAAGCGCGATCAGAATCAGGATGGTGGCCGGAATGACGAAACCCTCCAAAGACGGTGCGGCTAGCTTGATCCCTTCCACGGCACTCAGGACCGAGATGGCGGGGGTGATCACCCCGTCGCCGTAGAGAAGGGCTGCCCCGAACAGACCGAGGGGGAGGAGGTAACGCCGCTGGCCGGGGGACAGGTGGCGCGGCGTGAGCAGTGCCAGGAGCGCCAGAATCCCTCCCTCACCATGGTTGTCGGCCTGCATCAAAAAGAACAGGTATTTGATGGAGATGACAAGGGTGAGAGCCCAGAAGACAAGGGAGAGTATCCCGAGCACGTTTACCGGCGTCGGCGGCAGGGAATGGCTGCCATGGAAGCACTCCCTGAGCGCATACAAGGGGCTCGTGCCGATGTCGCCGTAAACGACCCCCAGCGCTGCCAGGCTAAGGGTGAATAGATGGCGTGGACGCTGTGAGTTGAGTGGATGTTGTGGCAACCGGCCGGCTTGCTGTTCACGTTCAGGTTCTGTTTCAGTCATGATTTGCGATCTGCCCGTCCTTATATCCGGGGACATCATATCGAACCGCCGCCCGTGTCACACCCTTCCCCGCCGCAGCATGCTCAGGGCTCGTTCACAGACATTTTCAACGGTAAAACCATACTCGCGCAGCACCACATCGCCAGGGGCGGAGGAACCGAAACGCTCTACGCCGATAATCTCACCCCTCATGCCGACGTAGCGATGCCACCCCTGCGGAGAGCCCGCCTCAATGCCCAGTCGCTTGCCGACCTGGGGAGGCAGAACCGCGTCGCGGTATGCCTGGGGCTGTGCATCGAATAACTCCCAGCTCGGCAGGGAGACGACCCGGACGCGGAGCTCCCGTGCGACCAGCATTTCCCGGGCCGCCACTGCCAGGGATAACTCCGAGCCGGTGGCGATGAGGAGGATATCGGGGAGCTCTCCGCCGGCGCCGGCGAGAATGTAACCACCACGGCGCAGTCCGTCCGCCGGGGCAAAACTGTTCCGGTCGAAAACCGGGAGATTCTGCCGGGAGAAAATGAGGGCCACCGGTTGGTTGTTCAGCTCCAGAGCCATTTGCCAGGCGACTGCCGCTTCGTTGGCGTCGCCCGGACGAATGACGACCAGGTTCGGAATCGCCCGGAGCGTCGCCAGCTGCTCCACCGGTTGATGAGTGGGGCCGTCTTCGCCAAGAGCAATACTGTCGTGGGTAAAGACGTGAATTACGTGCAGACCCATGAGCGCTGCCAGGCGCAAGGAAGGGCGCATATAGTCGGAAAAAGTGAGGAAGGTGGCGCCGAAAGGGATGGTTCCGCCATGGGCGGCCATGCCATTCATGATTGCCCCCATGCCATGCTCACGGACGCCGAAATGGATATTGCGGCCGCTGTAGTCCCATCTGCCGCCGACCGCTCCCTGCCTGTCAGCAGGGTTCAGGCCGGGGCTCTGGAAATCCCCCAGCCCGGTCAGAGCCGTGTGAGTCGACGGGTCAAGATCGGCCGAGCCGCCGATAAGTTGTGGCAACCGCGAGGCAATGGCGTTCATCACCTTACCCGCGGCGACCCGGGTCGCGATCCCCTTCGGGTCAGGGACAAACCGGGGAATTTCCGCATCCCAGCCAACAGGCAGCTCGCCTGCCATCACCCGGCGAAGCTCTGCAGCCGGTTCGGAAAACTCTCGTGCGTATGTGGCAAACCGCCCGTTCCAGGCCGCTTCAGCTTCCCGTCCCTGCTCTATTGCCTGCCGAAAGTGGCGAACTGCAGCCTCAGGAAGATGGAACTGCGGTTCTATCGGCCAGCCGAGGTTTTCCTTGGTAAGCCGCACCTCTTCGACCCCCAGGGGGGAGCCGTGCGCCTCGAAGCTGTCCTGGCGATGGGGAGAGCCGTAGCCGATGTGAGTCCGGACAAGAATGAGAGAGGGGCGGGCAGTTTCGGCTCGTGCCGCTTCCAGGGCAGCGTTAATCGCCGCGGGATCATTGCCATCGGCAACCGTTTGCACATGCCAGCCGCAGGCCGCAAAGCCGGCGCCACGATCCTCGCTGCAAGCAAGATCAATGGCAGCAGCCAGGGTGATCCGGTTGTCGTCGTAAAGGCAGATAAGCTTGCCGAGGCGCAGGTGGCCGGCGAGGGAGGCGGACTCCGCGGCAACCCCTTCCATCAGGTCACCGTCGCCGACAAGGCAGTAGGTGCGGTGATCGACCACTGCATGGCCGGGACGGTTGTAGCGGGCGGCCAGCCAGGCTTCGGCAATCGCCATGCCGACGGCATTGCCGAAGCCCTGGCCAAGCGGCCCGGTGGTTGTTTCGACTCCAGGGGTGACTCCACGTTCAGGGTGGCCGGGGGTCTTGCTCCCCCACTGGCGGAACTGTTTGATTTCGGCGAGAGGGAGATCATAGCCGGTGAGGTGCAGCAGGCTATAGAGGAGCATGGAGCCATGACCGGCAGAGAGGACAAAGTGGTCGCGGTCGAACCAGGCGGGGTTGACCGGGTTGTGCCGGAGAAAGCGGGTCCAGAGGTGATAAACCATGGGGGCTGCCCCCAGAGGCATCCCCGGATGGCCGCTGTTGGCTTTTTGAATTGCATCCACTGCCAGAAACCGGATGGTGTTGATGCAGAGTTCGTCCAGTGCTGTCGATGAAGCGGTGGCCGAATGCTCTTCCTTCACGATGAGTCTCCTTTTTGTTCCATACGGCAGGGGTTAGAGGCAGGAAGTTCTTGCTGCCGGCAACACCGGGCATAACTGCTAGCGCATTCAGAATCCGGTCGCAGTACCCTGTTTGAGTCCGGCTTTATGGTGACAGCGAGTACAATTATCCTTGTTCATGAAAGTCTTTTTGCCGTTATGACATTTGCCGCAATACTTGCCGATGTACAGTTCGTTCATGGGTATCGTCACTGTTCCCTGCTTCATCTTCGGGAAAATTTCCGGATTGTGGCAGTCTGAACAGGCCAATCCAGAATTCTTGTGGGCTGATCCTTCGAATATCACCATACCCATCGGACTTCCATTGAACTCCAGAGTTTTGTCCGGACCGACTGCAAAACCGGATCCTGTAGTAATAATAACAAAAACCAGCGATATTGCTGTATTGTTCCGTTTTTTCGTGAGTTTCTCCTTTCAGAAATAAAACTTTCTTTCTGCACTACGTGAACGCCTTCAGGATATAATCTGAAATCGCCTTTTCTTCCTTGGGGGAAATGGTCTTCTCGTCGAATCTGATCATGCCCGGCCCCGGCTTGCGCAATGTTGCGATGATATCCTTGGCGTTATTCTTTCCGCTTGCCTCCAGAGCCTTCTTCCCCAGAGGCTTTTTAGCGTTGATGATATTGCCGCCATTGGGATGACATACGGCGCAGTGCACCTCGAACTCTTTCTTATCGTCAATTTTTTCCCCTTTGCGTGTGTCACAAAATCCGCCTAGTGGCGAACAGCACCAGCGACAGCATTGCTCCAGTGGCAATTATTACTTTTTCTCATCTTCATTTCCTCCTGATTATATGCGCCTTGGCGGCATGATCATGGGTTTCCATCTTTTTTTTTGCCCATCATACTGTGCCTGCCAGAGACCTTCACCCGGAACGCCATCACCAATTACAGCGACAAGTTCCGACAACGGCACGGCTTCGGATGTACAAGGTGCCACTCGTTCGAGTCCCCTTCCCTGCTTGAACATTGAAACTAAGCTCCAGTTCTTTAAGGAAACGCCCTACTTTGCAATCATCAAAGTAGGGCGTCTTGAAAACGAATCCCATGTGGCTCTAAAAATAGATTAATTATCTGATTGCAAAGTATACGGTCTTATAAACTCGACCCGGTGCAGTTGACCCGGCATTTCGCGCAAATACCGTAATGGCATAGTTGCCAGGAGTTAATCCGGCTGTAATCCAATTCCATGTTGCTATCGTAGAATAGACGCGGCCGACTGACCAGACACCAACCGTATTTCTTACATTAAATTCATACTCGTACGTTCCACTTCCTCCTGTTGCACCGGCTGTGAATTGCACTGTAGTACCAACTAATTGCGGACTCGGTTGTACAGAAGAGAGGGTTGCAGTTGCAACAGGCGGTATCGTCGGTGCCAATACAGCAAAGTACATGGTCTTATATACTCGGCTCGGTGCAGTAGTCCCGGCATTTCGCACAAAAACCGTGATGGCATAGGTGCCGGGCGTTAAACCGGTTGTATTCCAACTCCATGTTGCTATCGTAGAATAGACGCGGCCGACTGACCAGACACCAACCGTATTTCTTACATTAAATTCATACTCGTACGTTCCACTTCCTCCTGTTGCACCTGCTGTGAATTGCACCGTAGTGCCAGCTAATTGCGGACTCGGCTGGACAGAAGAAAGGATAGCAGTTGCAGGAGCAGCGGCGGAAACACCGAAGGTGGCGGTAATGGTGTGGTTTGCAAGCACGTTGGTGAACGTGTAGGTAGCACCTGCACCGACAGATACTCCGTCAACCAATACATTGGTGATGGCGAGAGCGCCGATCGGGGTGATGGTGAAGGCCTGAGTGCCGCCACTGGCTACGGTGACAACGCCGAGGGTACCCGCAGGGGTGATGGTGCCATTAAGACCCTGGGTAACCGTTATGGTAAAGGTAGGATTGATCGTTATCGCCAGGCCGGTTTGGTTGGAGTAGAGGCTGGTGGCAAAATTCTGCAAAGGATCATTCACTTTTACCCGGACATTATAAGTCCCGGCAGTTGGGAAGGTAATAACGGCTATGTTTGATGTTGACGGCACAAGTTCCGTCCAGGTTGTCCCGGCGGGAAGAGTGACTTTCATATACTCGAAAACGTAACTTGCGCCGGCAAGCGGAGTAGTTATAACGCCGGTTGTTGTTGTCGCAATTGAAGAGGTGAAGGTCACGGCTGCGCCGACAGTTGTTGCCGGAGAACTGGCAGTAATGGTCGGGGTATTAATTACCGGTGCAATTTTCATCGGCCGCATCATGTCGTGCTCTTCATGTGAAAGAATATGACAATGCCATACATACTGACCGACGATATCGAACTTGGCGATGACCCTGGTCACCTGACCGGGAGGACACATGATAGTGTCTTTCCAGCCGGCTTCACTTGGATCGGGGGCAATCAGTGCCGGGGAAAGCGGGTTAACGACATAAGATATCGAGTCGTACGGTGGCACGGTCTGCGCGTAAACTACATCCAGTGCCGTGACATTCAGGCCGGTAAGCGGGTCAACCGTAGGGACACCAGTCGCAGTAGTAACTGGTACCGTGTTGATTATATAGCGGCCAAGTGTCTGGAATGCTACCTGATGCAGATGCATCGGGTGGGCATCGACAGTGGTATTGACGATTTCCCATACCTGGGTCTGGTTACGAGCGATCATCTCGGTTTGCGGAATTTCCATAAAACCGCGAGCATCGATTGTCGGCATGGTCCGACCCCAAAGGTCCTTTATTTCAACCAAAGAAACTTTACGAGGATCAGGGTTTTGATTGGGATTCAACAACATGCTGGGAATCGTGTTAAGTGTTGTCGCCGCAGCCCAGGCTGCTGTCGGTGTAGGGACATCGGCAACGGTAGCCGGGGGTGTGAGTGTGGAATTTATGGCGACGACATTGAAAGCCATTATTTCCGGAATCAGCAGCGCTGCGTGACCTGCAGCCAGTACCGGATCAAGCAGAGTTGCTGCTACGGTCGGGATAACCGAACCATCATAGGGAGCATCTGCTCCCCAGTTTTCCATGATTACCTGGCCACCGGCCAACGGCCCGGAGCCGGCAACGACAACGCCGCTATCATTAAGAATGGTAGCCGTGGCTTTGAAGTCGACCAGGACGTCAAGACGTTCACCGGGCATGAGCACCATACTCTCACGCATTACCGGTTTGGCAAGCAAGCCCTGCTCTGAGGCGATCTGCCAGAAGGGAAGGTACCTGGCAGGAGCGAGAGGATTGGCGTCTTTGATCTTGAGCCGCATAACCCAGGTGCGGGAGTCGGTACCACCGATGAAGCGCATGCGGACAACGCGCTGTTCGGCGGTTTCTTTGCCGTAGACGACACCGTTGACAACCGGCATGTTGCCGAAGTACTCAAGCGTCGAACTGGTTGCCAGAAACGGTGCGTTGACATTAAGCGGATTAGTCGCAAGTATCGGCGACGCTGCCACGTAGGGAATCAGGTGGCCGACAGGATCACTGTTCAGGGTATTAAAGGCATTGACTGTCGGCGTTGAATACATGAAGAGCGGTGTATTTGGGCAACCAAGGACAGTTGGTCTTACCGGGCTGCAGGTACCGACATCCAGAGGGCTGATAACCTTGCAGGCATGGCCAGCTGGCCGTTAACGTCGAAGATACGATCCTGCAGGGCATAACCGTACTCGAAAGGAGATGTCGGCAGAATCTTGGTTGTAGTCGGACAAAGTAGGGCGTTTGTAATCCCTTGTTTGCATTTTTCATTATCGTCGGTAGTCGGGAAAAAACCGGCCAGACCCATATTGGTATTGATATGGGTGAGGCCAATGGCATGGTCATGATACCAGATGGTTCCGGCTTCCTGATCCATCGGGTAATAATAAGTACCTTCCGGACCGTATTGATAAGTATTGGTAGCTACTGCCGAGCTTGTTGAAATCCAGCCCGGATATGTCTGTGGAACCGGGGTACCGGAATTGAACGGCCCGTTGAAAACCACCGATGTCGGCTGAGCCACCGTGCCGGTAAGGTTAAAGCCGGGAGTATACCAGCCCCTTGTCCAGCCATCGCTCTCCGGGCCGACATGCGCCCCGTGAACATGGGTAACGAGCCGGTTGTAAGGGAAGCAATAGAGGGCTTCGCCACAATCAACCGTAGCATCGAAGCCGGGGATGATCTGGTTGGGCAGCTCGTTGATCCAGGCAACACGAACCGGGCGGCCTTTGGTCCCCTTGAGGGTCATGGCCGGCCAGTGATGAGCGCCGCTAGCGGCAAAAGGTCCGACTGCCGGGGCGTTGTTCGGCCCGGAACCGTAGCCGTAGACATCAGTGAGAGGCCGATGCAACAAATTGGGATTTGCCAGGCCGAAGGCTACGCCGGCCGCATCGAGAAGTCCCGGTCCACCCAGAACTGACAGCCCCTGGGGGAAGCGCTGGGCAGTAATGATATAGCAATCCTCTGTACTTAATACGTCTGTCGCCAAACGGCCACAGCTGCTTGGAAATCCTGCCAGTACCGCGTTCGCCGTAGTCATTGGCTGATAGGTAAAATAATCAGCCAGGGCGTTCGGCACTACGTTCTGCCAGACAAAAGTCGGCAGGCCGTAGCCCTGTGACTCCGGAGTCAGCAGCGACTTGCTGTAGCCGCCGACGAGTCCCGGTGGGTCAGGCAGCGTTGTCGGTGCGGCAAACGATGTTGTGCCGACTGCCAGCATGAGCAATGCTGCGGCTGCTGCACGTAACCAGCGCCGCGGCGGGCTGGCATCATGCGGGATAGGGGTGCGCTGTCTCATAATGTTCTCCTTTGTGTTGTGCGACCTTTATGGTCTGGCTCCTGTTGCGGTACGGGGTGATAGACGTGAAACTTCAAATATAAAATCAAGCAGGAACTATCCTGCCATAGCGACAAACAGTTCATTGGTCAGGGAGACGGTTTCATGGTCGGCAAAGTAGGATCGCTGTTACGCTGCAACTGCTGCAGCCGCATGCGTTCCATGGTCTGCTGCGCCCGATCCAGCCGGATTTGCAGTAATTTCGGGACGATAACCTTGTCCTCGGCTTTTACCTTCTCCGCTGCATTGGCCGTTTCAGGCTTGCTCTTATCGACAATAACAGCTTCCGTAGTATCTGTAGTCACAGGAGCTGCTGTTGTTATCCTGTTCTGCAACATCTTTTGTTCGCTTGGAGAGATGCTCACACCGTCTCCGGTACAGACCAGTTCGACATGATCGGAAAATTCGACCATCATACAATCTTCACTGGCACAGGCTATTCCGGGTATTATTGACAGCAGGAACAATAATTTTGTCATCAGTTTTTTCATTGGATCTCCTTCCGCTTGAATTTTTGGGTTTTACGAATGAAAATAAGATCTCGCCTGTTCAGCTTGAAAATAAACAGCAATGCTTGTGTTTGAATCAATGTATTATCCAATCGCTCTTTTTAACAAGTTCCTGTTTAGAGCCTTTGGCGAGCTGGACAATATAACATCCTTTTGAAACATACCTTTGACCGGGTCCGAAACTTACCCGCTCAAACAATAGAGACTCAACATCTGTCTGCATGCTGATTGTATCCAGCAAATAATCCCGAAAATAATTGTCTTTCATATCTTTTACAGCCTTGCTCAGAACTCCAAGGGCATAATATGTTTTTATCAGGGTTATCAGCTGGTCGTCTTTGACGTTATTCAGTAATTTAAGGCGTTCAAAATCGGTGGCATATTTAGCTTCATCCTGTGGCAGGCGATACGGGTATGTTATGTAAGTAGCGGCACGTGCCGGTTCCGTTATGGACCAGATACTTTTGCCGAGATATCCCCATGAAACGAATACTGTCTGCGGCGCTGGCGACGAAGCTGTAACAGTTTCAAGTAGCGGCAGATCCTCGGGACCTGTCCAGAGCATAAGGACAGAGGGATTTTCCTTGCTTAAAACTGTCTGAAGATATTCCCCGGTTAAAGTCTCACCAGCTTTCAGCGTTAAAGTAAGCGGCGCTTTGTGGCCAAGCTCCTGCCATGTCTTCAAAAATCCGGAAGAGAGCGCCTGACCCTCGCGGGAAGACCGCACAATCTGGACGATGTCTGTGCCTGCCGGTATTTTTTCAAGACTGTTTAAATAACGGGCAGCGCTCTCCCCCTCCTGATAATAGCCTTTCGACATATAGAGGGTATACCAGTCGGTTTCGGAGATTACCGGCAGGTTGGTTGTCGGCAGGAGGCAGGGAATCCGGTTGCTTTCGCAGAAATCATGGACAGGTTTCCAGTTGCCGCTGACAATTCCCCCGATTAAGGCAAATACCGGCTCCTTGCGGTAATACTCTTCCAACTGCTTTGGCCACGTTTCCGCCGGCCCTTTAAGCTTCCAATGTGATAACTGCAGCCGCCGGAAAGGCATTGTCTCGAAACTTACCCGGAGCTTCCGGGCATTATTCTTGTTCGTTTTTTCCAATCCGTTCATGTTTTCGACGAAATTTCTCATCGGTGTCAGCATGGCATCAGCTTCTGCCACAGACACGTCTTCAGAGGTTATTGTCGCCAGGCGCAGATACTTGTTATCCACTCCGGGTGAAAAATCATTGGAAAGGTTTTTCAGATAATTAACCAGCAGCGACATATCCGCGGCGGAAAGATTATAGCGCGGCATGATGGAAAAATTCAGCGCCCTGCCGGCCGGATCCATGCCACTTCGTAAAACGGCAGCAAGTGTTTCGTCGGTATAGGCCGGCCGGGCCGGAGGGATTCCGATCGGAGCTGACTCAATCTTGACCCCGTTTTTATAGGTGGCCATGCTGTTATCATATACTTCGGGTTTGCCGCGGGGGTTGAAAAGCGTTTTGCCGTTGGTTGGCGTGGTATAGATATCAGCTTCAAACGAACCCAGGCCACTACGCAAATGACAACTAACACAGGTAAATGAAGTTCCGGGTATGGGCAGATCGCCTTTTACCGATACCTTCACAGGCTCGCCGGAAGGGAGGATTCCCTCGCGGTACATCCTCTCACCCAGGCGCAATGCCTCGTCTGCGGCTACAGTGCCAACGGTTTTCCGACCCTGCTCACTGCCGGCAAAAGCCTCCCGGTTCTGGGCAGTCAATGAAAGCAGCCCTGCCGACAGGGCAACAAGAAATATTGTCGTAGTGCTGCAAAACAGGCGCATCAAAAGACCTCCTCAAGTATGGATTTTGACAACATCATCACGGTCTTCTCTCTAAAACAGTTGTTCTTTCCACGTTTCGGGTTTGTTGCCATATTGACGGGTTTGCGGGTGAATTGTTTAGCGTCAGACCCGCCACTTTCGCCAGCCCCTTTCAGCATGGAGCAGCATGTGCGAAATAGTATAACTTAACCGGTAGCGGCTAATACCTAGTGTATTGCCTAATATGGAACCGGATATTGATGAAGACGACATTGAGCGTTTGTCCTAGATATGCAGGTCTGAATTTACCCGAGAACAACGTCGAGCGAGCTGTCCGTTTCATCCCATCCGCCGCTTTTGGCGAACATCCCGCTGCCGATGATCTGTTCCGCAACCTTCCTGAAGTTGGACCGGGCTTGAAACAGTAACTGTTGCGGCAATCTCATTAGTGATTGAGATTGCCGCAACAAATTACCCGATACATTAAATTCAGTACCAGCCGGTTTTCGAATCGTGACAGCCGCTTAAGGATGACGGGTTGCAGCTTCCAGTGC
>JBBRBA010000061.1:0-19914 GCA_038206285.1 Geobacterales bacterium
CGTCGTCACATAACCGGCAGGCTTGTTGAGCAGCAGATAAATCCGATTTTTGGAGATCAGGACAGGTTTGCCGTCAAGCTTGATGACATCGGTTTCCGGATCGGCCTTGCTTCCAAGCTCGGTAACAATCTGACCGTTAACCGAGATGCGCCCCTCGGTGATGATGATTTCGGCGGCGCGGCGCGAACTGATGCCGGCTCTGGAGAGTATTTTCTGAAGTCTTTCCTGCATAGGTGAAAAGCATTACACTCTGTGGTATGATTTTGGCAAGAAAATTCGGTATCGATGCAACTGATGCCCAAAATAGAGGAGATAAAAATCATGACCCGTTTTCTTGCTCCGTTAGTTGTTGCGTTTCTGCTGTCAATCGGCACTGCTTTTGCTGCTGAATGCTCCCTGCCTGACTACGACTCGCTGGTGGCCGAAGGCAAAAGCGCTGCTGACGGGCGGGAGTGGGGCAAGTCGGTCGAGATTTACAACCGCATCCTTGCCGACTGCCGCGCGCTGATAAAGGAGGGCGATATTGCCAAGGCCTACGATGCCCTGTCGGTCGGACAGCTGATGGAGGAGAATTATTCCGCTGCCATTGACAGTGCGAAAAAATGTCTTGAGCAGGACCCAAAGTACTACGCCTGCATGATGACCGCTGCCAAAGCCTGTGAAGGTCTTGGCGACCGGGCAGCGGCGCTTGACTATGCAAGAGCGGCAGCTGCAGTTGAACCTTATGATGATTACTCCGGGGCGGTGGTCATCTTTGCCAAGGATTTCCTGAAGCGGCTGGAGAAACGCAAGCCATGATGATTGCCACAGGAGGCGCTTGCGATAGTCATATAATGCCTTAATCGGTGGCAGGCTCATCTTGTTTCTGTTAATATACGCTTACTGTCATACCGGCAATGTTTACCGCTAACGAGGCTGATCCCCATTCATGGACCTGTTTGTTGAAAAGAAAATTCTTACTGTCTCACAACTTACCAACCTGATACGGGAAGTTCTGGAAGAGAACTTCGAGCATCTCTGGGTCGAAGGTGATGTTTCGAACCTTGCCATGCCGTCTTCCGGGCACCTCTACTTCACCCTCAAGGACAGCGGGGCGACAATCCGCTGCGTCATGTTTCGTGCTGCCGCCAAGGCGCTGAAATTCCGCCTTGCTGACGGCCTCAGGATTGTGCTGCGCGGCAGGGTCTCTGTTTATGATCAAAGAGGCGATTACCAGCTGATTGCCGACTATCTTGAGCCTCAGGGTCTTGGTGCTCTCCAGCTTGCTTTCCAGCAGTTGAAAGAAAGACTTGCCAAAGAGGGCCTGTTTGCCGAAGCCCGCAAGAAAGCCATCCCCCTGTTGCCGCAGACCGTCGGCATTATCACCTCGCCGACCGGTGCGGCTATTCATGATATTCTCAATGTCATCGGCAGACGTCATGCCGATCTCAGGATTATCATCTATCCGGTCAGGGTTCAGGGCGAAGGGGCTGCTGCCGAGATTGCCACAGCTCTTTATGACATGAACTCACTGGGCGAGGCAGAAGTTATCATCCTCGCCCGCGGCGGCGGCTCCATTGAGGACCTCTGGTCATTCAACGAAGAGGTTGTCGCCAGGGCGATTGCTGCTTCAAAAATCCCTGTTATTTCGGCAGTAGGACATGAAATCGATATTACCATCGCCGACCTTGCTGCCGACCTGCGTGCGCCGACGCCGTCAGCAGCAGCAGAACTGGTAGTCAATTCAAAGCTGCAGATGTCTGCCGACTGCGCCGCACTTGAACGCCGGCTGCTGCAGGCAATGCAGCGACAGATGGCTACAGCGCTCTCCACTCTTGAAATTCTGAAACTCTCCCTGAAAAATCCGGAACTGCTTATAGAGCGCTTTTTGCAAAGGATTGATGATTTACAGCAACGCTCAACCGCAGCCCTTGCCGCACAGTTGCAAACAGGGAGACAGCGAATTGCCGCTGCCGGTGATGCACTCTTCTACAAATCGCCTCTGCTCCGCATCAACAGCACGCTTGAGCTGATGCATAATCTTTCCCTGCGCAGCAGCGCCGCAATCCGGGCACGGCTGGAAGTCGCCGGCAACTCTTTTGCGGTCAATGCCGGACGTCTTGAATCGCTCTCCCCGCTGGCAGTGCTTGCCCGGGGCTATGCAGTAGCGCGCACGCTTCCGGATCGCCATCATGTGCGCCGGGTAGAGCAGCTATCCCCTGGTGACAGGGTCGAGCTGCATTTTATTGACGGCACGGCAACATGTGCTGTCAGAAGCATCAAGGCTGCTGAAACCATATAACCTTGACTCGCACTCTCCACGGCACTAATATGAAAGGCTGTAAACAAAAGCTGATTCCCGGAGATGTCATGGCAGCAGAAAAGTTTGAAATTTCACTTAAAAAACTTGAAGAGGCTGTAAAGAAGCTGGAAAGCGGTGAGCTTTCCCTTGAGGAATCTCTCAAGGTTTTTGAAGAGGGTGTCACACACTCCGCCATCTGCAGCCGGAAACTGAATGAGGCACAAAAGAAGGTGGAACTGCTCCTGAAACAAAAGGACGGCAATTTCACCAGGGAAGAGTTTCTGTCTACTAACGACAAATAATTCAGGGTGGTCAGATGAACTTAAAGGAATACATCAAAGAACGCTGCGAACTAGTTGACAGCAGGCTAAAAAATGCCATGCCTTCCGAAACCGAACTGCCGGTTTCCCTGCATGGCGCCATGCGCTACTCAACCTTTGCCGGCGGAAAGAGGATCAGGCCCCTGCTGATGCTTGCCGCCTGCGAGGCGTTCGGCGGCGACATCAACAGCGCCCTGCCGGCCGCCTGCGCCATGGAAATGATCCACACCTATTCGCTTATACATGATGATCTCCCTGCCATGGATAATGACGATTTCAGGCGCGGCAGACCTACCAGCCACAAGGTCTATGGGGAGGCGGTTGCCATTCTTGCCGGCGATGCCCTGCTTACTCAGGCGTTCATTCTTCTCAGCTCACCGTTTCTCGCCTCAAATATCCCGCATGACCGGATACTCGCAGTAATCCATGAGTTTTCATCCTGCGCCGGTTCGCGCGGGATGGTCGGTGGGCAGGTGGTGGATATGGAATCTGAAGGCAAACATGATCTCGATCTGCCGACTATCCAGTATATTCATACCCATAAGACCGGCGCACTGATCAAGGCTTCGGTAAAGTGCGGCGCCATTCTCGGCGGCGCCGGAGAGCGGGAGCTGGCAGCTATGGTTCGTTACGGTGAAGCTGTCGGCCTGGCTTTCCAGATAGCTGACGACATCCTCGATATCGAGGGGGATACCGCTCAACTGGGTAAGGATGCCGGCAGTGACCTGGCGCGTGGCAAGGCTACCTATCCATCCGTTATCGGCATACAGGAGTCGCGCAGACGGGCTGCCGAGCTGCTGGAGATGGCGATGGATGCAATCGCCTCTTTTGACGAGTCTGCCGATCCTCTGCGCGAGCTAGCCAGGTATGTAATTGAACGAAAATCGTGAATAAATGAAAAGTATCATCACCAGCATCAACTCCCCCGCCGATCTGGCCGGGCTCTCCTTTATCGAGCTGGAAACAGTTGCCGCAGAGATTCGCGCCCTGATCATCACTACCTGCGCTGCCAATGGCGGGCATCTGGCGCCAAGCCTCGGCGTGGTCGAACTTACCCTGGCGTTGCACCGGGTGTTCAGGTCCCCTGTCGACAAGATTGTCTGGGATGTCGGCCATCAGGCCTATGCACACAAGATAATCACCGGTCGCCGCAACTCCTTCGCCTCACTCAGAAAACTGGACGGCATCAGCGGATTTCCGAAGCGGAACGAGTCTGTACACGATGCTTTCGATGTCGGCCACTCATCCACCTCCATCTCTGCCGCCCTCGGTATGGCAACAAGCCGCGACCTTAAAGGGGAGAGGAACAAGGTTATCGCTGTCATCGGCGATGGTTCGATGACCGGTGGAGTTGCCTTTGAAGGGTTAAATCACGCCGGCCATCTGAACAAAGACCTGATTGTCGTTCTCAATGACAACGAGATGTCGATCGCGGAAAATGTCGGCGCACTCTCCAATTTCCTCAGCCGAACCATCACCAACGAGTTCGTTCACAAGATCAAAAAAGATATCGAGAGCTTTCTCGAAGGGATGGATTCCTTTGGCAGAGGAGCTCTCAAAGTGGCGAAGCGGGCGGAGGAGTCGCTTAAGGGTATTTTTACTCCGGGGATGCTTTTTGAGGCGTTCGGCTTCGAATATATCGGACCGATTGATGGTCACGATATCAGGCAGTTGCAGGAGACTTTCGAGAAGATTAAAAACTTCGACGACGCCGTTCTCATTCATGTACTGACTAAAAAAGGGAAGGGGTATCCTCCGGCCGAGAGCAATCCCGCACTCTTTCACGGGGTCGGCTCTTTTGAGCAGGCAACAGGCAGGGTTATCAAGGCCAGGGGGGGAGCCGCAACCTACACGGCAGTTTTTGGTGATACCCTCTGCAAGCTTGCTGCCGACGATGACAATATTGTTGCCATTACTGCTGCCATGCCAGACGGGACAGGGCTTGCCAGGTTTGCTAAAGATTATCCGCACCGCTTCTTTGATGTCGGCATTGCCGAACAGCACGGTGTAACCTTTGCTGCCGGTCTGGCAGCCGAAGGTCTTAAACCGGTCTTTGCCATCTACTCTTCTTTTCTGCAACGTGGTTACGACCAGCTTATCCACGACGTCTGCCTGCAGAACCTGCCGGTTGTCTTTGCAATTGACCGCGCCGGAGTTGTCGGCAGTGACGGCCCGACCCATCATGGTGTTTTCGATCTTTCCTATCTGCGCCTTGTCCCCAATCTGACGATTATGTCGCCAAAAGATGAAAATGAGCTGCAGCATATGCTTGCCAGCGCCATCCATTACAACCGGCCGACAGCAATCCGCTATCCGCGCGGCAGCGGTTGCGGTGTTCCTCTGGACCAGATTACGACCGTTATTCCGTACGGCAAAGCCGAACTTCTGCGCCAGGGCGGGGAAGGGATAGCCGTAGTTGCCGTCGGCAATATGGTTGCTGCGGCAATGCAGGCGGCAGATATTCTGGCTGAAGCGGGAATAGGCGTTACGGTGGTAAATGTCCGCTTTATCAAGCCGCTTGACCGGGAGTTGCTCCTGCCGCTGGCTGCAAACGGGACTGTTTTTACGATCGAAGATAATGTGCTGCAGGGTGGTCTCGGGAGCGCTGTTCTTGAGCTGCTTGAAGAGAACGGGCTACCGCTCACAGCCGTTACCAGAATAGGTTATCCTGACAGTTACATCGAGCAGGGAGAACAGCAGGAGCTTTATGAGCGTTACGGCTTGACGCCAGCTGCTATCGCCGCCAGAATCAGGGCGGTAATGGCATGATTATGAACCTTCCCGCCAATAAATCATTTATTACACTCTTTTGCCTCTGCACCCTTGCAGCGTTCTCTCCCCGACAGCTTTATGCCAATGAGCCTTACTCCCTGAACGAATATGCCATCAGCCTGATGGAGAAAGGGGAGCATGATAAAGCGCTGGAGCAGCTGCAAAAGGCGTTCAGCATGTATCCCTATGACACGGTGCTGAAGAAGAATCTGGCAGAGGCTTACACCTTTGTCGGCCAGCGGCAGATGAATGAAAGCAACTTTGAGGCAGCGGCTGCATCTTTTGACCGGGCACGGGAACTTTTCCCGGATACCCCGCGCTATTACGTGCTGCGCGGCATTGCCCTCTACTACTGCAAATATGCCGATGCCGCAAAAAATGAGCTTGAGAGGGGAAGAGGGATTGGCGGCGACTCGCCGGACATTCTCTATTACCTGGCTAAAATCGACTACGACAATGGCAATCTGCAGCCGGCGCTTGAATTGCTGGAAAAAGCGATCCAGCTGAAAGCCGATTTCAATCCGGCGAAAGAGCTGGCAGAAAAGATCCGCCGCGAACTCTCTGTCGAAAAGACCATGGACAGGGGCTTCAGTTCAAGGTTCATGATTTCTTATGATGCGGAGATCAAATCTCACCTTGCCGGCGACATCCTCTCCGCACTTGAAGACGCCTACAGTAATGTCGGCCGGGATCTCTCGCTCTTTCCTGCAGGAAGGATTCCGGTGATTCTTTACACCAGGAAGGATTACCGGACCGTGACCGCCGGGCCGGACTGGTCCGGGGGGTTGTACGACGGCAAGATCAGACTCCCTGTAGGCGGAGCCGAAGAATTGTCTTTGCAGCTCAAAGGTGTTCTGTTCCACGAATACACCCATGTCGTCGTGCAGGAGATAACCCGCGGCAACTGTCCCACATGGCTCAACGAGGGGCTTGCCGAGCTTGAAGGACGCAAGATATTCAATCAGCCGCTGCACGGCCTCGGTAAATTGGTGAAAAGCGGTAACTACCTGCCGTTTTCCAGGCTGGAAGGCG
This sequence comes from Geobacterales bacterium, assembly GCA_038206285.1. Taxonomy (GTDB): domain Bacteria; phylum Desulfobacterota; class Desulfuromonadia; order Geobacterales; family DSM-12255; genus VEOV01. The sequence continues at coordinate 6,406 of JBBRBA010000061.1, forward strand.
GTTTCACCTCTCTTGACAGCAAAGAGGCTGCCCTTGCTTACCAGCAGAGTTATCTGTTTGTCAACTTCCTGGTCAGTGCTTACGGCTGGCCGAAAGTTACCGAGCTTTTGCAGCAGTTCGGACTCGGTATGAACACGTCTGCAGCGATGAAAAAGGTCATGGCTGACTTCGGCCTTGACTATGAAGGGGTAGTGGAAGAGTGGCGCAGCTACATGAAAAAGGAGTTTGGCGGCAGGGGCGCTGAATGAAAAACAGTTGGCAGGCGTCTTTACGCGACAGCATTGTCTCTGCTGATGAACTGGCGGAGAAATTCAAGCTTGATTTAGCCGCAATGACTGCGGTTACCGTGCGTTATCCATTCAGAATCACCAGGCACTATTTCAACCTGATCAAAGAGAAGGGTGATCCTGTCTGGCTTCAGGCTGTTCCGGATGCACGGGAACTGCATGATAGCGGTCAGCTTGCCGACCCGCTCAATGAAAACGGACTCAGTCCGGTTCCAGGTCTTATCCACCGCTATCCGGATCGTGTCGTCTGGCTCGTTGCCAATTCCTGTGCAGTCTACTGCCGTTTCTGTATGCGCAAAAGACAGGTTGGGTGCAAAAATGGCGAGATTGACACTGCCAACTTTGCCGGCGCCCTGCACTATATAAGAGGGAACCCGGCGATCAGGGACGTGATCCTCTCCGGCGGCGACCCGCTACTGCTTGATGACACCGCGCTCGAGGATATCCTCGCAGCACTGCGGCAGATTCCTCATGTCGAGATCATCCGCATCGGCACCCGTATCCCGGTTACCTTTCCCGAGCGGATAACAGCATCTCTTTGCAACATTATCAAGCGCCATCATCCGGTCTACATCAATACGCACTTCAATCATCCGCTAGAGGTTACCACGGAGAGCCGCAGCGCCTGTGCCATGCTTGCCGACGCCGGTATTCAGCTCGGCAACCAGACAGTGCTGCTTGCAGGTGTCAATGATAATCCGGCAGTCATTGCCGAACTGTTCCGCAAGCTGCTGACAATCAGGGTGAAACCTTACTACCTGCACCAGATGGATCTTGTCAAAGGGACGGCTCACTTCAGAACCAGGGTCAAAACCGGGCTGGAGATCATGGAGGCACTGCGGGGGAATATTTCCGGATTGGCGGTCCCCTATTATGTCATCGACCTGGCAGAAGGCAAAGGCAAGGTGCCGCTTCTGCCCGGGCAGAGCAAAGCGAACAATGGTGTTTATACTCTCAGGACGTACACCGGGGAGTTGGTGGAGTACAAAGATTGAAGCTCTCGCAAATTGTCATTCCCGAAGCGGTTTTGATCGGGAATCCAGCTCTAAATCATGGATCCCTGATAAATGCATTCAGGGATGACAACAAGAACTTGCGAGTTCATCAAGATTGACTTTATTTTTAGAGTGTTACAGCTCTTCGGGAGTAAAGGCGACCACCTGATCTATTGAGGTGGCATCTGTCAGCAGCATCACCAGACGATCGACCCCAAGGGCGATGCCGGCAGTCGGCGGCATGCTGGCCATCTCTTTGAGGAATATTTCAGGAAGGGGTAGGGGCAGAGCCCCGGAAGAGTGGCGCTGTGATGACTCATGCAAAAACCTGCTCCGCTGCTCAACCGGATCAATCAGCTCGGAAAAGCCGTTGGCAAGCTCTATCCCGGCAATATACAGTTCAAACCTTTCGGCCACCGATTGGTCACTCTCTTTGAGCCGCGCCAGAGCGCTCCGGCAGGCAGGGTAGTCATAAAGAAAGGCTGGTTTTTCCTTGCCGAGTTCCGGTTCAATCCGCTCTACCATCACCAGGTCAAACTCATCACTGTGCAGCGCCTCCTCCATACTGATGCCGCCGTATCTGGAGAAAGCCTCTCTGACCGTAATCTGTTCCCACTCAGCGGCAAGATCGATTTCCTTGCCCTGATAACTGATCACTTCACGGGATGTCATGTTTTGCAGCAGATGGCGGAGGAGATTGCCGGTGTCCGTCATGAGCCGTTTGTAGTCGGCGTCAGCCCGGTACCATTCAAGCATGGTGAATTCCGGAAGATGCAGTCTGCCTCGCTCCCGGTCTCTCCAGCAGTGCGCGATCTGGAATATCCGCTCATACCCGGCGGCCACGAGCCGTTTCATGCAGAGTTCCGGAGATGTCTGGAGGAACTGCCGGCCGGCGACAATAGGGTCGATGTGGGCTTCAGGTGCGACCGCAGGAAGCAGAAGAGGGGTATCCATTTCAAGATACCCCTCTGTGACAAAATAACTTCTGATCTCACGGATGATTCTGGCACGCTCTGCCAGTCGCGCTTTTTTGTCAGCAAGCAACCGGTTGCGAGGCAAGATGCTACCCCTTTACGCGGGTTGAATATTCGCCGGTTCTGGTGTCGATGACAATCAGTTCACCCTCTTCGATAAACGGCGGCACCCGCAGTACATAGCCGGTCTCGACTGTGGCGGGCTTGGAGTCGCTCCCCGAGGTGTCGCCCTTTGCCCATGGGTCAGTCTGCGCAACACGGAGATTGACAAAGTTGGGGACATCAACGGCAATTGCCTTGTCACTGAAAAGAAGCAGGTCAACCGGCAGGTTGTCAGTCAGGTAGTTCTTGGCATCGCCCACTGCCTCTTCACCCATCCGGTACTGTTCGTAGTTCTGGTTATCCATGAAGACATAATGATCCTCTTCCCTGTAAAGAAACTGCATCTTCCGGTCTTCGAGACTGGCCGGTTCGAAGGTTTCGCCAGAGCGATAGGTTCTGTCGAGAATGCTGCCGTTGATCATGTTTCTCATCTTTGTCCGGTAGAGCGCCTGCCCTTTACCAGGTTTGACGAAATCAAAGGCGATGACCTGATACGGGTCACCATCAAGTATAATTTTCAGCCCTTTCTTCAGATCAGCAACGGTGTACATGATAATTCCTCTTTTTGATAAAAATAAAGATCGCGAACATAAGTCCGCAATCTCGAGATGATTTACTGGGGAAATAAATGTTTATTTGACCCGGTAGGTTATTCTGCCGCGGCTCAGGTCGTAAGGTGAAAGTTCCACGGTGACCTTGTCGCCGGGGAGAATCTTGATGAAGTATTTGCGCATTTTGCCGGATATATGGGCAAGCACAACGTGATCGTTTTCCAGTTTTACCCGGAACATGGCATTAGGCAGGGGTTCAATGACGGTTCCTTCAACTTCAATGGCTTCTTCTTTACTCATAAAATGACTCATTATCTTTCGTGAATTTAAATTATGCTTATAACCTTCTGTACATTACAGATAATGCAAATTAATTGCAAGCCGCAATTATCCTTTCAGCCGATAAAATTGCTTTACATAGTTATTCCCAGCAGGTATTTTTCCAAAACCCCACAGTAACTAAGGAACAAGCTTGACCTCCCCAGAACTTTACGCTGAAATTGATCTTCCCGGCATTCACACCGTCAGGATTTATGACCATTCAAGGGTTTATTTCGGTGATTATTATCGTGTAAGGCTTGAAGTCGTTTGCGAAATTCCACTACCGCTCGATTCTGCAGATCCCGCGGCTGAGGCTGGCGACCCGCCCCATGTCGCCGTCTATAGCCGTTTTCTGGAAAGAATGGCAGTACCTTCGGCAGCAGTTGCCGATATCAGACTGGCTTTGGTAGCTGAATTCAGACAAAACTCGCTTCAATATCTTACGGCAGCTGCTTTCCCTGCCAAACTTGTCGCCCGGACTGCTGCCCGGCAAACTGTCATAAAAAAGCGCTACGTTGCGAGTCCCGGATAAATGCCTGAGATCACCATTGACAGACTTGCCTTCGGCGGTGCAGGTTTCGGGAAGATTGACGGCAAAGCCTGTTTTGTCCCTTACGCTGCGCCTGGTGATGTAGCCGAAATCATAATCAAAAACAGTAAAAGCTCATATTCTGCGGGGGTAATCGAAGCGGTCAAGTCGCCTTCTGCCTTCCGCGTCCCCTCGGTCTGTCAGGTTTTTGGCATCTGCGGCGGTTGCAACTGGCAGCATATCGCTTATGAAGAGCAGTGCCGCCAGAAGGAGCAGATTTTTGCGGACACGCTCTGGCGGAGCGCCCGGCTGGATGCAGGGCTGATAAGGCCGATAGTGCCTGCTGTTTCCTGCTTTGCCTATCGGCAGAGGATTCAGCTTAAAGTTGATTTCAGCGGCGGCAAGCTTTCCCTCGGTTTTCATCGCTCCGGTTCGCACTCGGTTGTCGATATTCCAGACTGTTGCCCGATCGCCGTACCTGCTCTCAATGCAAGACTTGCCGAAGTCAGGGGACTGATTCTTCGCTGCGGCGAACCTGATCGAATCCCCCAGGTCGATCTGGTCGCTGCCGCAGATAGTCAGGTTGCGGCCATATTCCACTATAGCGGTCACGATCACCAGGGTTTTGCCTGCCGTCTGGCAGACGCCGGGAAGAAGCTGGCGTCTTTCCACGCCATCAGCATCCAGAGCGGCAGGAAAGGTTCGCTGCTGCAGCTATTCGGTTCCGGTCAGATGACGTACACTCTCCCCTCCTGCGGCGGGGAAGAGCTGGAAATTCATTACGCCCCTGACGGTTTTTCACAGGTAAACTTTTCCATGAACAGAGCCATTGTTGCTGCTCTTCTGGATTTCTGTGCGACCATCAGTACCGACGCGATTCTTGATCTCTTTTGCGGCAACGGCAATTTATCACTCCCCCTTGCCCGTAATGCCGGCAAAGTTGTGGGGTTTGAGTCGCATGCCAAGTCGGTTATGCTTGCCGGAGCCAACGCCAGACATAACGGCGTCGACAATGCCCGTTACATCTGCATGGACTCGGCTGCAGGGATGGCACAGCTTGCCGCTGCCGGAGAGTTTTTTGATCTGGTGGTTATCGACCCGCCCAGAGCCGGTGCCGCTGATGTTGTCCGGAATTTATACCGGTCAAAAGCTTCCCATGTGATATATGTATCCTGTGATCCGCCGACTCTTGCCAGGGATATCAACACTCTCCAGCAGACGGGATATCAGGTGCTGCATGTACAACCGGTCGATATGTTTCCGCAGACATATCACCTTGAAAGCATTACTTTTCTGCAGGCTTCAGACTAAAAGAGCGTAAACGCTGTTATTTATATCAATCATTCACCAATCATAAAAGGAAACCCCATGTTTTTCAGCAGATTCTTTACCAAGGACTACAGCCAGCTGAAGGCAAAGGGTGACAAACTCTTTGCCGCCGAGCATTTTGCCGAAGCCCGGCATCTATATATTGAAGCAGTCGAAAAGCTCGGTGCCGACGGCGGGCAGACTGAAGAGCGTCTGTATCTTCAGACACAGATATCCAGAGCTGCCAACAGTCTTGCCGAACTCAACATTGTTGAGGCCGAGGCGGCAATACGCAGCGGCAACATGCATAAGGGGACAGAGCACCTGCAGCTTTCGCTTGAACTGGCAGATGACGTAACTATCAGGGAAAAGGCTGAAACCCTCCTGAAAACTTCAGTGCTTTCTAATCAGGATAGTGACGCAGCAGACAGGTCACACAAAAATCACGGTTGCGCAACCTGCTCGTCCTCATCATCGCCAGACAAGGAACTGCACGACGCGACAGCCGAACATCTCACTGCAGCTGAACAGTTTCAACTACTTGTAAACACCCTGCCAGGGGATCTGCCGCAGCGCTACTGCCAACTAGGAGAGAAATTTGCATCAGCATATCTTCTTGCCCACGCTGAAAAAGACGCGGAAGCGCTTGCACTACTTCAGGAGTTGCTGTCATCCGCCGAAGATGACATAATCCTTTATGAAACAGCGCTTCTTTATTTCCGTGCCAATGAACCGGCTACCTGTGAAAAACTTCTGAAGCGCGCCCTGCAGATTAACAGCGCCAATCCTGCATGTTATCTTGGGCTTGCGCAGTTATATATTGATTCGGAAAGATACGTTGAAGCAGAGGCCGTTCTCGGTACCATGCTTGAGCATGAAATACTGCCTGACCAAGCGGTGATTTTGCTTGGCGATGTCTGCACTCTTAAAAAGGATTTTGACAGAGCAATTGAAATTTTTACCTCAGCCCTTAACTCCCCGTCTCTTAAAAAAACTGCTGCCGAAAGGCTTGTGAGGATTCTTGTCACACAGGGAAGAGAGGAAGAAGCGGCATATCTGGCGAAAACCTACCTTAAAGGATGTTGTTAGATTTTATTAAAGCGGAGGAAGTATGAACAAGTCAGAGCTTATTGAAGTACTGTCGCAGAAGAAGGGGATCTCGTTCAAGAAATCTGAAGAGATAATCAACACTATCTTTGAATCAATGACAGATGCAATGCTCTCCGGCGACAGGATCGAGATCAGAGGTTTTGGTAGCTTTGTGATTAACGAGTACAAATCCTACACTGGTCGCAATCCGAAAACCGGCGAGTCTATTGATGTCAAGCCGAAGAAACTGCCTTTTTTCAAGGTTGGCAAGGAGTTGAAGGAGCGGGTAGCCGGAAATTAAGGTCTGCATATATTTATGATATTTCGCCTGTTGCTTGCCATTATAATGCTTTTGCTGATGCAGATACCTGCATCGGCAAACCCGAACCAGTTTGGCTCGAGCGGGCTTCTCAATATTCCCACTGCCGACACTCTTGACTCTGCAAACTTCTGTTTCGGCGTCTGGGGTAACTGCAGCAGTAACGCCAAGACCGGCATCATCTCGATAATGCCGGTTACCCTTACTCTCGGTATCGGCACATTCTGGGAGGTATACGGCACCTATCCAAATGTCTGGCTTAACGGTGAAGCCCCATATTCGGGTAGAGGAACGACCGATGTCGGCACCAAGCTCCGCTTTTTCGGCAGCAGAAGCTCACGGTTCAAGATTTCTGCTGACATGCATTTAAGCAGGTATATAGACGACAATCCTGAATTCAACGGCACAAATGATCTTGGCGGGCGTATTATAGCTTCCTTGCGTACAGACCTGCTGGCGGCTCATCTTTATAGCGGCTATATGTCTAACGGCCAATCAAGAGAAGTTGTCAACAAAATCAAGTCGACTAATGAGTACCCTGTCGGTGGCGGTCTGGAATTTTCTCCCACCGGCAGATCAAAAGCTACCCTGGAGCTGGTGGTGGCTGATGCCGCCAACATTGATGCCCCCATGGAAGCTTCAGCCGGATTTCAGTATTATCTTACCCCTCACCTGACATTCAATCTTTCTTATGCTATGGGGCTTAATGCAGCTGCTGCCGACTGGCGTGTCGTCTTCGGCCTTTCGACCTGCCAGGGGGTAGGTGCGTATATCAAACCTATCCCGGTTGTTACCAGAAAAGACGGAAAGGGCGCCAGAGCAGGCGAGCTTTTAAGACCTTTCAAGGTTAGACCGCTTTCACCACTGTTGATCAAGACACCTGTCCTGACAACCCCGGCAAGCAAATTCGAGATTCCTGTCGATGCCGAAGGTGATGAGATTCTCGTGAGACCTTATGGTACGGTTATCATCCCGCAGCAGCCATCTCTTGCCAAAGCAGCCGCACCAAAACTTGATATTCCACAGCAACAGGCTGCTGCTGTTGAAGAACCATCTGCTGCCCAACCGGTCATAATAGCCGAAAGCGAGCCCCCTTCAGAATACACGTTAACCAGGGTCAGCGGGGTAACGCCGCTTTACGGTGTTCGCGTGAAAGGTCCCAAAGTAGTGACCCAGGCTGCCAAAATTCCGCAGTTGCCGGTAACTGCTTACCGTAAATTCAGACTTCCGGATAATCTGTACGAATTCGACAATGCCGAAATGATCCCCGAAGTGCAGAAGTCAGTCTCCGAACTTGCCGAGTTCATCCGCAAGGACAATAAATGGGTTTTCCTGCGCATTGACGGTCATACAGACGGAGTAGGCTCCGTGAAATATAACATGGACCTCTCTTTGAAACGGGCGATCTCTGTTGCCAACTACCTGATAACCCGTGAAGGGATTGATCCGTCGCGGATTTTTGTCAGGGGCATGGGCAAGACTGCGCCAATTGCCGATAATAGTACTGATGAAGGTAGAAAACTTAACCGGAGATTTGAAATTATCTTTCTCGTCAATAAAGAAACAGTAAAATGAAACGTTCACTTTTTACACTACTGCTGATTATCGTTACCGCTTTAACCGCTGATGTTTATGCGGAAGAGCCTGCAGATATCAGTCTTGGCAAAGTCAGAATGCACAATTTGTCGAAGCTTGACAAAAACGCGCGTGCCGAGGTGGCTGCCATGGCCGCAAAAATAAAGAAGAAACGTACAGCAGGGGTCATCAAGATAAGAGGTGATTTTCCCGGAGCAGAGAGTGCGGACGAGTATCTGTCAAAATCAGTTTTCATGGCCAGGGAAGTAGAGCAATACCTCAAGACCCTCCTTTCGGCAAAATTTCAGGTATTCGTGACAGCTTCCGGTTACAACGGCGCAAAAAGTGCCGGTGAAAATTCCGTTGAAATAATCCTTTATCCTTATCAGTTAAGGCTTGAAGAGCTGGAGTCGCTCCGTTTCGTCTCGTCACAGGAAACTCCACTGCCAGAACCGCCCCTTCCGGAGACAGTTGTAGAGACATCCCCGCCGGTAGAAACGGTTACAGAGGGGGGTCTGCTCTCCCCGGCGCGGGAAGAAGCCAGTTCCAGTGATAATGCCTCAAAAAGAGAGAGTGAAAAGCGCAACTCTGAAGACGCGGCGCTTGCCAATGAACTCGTTAACAAGGCAAAGGCACGTGCAGCCGAAAAGGCGAAGAGAAGAGCATCCGGGGATTGATCTGGTATACTGCTCAATATGGAGAAATTCCGGTTACCGGGGGCATATCATGAAACGAATCAATCTTTACCCGCTTCTGCTCATTGTTCTTCTTTCCGGTTGCGCAGTAAGGGTTGTCCCGGAACAGGTTCCAGCCGGGGTAATTAATCAGAAAGACAACAGTATCTCTATTGCAAAAGAGAATATGGTCATGACCCTGTCCCCTGCAGATACTGAAATGCTGAACTACAATACTGAGGGGATGGTTGCCTCATTCAATGTAGAAATTCAGAATATCGGCGAAAATGAAGTGGTTTTTGATTACGAAAGTTTTATCCTGCTGGATGCCGACAAACGGCAATATTATCAGCTCACGCCGGAAAAGATCCGGCAGATGCTTGCTAAAGACACTTACTATCTGCTGCCATATCCTTATGTCGGTTTTTACTATCTTGAAGATTACGAACGGGCGGCGTTCAAGAACTCTACCGATTCGAATCTCCCCTATTATTTCGAGCTAAGACCTCAGGACATCTACACAAAGTCATTGCCAATCGAACCGCTTATTCCGAAAGCGAAAACCAAGGGTCTGATTTATTTCCACGCCGACGTCAATAATATGAAGTCATTCAAGATTATTGCGTTCAGAAAAGGGGTCCCGAAAAAGAGTGACCCGGATTTCACCTTCCCCTTCAAGGTAGAAAAGTAATAAATGCCGGCTTTTTCTTTGTTGCCTTTGGAGAGTCTGGCTGAAGCAGTTGGCGGCGCCGGCCTCTTTATCTTTGGCATGAAAACCATGTCAGAGGGGATTCAGCGGCTGGCAGGCAACCGTTTCAAGTCCCTGTTGGGAAAAGCCGTTGCCAACCGGTTTTCCGCCGCGCTCCTCGGCACCTGCCTCTCCTCAATTCTCCAGTCTTCAAGCTCGGCATCAATTCTGGTTGTCGGTTTTCTGAATGCAGGCCTGTTGTCCCTCTACCAGGCGCTTGCCATTCTGCTCGGTACAGCTGCCGGCTCCGCAGTAGCTGTCCAGTTTATCGCCTTTCAGTCTTCATCCTTTGCGCTAATCGCGATATTTGCCGGCATTCTCCTCAAATCACTCTCAAAAAGACGTGCCCTGGCAGATTGCGGCGAACTTCTGCTCGGAGCAGGCCTGCTGTTTCTCGGCCTCAGAATCATGGAGAGCGGGCTTGTGCCGATAAGCCAGACGGCAATAATCAGAAGTCTTAACCACTACGTCTTTGCCTGGAGTATCAGCGCGGTATTTTTCGGTGCGCTGATTACTTTTGCCACCCAGTCTGTTTCGATTGCCACCGGCATAATCATTGCTTTTTGCGGCAGCGGGCTGATCTCTTTTACTGATGCGGTCGGCATGGTTATCGGCGGCAACCTCGGCATTGCCTTCATAACCGTTTTTGCGGCAATGGGTGGGGCGGCAACTGCCAAAAGAGCCGCTGCCATCAACCTGCTGATAAATTTCATGGCAATAATTATCGCCATTGCCTGTTTCCCCCTGTTAATCAAAGCGGTTGTCTATATATCTCCGGCATGGGAGCAGATGCCTGCGGAGATTCTTGCCCCTGCGCAAATCGCCGCGGGGAAAATTTATCTCCCCAGGCTTATTGCCAATTCCCATACACTTTACAGCATCCTGATGCTGCTGATCTTTCTGCCGTTCATCGGTTTCTTTGCCCGCTCCAGAAGTCTTAACGGCAAATCGCACGACTTTTCTTCCCACCCGGCATTTCTCGACAAAAGGGTCCTTAATACGCCGTCAATCGCCATGCTCCAGGCAAAGAGCGAGCTGAACCGGATGTCGGTAATTGCCGCCAGCATGTATGACAACCTTGTGCATCTTTTCTACCGCTTTGATCCGCGGACAATCAGAAAAATAGTCGCAGTAGAAGAGACTCTCGACACCCTGCAGAAAGATATTTCCAACTTTCTGGTGCTTTTGTCCCGCCAGAACCTCGATGCAGACAACTCGGCCCGGATTCCGGTGATGTTGCAGCTGGTCAACCAGATTGAACGTCTGGGAGATCTGAACATCAAGTTGCTTGCCGCGATGCAGCGAAAAAAGCTGGAGAGAATCAATTTCTCGATTCACGCCATGACTGATCTTAAACAGCTGGCCGCAGCAGTTGGTGAATTGGTCCAGCTGGTTGATCTGCAGAGTCCTTTTCCGGAAGAGAGCGCAGCAAGGATAGCGGACCTGCGCAAGAATATCGGCGAGATCAGCGAAGCTGCCCTTGACGGTCATGTCAAACGTATGAAAAGCGGTCAATGTACGGTCGAAGCAGGCTTGCTTTATAATGACCTGATTACGGCATTGCTTAATATTGCTGCATGTTCAACGAATATCATCACTACCTCGGGTTCCCTGTTATGAGTTCCGGAAAAATTGCCGCCATCGATCTCGGCACCAATACCGCCCGCCTGTTGATTGCTTCCTGTGAAAATGGCAGAATTGAACGCCTGCATCTATCAAGAAGAATTACCCGCCTTGGGGGCGGATTTACCCGGGAGTGCGGTATATCCAAAGAGGCGGCGGCGCGAACTTTTTCGGCAATGATCGATTTCGCTGCTACCTTGCAGGAGTTCAACGTTAACACGCTGAGATCGGTCGCCACCAGTGCAGTCCGTGATGCCTTCAACAGGGATGCTTTCTGCAAAGAAGTGAAAGCCGTATCAGGCATAGAGCTGGAAGTTATCTCCGGAGAGATGGAAGGGATGCTGACTTTGCGCGGCGTGGCCAGCGGACTTGATGCAAGGCCGGATATTCTGCTTGTCTTCGATGTAGGCGGGGGGAGCACTGAATACACCCTTGCCAGAGGCGACGAGATCCTCTTCTCCAGAAGTCTGCCTCTCGGCGTCGTCAGGCTGACGGAAGGGAAGGGGACGATTGCCGCCATGAGCGACAAGATCGAGCGCGAACTGGGAAATCTCCTCAAGGACCTCAAAGCTGCCGGTCTCGGTGGGATGCTGCCAGGGGCAACCCTTGTCGGCACTGCCGGCACGGCAACAACTCTTGCCGCCATTGACCTCGGTCTGGCTGATTATGATTATCGCAAGGTCAACAATCATATCCTCACCGCCGTCCGGATAAGCGCCATTTTCAAGCAGCTGCTACCGCTCTCGCCGGCTGCCCGCCTGCAGGAGATAACCGGCCTGGAAGAGGGGCGGGAGGACCTGATTATTGCCGGTACGCTTTTGACCATGAAGTCAATGGAACTGTTCGCTATCCCCACACTCAAGGTGAGCGATTTCGGCCTGCTGGAGGGGGTGCTGCTGGAGTTGGCGGAGGAAAAGACAATTATGAAGTATGAAGTATGAAAATTGGCAAACAACACGCTTTACAATACTATTATAAGTATGATTAAATGAGTTATAAAGAGTGTTGAGGAGGAGCCATGACGCATATTTCAGCAAATGATCTTAAAGTAAAAGGTGTCGTTGCTATTGAGGCAATGCTTGCCAATCAGCCGGAAGCGATTATTTCCGTTCGCGGCAAGGAACGCTTTGTGGTGATGGATATAAACCATTACCACTACCTGCGTGAATGTGAGTTGGAAGCCGCACTTGCACAGACCCGCGCCGATATTGCAGAAGGGAGTTTTGTCAAGGAAAGCCCTGAAGAACATATTGCCCGCCTGAAAGCTGCGTAATGAAATGGTCACTGGTATTTACGCAGCAGTATGAAAAGCGGGCGCGCCGTTTCCTGAAGCGTCATCCCGAGCTTGAAAAACAGTACCTGATAAGTTTGCAACTGCTGGAAGCTAACCCCTTTCACCCCTCACTCCGTCTGCATCCGCTCGCCGGTCGTCTGGCCGGTCTGCATTCAGTTTCAATCAATCTGTCCTATCGTATTACTCTTGAGTTTTTGATCCAGGATCAGGAGATCATCCCGGTTAATGTGGGAGATCATGATTCGGTTTACTCTGATTAGCGCCCCACGCCGCTTTTGGCGGCGCTTTGACAAGGAAGCAAGTTGCACCACACGCTTCGACTCCGCTCAGCGTACGACCGTTCCCTGAGCGGAGTCGAAGGGAACTTACTCAGAAGCATTTTTCACTTTTCACTCCTCACCAGAAATTTCTTTCCCCCTTCACCCTTGCAACTTGCCTCTGGATAAGGTATTAAAGATAGTCAATTTCCACGAACCGCCATTCCATTTGTTCATAATTCATACTTCATAATTCATACTTCATAATTCATACTTCATAATTCATATTTTTTTTGGGTGACAAAGTTGAATGATGACCGAGAGTTGGATTAATTCCGGCATACCGGAATTTTGAGCGTTTGTCCGTCCGGGTCAGTCATGTGCTACCGGGCGGTTTTTTTATGAATCCGTTGACCGTTGGCCGTTAACGGTTAACCGAAAATAACTAGGATCGGTAAACAGTAAACGGAGAACGGCTTCTTATGAACTCTTTCGAAGATTTGGATGTTTGGAAAAAGTCATGCAGGCTCAGTGTCGATATTTATCAGGCTTTAAAAGGTGCGAAGGATTACAGCCTTAAAGACCAGATGTGCCGGGCTGCTGTCTCCATTGCCAGCAATATTGCCGAGGGGAGTGAACGGCATAGTAAAGCGGATTTTATTCGTTTTCTGCGCATGGCATCAGGGTCGGCTGCGGAACTTCGCACCCAGATGTATATTGCTGCAGAGATTGAATTGCTTCCTAAAGATTCAGTAAAAGACTTTATTGATCGTTCCAAATCAATATCGCAAATGCTCCAAGCGTTGATTAATTCGCTTAATCGTTGACCGTTGACCGTTCACGGTTGACCGAAAAAGCAATAA
>JBBRBA010000062.1:0-19590 GCA_038206285.1 Geobacterales bacterium
CCGCCATACACTTCCTCGAATCTCATCTTTCGGGTCTCCTGTAGCCATTCCGTCCGTTTCATCCGTTGTCTCCCGACAACAAAGTAAACCGGACAGTTTATGTGCTACAAGACCGGACATATTATTAACCCGCGACACGAATTTTACGGCTGGCTGGACAGATGCAACTTTTCCCTGTAAACTTTTTGGAAATATTCCCCATGGAGGTAAAAAAATGAAAAAGTTTATTCTAGTGGTAGTTGCGTTGACGTTTGTTGTTGCTGCTGCCGGCCTCGTCTTTGCAGAAAAAGGGGGCAAGGGTCTGTTTTCAGGAAAGGCGGGCGATGAAATCTATGTCTGCTCCTGCGGTGAGAGCTGCAAGTGCGGCACCCTGGCCCATAAAGAGGGCAACTGCGGCTGCGGCCAAAAGCTGGTCAAAACCGTTGTCACCAAAGTGGAAAAAGGCAAGGTCTATTACATGCTTGACGGCAAGGAGCTCTCCGCGCCGCAGCAGGGGAAATTCATGTGCGGCTGCGGCGATGGCTGTGACTGCGGCTTTATCAGCCAGAAGGCCGGCAAGTGCGGCTGCGGCAAGGATATGATAAAAGTGAAATAATAAGGAGCGACGTTAACATGAAAAGATTATGGATAAGCATCCTGCTGCTTTTTGCTTTCAGTGCTGTCTGTCTTGCCGCTGACCAGAAGGTGGAAGCGCCTGCCGACTGCCAGCAGTGCGGCATGAACCGGACAACTTTCGGTCATAGCCGGATGATCGTCACCTACAAGGATGGCAGCAGTTCAGCTACCTGCAGCATCAACTGCGTCGCCGCTGATATGAAAAAGCAGCCGGGAAAAGAGGTAAAATCTTTTCAGGTCGGCGACTATAACAGCAGAAAGCTGATCGATGCCAAAAAAGCCGTCTGGGTTATCGGCGGCAAGAAGAAAGGTGTCATGACACAGCTTGCCAAATGGGCTTTTGTTGATAAAAAAGCCGCGGAAACTTTTGTGAAAGAAAACGGCGGCAAAATATCGACCTTTAACGAGGTTTTGGCAGCGGCAGAGAAAGAGCAGTAAGCGGCACAGAATTTGTTCGAACTGAAATGCAAACGGCAGGGGTTTCCCCTGCCGTTTGCATTTATCCGCGTAATTATTTTTCCGGGCAACCGGTTATAGCCCTATCTTTTCGCCCACGAATCCCGCAGCGTCACCGTCCGGTTGAAAACCGGCCTGCCGGGGAGGGACTCCTTCAGATCAACGTTAAAGTAGCCGAGACGTTCGAACTGGAAACACTCTTCCGGCCCCGCCGTCGCCAGAGACGGTTCCAGCCGCGCATTCTGCAGCAGCTGGATCGAGTCTGGATTGAGGTCGTTTTTCCAGTCATCCCCTGCCGGGCTGGCAACCGTGATAAGCCGATCAAAAAGCCTCACCGGCGCATTGATGGCATGGCGCGCCGACACCCAGTGAATCACCCCTTTGACCTTGCGTTCACTCCCGGCCAGACCGCTTTTGCTCTCCGGATCATAGGTGCAGTGCAGTGCGCTGATGTTCCCTTGAGCATCCTTCGCCACGCTGACGCAGCGGATGATGAAAGCATTGCGCAGCCTGACCTCTCCCCCTAAAGCAAGTCTTTTGAACCCCTTTTCCGGCACCTCCTGGAAATCGTCCGCCTCGATGAACAGCTCGCTGCCAAAGGGAACCTGGCGAGTGCCAAGCTCGGTTTTTTGCGGATGGTAGGGTATTTGCAGCTCTTCGCTCCCCGCAACCGGATAATTATCGATCACCAGCCGCAGCGGCTGCAGCACCGCCATCACCCGGCGGGCGCTGCTGTTGAGGTCTTCACGGACACAATCCTCCAGGGTGCTCATGTCGATCCAGCTGTCGCTCCGGCCGACGCCGATCCGCTCGCAGAAGGTGCGGATTGCTTCCGGAGTGTAACCGCGCCGCTTAAGTCCCGCCAGTGTCGGCATGCGCGGGTCGTCCCAGCCGTCTACATCGCCATCCTGTACCAGCTGCAGCAGCTTGCGCTTGCTCATCACCGTGTAGGTAAGGTTGAGACGGGCGAACTCGTACTGTTTCGGCGCCGCCGGTACCGGCAGGTTGCGGATGAACCATTCATACAGCGGCTTGTGGTCTTCAAACTCCAGCGTACAGACAGAGTGGGTCACCCCTTCGATGGCATCACTCTGGCCGTGGGCATAGTCGTACATCGGGTAGATGCACCACGCATCGCCGGTGTGCGGGTGGGTGGCGCGCAAAATCCGGTACATGACCGGGTCGCGCAGGTTAATATTGGCTGCCGTCATGTCGATCCGGGCGCGCAACACCTTGCTGCCGTCGGCGAACTCTCCGGCCCGCATCCGGCGGAAAAGGTCAAGATTTTCTTCGGCTGTGCGTCCCCGGTACGGGCTCTCCTTCCCCGCTTCGGTCAGCGTGCCGCGATAGGAGCGGATCTCTTCGGCGGAGAGATCGTCAACATAGGCCTTGTCCTGCAATATCAGATATTCGGCCCACTCATAGAGCCGGCCGAAGTAATCCGAGGCGTAATACTGGTGCACCCCCCAGTCGAAGCCGAGCCAACGGACGCTCTCCTTGATCGATTCCGTATATTCGACATCCTCTTTAGCCGGATTGGTATCGTCAAAACGGAGATGACATCTGCCGTTGAAATCCCTTGCCAGGCCGAAGTTCAGACAGATCGACTTGGCATGACCGATATGGAGATAGCCGTTCGGTTCGGGCGGAAAACGGGTGACTATCGTCTGCTGCCTGCCGCTCTGCAGATCGTCGCTGACAATGGTACGGATGAAATTCCCCGGCGCCGCCGGGGGAGTAATGCTGATGTCTGCCATGAAAAAACCTCTTTTGATCTGCACGGTTCATAACTGCGGAATAATCGCAGATTTTCACCGGGCTTTCAATGCGGAATGTGAAATTCATCCACGAGCCTGTCGCTGCCTGCCTTTGAGAATCGTTTGCCTACCGCTGCACCGGCCTCTGCCGGCCTTTCAGGGGGAGATCGTCTTGCCTGCCAGGGCCTGCTCAAAAAAGGTCACCAGCTTCTGCCGGTAGGGGGAAGCCGCATCGGTAAAGGCCTCGGTGTGACCTCCCCGGATAAGCGTCCAGAACAACTTCGGCTGCCGGGCCTGCTCATAGAGCACTCTCCCCTGTTCGAAGGAGACTATCGGGTCATCGGTACCGTAGATAAGCAGGAGCGGCACCGGGGCTATCTGCGCCATTGCGGCCAGCGGACTGCAGTCGTCGCTGCTGAGCAGATAGGCCAGCGGGGTCCTGACAAAAGAGAGAAGCGGTATCCGGCCGATTTTTTCCCGGACGATCCCACGGTAGGAGGCAAAAGCGGATTCGACGGCAACCGCCCGGATCCCCTGGCAGCGGCTCTGGACAAAGGCGCTGATGGCATTGGCGCCGCCGAGACTCTGGCCGAGCAGCAGCAGGCGGTCGGCAGCGACATCCTTGCGGGCGGCAACGTAATTTATTGCCGCCACTGAATCGTCGCACAGACCGCGCCGGTTCGGTCTGCCTGCTGATTTCCCGTAGCCGCGGTAGTCGAAAACGAAGAGATTGAACCCGGCAGAGGGCAGCCAGGAGACAAAAGCAAAATGGGAGGTCATGTTCTCGGCGTTACCGTGAAAATGGATCACTGTCCCCTTGGGCGAGCCGACCGCCGGGATGAACCAGCCGCAGAGCCCGGTGCCGTCCCGACTGCTGAAGGATGCCTCCTCGAAGCGCAGGCCATGGGCGGCCGGAGTGTCGTAGACCGTCCGGTCGGGGTAGTAGAACATCTGGCCGATACGCCAGCGGCTGAGCAGAAATAATGCCGGGATGACGAGGGCGTAGATAATGATTCTGGTCATCAGGATTCCTTCCGACTTTCTCTGCCTTGTAATTTGCCCTGCGGGGACTATGGTTGATCAGCCTTTTTCTGCCTTTATCCGCGGCCAATCGTTGTTTTTGATTATAGACGTATGTATTTACCCTGGCAATGAGGTATGTTTAATCTGCTGTTTGCCAAGGCTGCTTTCACTCTACTTCAACCGCGGAGCCGATTTGAGCCGTTTGAGAAAAATTCCGCTGTTGCTCCTGCTGCTGCTCCTGTCCGGATGTTTCGGCGGCGCCCGCCGCCTGAGCGTTTCCGACCAGGTTGCGGTCAGCCGGATGATGACGGACCTGCGCCAGGCAAGAGTCATATTTGTCGGCGAGTTTCACGAACAGCGGGATCACCACCGGCTGCAGCTGAATGTGATCAGGGAGATGCAACGCAGCGGCACACCTCTGGCAATCGGCCTGGAGATGTTTGATCTGGAAAAGCAGCCGATCCTGGACGAATGGGTCAAGGGGCATGTTCCGCTCCAGGAATTCGTAGCCCGCTATCAGAAAGGGTGGAGTATCAACTGGGCAGAATACGATACGATCATGCTTTTTGCACGGAATAACGGGATACCGATGGTTGCGCTGGATTCGCCTCCCGATCTGGTAAAGACGGTTACTTACCGGGGCGCCGGCGCGCTTGACCATGAGGCTTTGCAGCGCCTGCCCGCGGAAGTGACAACAGTAATATCGGCGTCATACAGAAAGTTCATGGCGCAGGCGTTTCGCAGCCACACTATTCCAGACTGGATGTTTGACAACTTCTGCGCGGCACAGGGGCTCAGAAACAGCACCATGGCAAAACGGACAGCAGGGTATCTGGAGCGCAATCCGGCTGCAAGGATGGTGGTGATTGCCGGTGTCGGCCATGCCATGAGGCGTGCCGTGCCGTCGGCCCTGGAAGAGGAGGGGATTGTAACCCGCATAGTCATTCCGCAGGTCGAGGGTCTTTACGAGGAGCTTGACCGGAACGACATGGACTATTTTCTGACCTTCGGCGACTGAGCATAGAAAACCACAGCCAGAAGTGCTGTTCCTGCTGTGGATAAAAAAACGGGGCAGCGCGTTTTTCACAGCTGCCCCAAAAGGGTCGTGGGATAACAGCCCGGCCGGCCGCCTAACCCGGAGAACCTGAGAGTGCCAAGCCTTGCTGTAACGGCTCTTTTCTCTGTTCGATTTTCCCTAAGTTGTTTGCCAGAATGGCGGTTTTTACAAAGTTCTGCATCTCCTTCTGTACTGCCTCCAGTGTCTCCTGTCTGTTGTCAACCAGCAGGAATTTGCTGTTTTTCCCGGACCGTTCACGGTTATTGTTGACAACGAAGATCTCTACCACCCGAAAACTGATTTCATTTTCCCGGTCTGTCGGTTGCTGATATCTGTATCCCATGATCCACTCTCCTTTCGGATATTGCAGAATTTCCCCGCCGAAAATTGTCTCCTGCCCGCTTTAGCTGACGCTCTATTTGTTGTGGCAGGAGAAGCAGAGTTCGCTCCGTTCGTTTTTCATGACAAGATGGCCTTTGGCGCTGTTTAACGGGTTGTGACAGGTAAGACAGCCGATCTTGCCTTCTGCAAAGATCATTTCCCGGGAGAATCCGGCCTCGCCGCGGAACTCTTTGCTGTTTACGGTTACGTATTTGTCGTACTCCATCCCTACCGGATGGCCGCCAATGATGTCTTCAAGGCTCATTACCCTGCCTGCCGGATTGTTTTTAATCCGCACATGGAAATTTGGTGCCGATATCCCGTCATGGCAGGAGAGGCAGTCATTGGAAAGTTTGTCCAAACCTGAAGAGGGTCCGCTCACCGGGGTACCGGCATCAATATTGGTAATATAGAGCTCATCAGTATCAACCACTGGCGTGATCTCTTTATTGGTGGAGAAAGTGTTGATTCCGGCGATAAATGCGGCTCGCAGTGCCGGATCACCGGCAAGCTGTGTGCTAAAGAGGCAGATCCCGGAGGTGTCGCCGCTGCCGGATGGTTCGCTGCCGGTTCCAGGGCCGAAGATGATAGGGATGTTTTCAGCAGTTGCAGCGGCAGTCAAGGCAGCCAGGAGGATTATTGCGCCACAGGCTCCGGTTGCCAGAATGTGCAGCAGCGATTTTTTTTCGATATTGGCTGACATGACTCATCCTCCCTGTTACTTGCTTTGCTTTACTTTATGAATTACACGGATGATGCCAGCGGGCCAAACCGGGCGATTGATTTGCAACTAACTGTTATTGCTTCACAATCCCGGGCAGAATTCATCATGGCGGCGTCTGCCGGCAAAAAGCATTTGTTGAACAATTGAACAGCAACAGGGGGGCAGGCTGATAAAACGCAGTGATTCAGGCGGGTTGCAGCTAGTGAGCAGGCTGCTGATTTTGAACAGTTGCTTCATTGGCAGCCCGCGGTTGCCGCAGCAACGCCTGTTCAATATTTGAGCAGTTTGTATTGATTAATTTCATAAGGCAGGGTATTATCTGATCTGTGTGGCAGAACCTTCCTGGTGACCGGAGCCTTCAGATGAAAACCAGACTACTGATTATTGATGATGATACGGCTATCCAGCAGCTGATGCAGCAGGCTTTTGAAGCTGAGGGGATGGAGCTAATGCTGGAAGCGAGCGGCGAATCTGCCGAGCGGATAGTTGCTTCCTGGCATCCCAATGCGGCTATAATCGACATATCTTTGCCCGGCAGATCCGGCCTGCAGATTCTTTCGGCGATAAAAGCGGTGGATCCCGGCCTGGCCGTCATCATGACCACCGGCCACAGCAGTACGCAGTATGCAATCGAGGCGATGAAGTCGGGCGCTTATGACTACCTTGCCAAGCCGTTTGATCTGGCAAGGCTCAAGTCCGTGGTTGCCAAGGCGCTCGAGTGCAATCTTCTCAGCAGGAAAGTCCTCTATACCAAAGCGGTAGAGCCGGACAGGCTTGCTGACGGCAATACCGATATCATGATCGGCTCGTCGCCGGAAATGATCGAGATCTGGAAGATGGTCGGCAAGGTTGCGCCGACAGATGCAACCGTGCTGATCCAGGGGGAGAGCGGCACCGGCAAGGAGTTGCTGGCACGGGCAATCTACAACAACTCGCGCCGTATGAACCGGCTGTTCATGGCGGTAAACTGTGCGGCGATTCCGGAAAACCTGCTGGAGAGCGAACTCTTCGGTCATGAAAAAGGGGCTTTCACCGATGCCCACTCTCGGCGGATCGGTAAATTTGAACAGTGCAACGGCGCGACTCTTTTTCTCGACGAAATCGGCGAAATGAGCCTGGCCAATCAGGGGAAACTGCTACGGGTACTGGAAAGCCAGACGTTCGAGCGGGTCGGTGGCAACGAAACCATCAAGGTTGATGTCCGGATCATAGCCGCAACCAATAAGAGTCTGGTCAATGCCGTCAAGGAAAAAACCTTCCGCATAGATCTGTTCTACCGCTTGCGGGTCGTCTCGTTTTACCTCCCGGCCTTGCGTGACCGTATCGAAGACATCCCCCTGCTGGTAAATTTCTTTACCAGGCAGTTTGCCGCAAAATACGGCAAAAAGAGCAGCGGACTGACCGCAGACGCGCTTGATCTGCTTCTGGCGCAAAAGTGGGAGGGGAATATCAGGGAGTTGAAAAATGTTATCGACTCGGCAACAGTCATGAGTAAAGGGGATCATCTCATGCCGGACGACCTTGAGCCGTTCATGCAGACGAAAAGAGCGGCGGGATCCCGGTCTGTGGCGGCCGATGCTGACAATTACCACGCCTTTTTCCGCAATCTGCTGGAGCCGGTTTTTGAGAAAATCTGTCTCAAGGAAAAAGGGACCGTTTTTGAGAACGTCAACTCAGGGCTGGAGAAAGCCCTGGTGGAGATGGCCATGGAAAAAGGGAACAACAATCAGGTTTACGTTGCCAAACTGCTCGGCATAAGCCGCAACACCCTGCGGGAGCGGCTTGAGCGGTTCAAGATAGCCGGCAGCTGAGGGGTCGACAACGCCCGCAAAATTATGCTAGATTGCTCACTAAATAAATACCGGAGGTTATCACCCATGTTCAAACGCCTGTTAGCTCTTCTGCTGCTCACCCTGGCTCTTGGCACAACAGTTGCCAATGCTGCCGACAAAAATCCTGTTGTTCTCATGGAAACCAGCATGGGCAACATCAAGATCGAACTCTTTGCCGATAAGGCGCCAATTTCGGTCAAAAACTTCCTTGATTATGCCAACAGCGGTTTTTACAAAAACACGGTCTTTCACCGCGTAATCCCCAACTTCATGGCCCAGGGGGGCGGTCTGACGGCTGAATTGCAGCCGAAACCGGACAATAAACCTGCCATCAAAAACGAGGCAGGCAATGGCCTCAGGAATGACCGCGGCACAGTGGCGCTGGCCAGAACCGGCGTCGTTGATTCGTCCACCTCGCAGTTTTTCATCAATGTGGTCGATAACGCCGCTCTGAACCATACTGACGAAACTCAGCGCGGCTTCGGTTATGCAGTCTTCGGCAAGGTGGTAGACGGCATGGATGTAGTCGACAGGATGGTTGCCGCGCCGCAGAAGCGGAAGAATGCCGTTTTCCAGAATGTGCCGGACACCCCGATCGTCATCAAGTCGGTAAAACTGGTGAAATAAGCCGGAAACAAGGCAGTTAATTAACGCAAAGGCGCAGAGCCGCAAAGAACATCAAAAACCATGCTCAACTTTATTAACTAATCAATCGGTTGATTTGGCTGAAGCAGTTATATTTACCTGATTTTTCTGCGACCTTGCGTCTCTGTGTTTCAAATGCTTATTCCGGGCAAAAAGAAAATTCAAGGAGAGCAGAGAGAGAATGTTTACTACTTCGGATTTCAAAAAGGGGCTGGTCATCCAGCTTGAAGGCGCACCCTGCGTCCTGCTGGATATCCTGGTCCAGTCCCCTTCCGCCCGTGGCGCCAACACCATGGTCAAAACCAAATACAGAAACCTCCTCACCGGGCAGGTGCTTGACAAGACTTTCAGGTCCGGCGATAAGGTGGATGAGGCGGATTTCGAGCGGCACAAGGGGCAGTTTCTCTATGCTGACGGCGGCAGAGGGGTCTTCATGGATCTGGAGAATTACGAGCAGTTCGAGATGGAGGCTGACAACTTCTCGCTGCTCTCGCCGTTCCTGCTGGATGGCACCGAGGTGACCCTCGGGCTGTTCGAGGGGCGGATGGTCAGCGTCGATCTGCCGATGATCGTCGAGCTCAGCATCATCGAGACGCCGCCGGTAATGAAGAACGCCACGGCGACCGCCGAGACGAAGGAAGCGATCCTGGAGACCGGGCTGAAGCTGAAAGTGCCGCCATATCTGGAGAGCGGCGAAAGGATCAAGGTCGATACCAGAGACGGGCGCTTCATCTCACGGGCATAGGTTCTGGAAAAAAGGTTTGACAAGCAAGCACTCTAAATAGTATAAGAACCATTCATTTCGCCCGGGTAGCTCAGTCGGTAGAGCAGAGGATTGAAAATCCTCGTGTCGGCGGTTCGATTCCGTCCCCGGGCACCACTTGAATCAGTTAAAACAGGCACTTACGATACCGATCGTGAGTGCCTGTTTTTTTACTGACGCAGTTTTGTTGCCGGGGAAGAGCTGCTGAAGATTCAGAAATTGAAACGCAGCTAATCCCCGAAGCGTTCCAAGTCAATGTTGCCGTCTTTCGCCCGGCCCCGCAACTGCATTTCATGAGACATTGCTTCTCTGATAGTGCCAACAAACCTCTCGCTGATACATCTAAGCTCGCCATCCACTTTTACACAGAGCTTGATATCCCAGGTATTTTCTGCGGCATTTGCCGGCATTATAGACATATTATCCTCGTTGATGGGCAGAGCGCTTACTGCCAACCGGAAAAATATAATAGGGATTGTATTAATGAGCAATAAGAAAATAAATTAATTTGCCCGGCAGCACCCGGCTGAAACTGTTTGTCTCACGCAACGCCGCACCAGAAGCAGGCGCCATCAGGCGACGAACGCAACGAAAGGCAGGAATCAAAATCTGGATGAAGCTTTTGCTTACCGTTAGAACGGTTTCCAGGTTTAGATTCTCGTTGCGCCGTTGCGTTTTAGGCCCTATGGGTCCGTTGCGTGATCAATTGATTGAGGTGTGGCGGCATCCGAAGCGCTGCACGCAAGAGTTCGTGTCGTATTCGAGCCGGAGGAGAATCATGCCGGGCTGGAAGTTGCCGAGCCGGGTGTGTCTCACTAAAGACAAACGCTTGTGGAATATGAGCCGGACTCGTGGTAACAATACAAAGATTATGGTGATTAAAGGAGACTGCCATGCCCCATATCCATCCTGTATCCGAGCTGAAAACTAATCTGAATCATATTGCTGAAATCTGCCGGAAGGAAAAATCCTGGGGGTCGCGTCTACAAAATTCAAATTTATAGGCTGAGAATAGCGTGAAAAGTGAAGGGTGAAAACCTTCTCCGTTCCTTGATCCCCGAGCCTGATTGCCCTGTCAACCCCTGCCAATACTCCGCGCAGCAGTATCTCGCACCTTTGCCTTCTGCAGATCGCCAATCAGCCAGGCTTGGCAGACATTCTTTTTGGAAATATCTCCTGACAGTTTAAAGAAATTGTGAAGCCAGAGGCGCTCCTACAACCTTTCCCGCCAGTAATTTGGTTGGCGCTTCAGGTGCATGACAGCAACGATTTCGATCTGGTGGTTACGCAGGCGAAACAATATGCCGAAGGGGAAGATGCGAAGCAGGCAACGTCTGATGTCGCTGGTTACAAGGGGAAAGAGATTCGGGTTGATTCTTATCCGGGAAATACCGTCTTCAAGAGTGGAAAGAAACCGTTTGCCAAGGTCAGGCTGTTCACCTTCGTATCATGTTGCAGCGGCGACCAGCTCAGCCTCGGCTTGAGGATGGAAGAGAACCGGTGTCATTGCAGCGCAGGAGTGTCTCCGGGGTCGGGTTTGACATTTGGACATTTTTACGCATCAAGCATAACGGGACCCTGAATGATCGACCGCTACCCTCTACTGGTTCCGCGTCACGTCGCCTGATCAGCGATCAAACATTATCCTCCCCTTAAGTCACTGCCGGGCAACGAGGTTTTCACCAGAGCCATGGCCAAGGTAGAAAGAGAGAAAAAATGGACATATACCGCTATTATCCGACCAAGCAGTTCACGACAAAAATCGAAAAAATCAGCCGCTTTGACCCGCCCGGTCATGAGCGCATCCAGCAGGTGATCGGCCGCTTGCTGGAGCATCCGGGCGATGCCGACGGCCGGATGCATGGTGTCCATAACGGCCGCTTGAAGAAATATGTCGGCCGGAACGACTACCGGCTGATCTACCATTGGTGCGAACAGTGCCGCAAAGAATCACAGCGGTTGGAGCACTGCGGCGCCTGCGGCGAAGTGACCGACCACAGTGTGGTATTTTTCGACGTCTACCACAAGAACGAGCAGGACAGCCACCTGCGACATCTGGGCTGAGCTGCCTGCCGACCGCACTAGAATCCTGGCAGACGATTTCTCAAGGAAATACAGTTCGCCCTGAAGAGAGCTGTTGTCTTTCCGGCGTCCTGTGCATTCATTGCGCCATGGCTCGGACGCTGGCCGGAAGAGTTACTTTCCCGAATCTGAAATTGACTTCCCGGTCCATTTCCCTGCGGCTGCCGCTCTGTATGCTGGAATCCATCAAGACCACCG
Source organism: Geobacterales bacterium (assembly GCA_038206285.1). Taxonomy (GTDB): domain Bacteria; phylum Desulfobacterota; class Desulfuromonadia; order Geobacterales; family DSM-12255; genus VEOV01. Next base: position 11,534 of record JBBRBA010000062.1, read on the forward strand.
CCAACAGTCAGGCTGTGCCGTATCAGTCGCTCATCAAGGTCTGGTTGAACGAAAAACTGGAAGAAGCGCATCATGCCAAAACCTGAGGTTCTTATGTCGGCCGATGTTACCAAAGTTTTCACCCAGGCCTGACCCTCCGCACCATCATCCATGCTCCCGCGCCGCACTCTTGCCGGTAATGTCATTTATTCCCGGCTTGCATAATCATCTGCGTATTGATAGTATGAATATTATGCATACTATGAGGTGATTCAGATGCTTAACGCTGACCGTTCTGTTGACCGCATAACAATCTCAGTTCCTCATTTCCTGGCAAGCGAGGCAGACAGTTGCTCGGCCGAGCTGCAGATTTCCCGCTCCGAACTTTATAAAATGGCCATGGAGCGTTTTCTTGCGGAACAGCGGCGCGAGCGATTGAAGCTGATAGTTGCGGAAATGGCGGAAGAGTATCGCGCTGATGGTGAACTCATCGCCTTTACCGCCCTTGATGGCGAGGAGTTTGTATGAAGCGGGGCGAGATCTGGCTGGTTAATCTCGACCCGACACTTGGCGCGGAGATTCGCAAAACCCGTCCCTGTGTCATTGTCAATGATGATGCGATCGGCGCTCTGCCGCTCAAAGTGATTGCCCCGCTTACCGACCTGAAGGAGCGCTACCGCGCCGTCCCCTGGATGCTCTGCGTGGAGCCTGATGCAAAAAACTGCTTGTCCAAACCTTCTGCCATAGATCTTTTCCAGGTAAGGTGTCTTGCCGATGAACGCCTGGTCCGCAAGATCGGGGAGTTAGCGCCGCAACAGTTACTTCAGGTGCACAAGGCGCTCAGGCTGGTTTTCGGTATGGAATAAATGTGGTCATAATTTGTGAACGCCTGAGTCGTCGGGAAAAGGCCGACTTGTCAGCAGCAGTCACAGTTGACAGGAGTGCCGAAGGGGGGCTGGTTTATGCCGGGATGGTTCATTTTGGTCTGCATGGTCTGCTGGGGCGGTATGGCGGTCTATTATTCGAACCTGCCGGCAGTCATTCGCCCGGTTGCCGCGGTCCTGTTCGTTTCCGGCTCGCTGGCGGCATTCCTCATGGTACGTCCGCACCGTCTTGCCGTTGCCGGTTTTTTATGCGCCTTCGCACTCCTGATCGTCTGGTGGCTTAACATCCCCCCGGCAAACAACCGGGACTGGCAGGCCGATGTAGTCCTCCTCCCGTCTGTCGTTATCGACGGCGACGCGGTGACGATTCACAATATCCGCAATGCAGACTACCGGAGCGAAACGGATTACACGGTCCGGCACTATGACGCGACCTTCGACCTGAAGAAGCTTCGGAGCGTCGACAACTTTCTCGTCTACTGGGGTTCACCGGCAATAGCCCATAGCATGATGAGCTTCGGCTTCGAGGATGGCCGCTATGTCTGTTTTTCCATCGAGACCCGGAAGCGCACCGGCCAGGAGTATTCCCCGGTCAAAGGGTTCTTCAAGCAGTATGAGCTGACCTACGTGGTCGCCGATGAACGGGATGTGGTCCGCCTGCGCACCAACTATCGCCACGAGGAGGTCTACCTCTTCCGCCTCGGAACATCGGCAGCGGTCATGCGCCGGGTGTTCCTGGATTACCTGAAGGAGGTGAACAGTCTGCGGGAGCGGCCTGAATGGTATAACGCGCTTACCAACAACTGTACCCTCAACCTGCGCGGCCATACGGCACCCTATAACCCCGAGGCGAAATGGGACTGGCGGCTCATCGCCAACGGTTATGCCGACCGGTTCATGTATGAACAGGGTGTACTCGACCGGAGCCTGACGCTCGTCGAGTTGAAAGAGCGCTGCCATATCAACAAAAAGGCCATTGCCGCCGGCAACTCTGCGGAATTTTCGACCCTGATCAGGCAAGGCCTGCCCGGCTTTTGACCTGCCGTAAAAATGGCGACAAGAGTCCGCTGCAAAAAAAAAGCCGTGACCGGCGCAGCTGCAGCCCGCCATGGCCGGGCAATTCCGGCCTGATCTACCCGCGCCGGTACTCTGCCGTCGGCCAGAAGGGGATGCCGCCGCGCGGGGTGAACTCGCCTTTGACCGTCAGGCTGAGCGGCTGCAGCAGTTTCACCAGATCGTTGCAGATCCGGTTGACCCCGGCTTCGTGGAACTCGCCGAACATCCGGAATGAGCCGAGATAGAGCTTGAGACTCTTGCTCTCCACGCAGAGACTGTCCGGCTGGTAGTCGATGACGATGGTGGCAAAATCCGGCTGGCCGGTCATCGGGCAGAGGCAGGTGAATTCCGGGCAGACAATGTGAAGCGTGCCGACGGCGCCGCACGGGTTCATCTCTTCAATCGCAAAGGGGCTCGGAAAAGCCTCCAGCAGCGCCGCATCGGGCTTGTCGTAGCGATAAGCGGTCTGTTTCTCTCCAAGGGATTTCAGGTTTTCGTGCAGTTCCATAAGTTCTTCTCCATTGATCTTTCAAGGTGCTGAATTCTGAATTCTTTCCAGTGCCCGGAGCCTAGAGCCCGGTGCCTTCTCCACTATCCTCGCCGAGAACCTGCTCGTACACGCCGCGGATACCTTCGGTGATTTTCCCGTACTCTTTCATCAGCACCTTGCCGGGATGGCGCAGCTTCGGGTCGTAGCCGAGCCGCCGGGCGAGGACGTCGAGATACTCCTGTGAACCGCCGAGATCGTTCATGGAATAGTCGTGGACGATCCGCAGCCTGTCTTCCAGGCGGCGGAGGAATTTGTAGCCGCTTAGCAGGGTTTCGCAGTCATTGCCGGGGATGATGCCCGCGCCCCTGATCGACTTTAGGGCGATCAGGGTATTGTTGCTGCGGATTTCCGGCACGGAGTGACCATGCTTGAGGAGCAGATACTGGACGATGAACTCGACATCCACCATGCCGCCGCGACCGGTCTTGATGTTGTAGTTCCCCTTGCTCTCCCGGGCAATTTCGTTCTCCATCCGCATCCGCAGGCGATGGATTTCACCGCGGACAGAATCATCGGTGCTGAAGCCGTAAACCGTATGGCGGATGATATCGTTGATGCCGGCAGTGAGGACGTCGCCGCCAAGTACCACCCTTGCTTTGGTAAGCGACTGCCGTTCCCACACCTGCGCCTCGCTATGGTGATAGCTTTTGAACGAATCGAGCGAGGTGACGAGCGGACCGGCGTTGCCGGACGGCCGCAGGCGGGTATCCAGCTTGTAGACGTAACCCTCCCTGGTCTGGGTGGTCAGTATCATGATGATCTTCTGGCCGAGTTTGGCAAAGTATTCATGATTGCTGATCTGTTTTGCGCCGTCGGTATAACCCTGATGGTCATAGATATAGATGATGTCGAGGTCGGAATGGTAGTTGAGTTCCATCCCCCCCATCTTGCCCATGCCGATGACAGCAAACTCGGCGCTCTGCTCGCTGCCTTCACCATTGCCGCAGCGCGGGCTGCCGAACCGCTGCAGCTCCTGCCGCGCAATGCGGCAGGCGGCATCGAGGCAGGCATCCGCCAGCGTCGTCAGCTGGGTGGCGATCTCCGTCTGGCCGAGCTTGCCGTAAATGTCGTTCATGCCGATGCGGAGGAACTCTTCGTGCCGATAGCGGCGCAGAACATCAAGCCGTTCTTCAAAATCAGCGGCCTGTGCCAGCATTGCCGCCAGCTCCTGCATCATCACCTCGCCATCCTTGAAGGCAGAGGCAAGGGTGCGCGCCACCATGCTGTCGAGGAGTTCGGGATGGCCGATAAATATCTTGGAAAGAAATTCGGACATGCCGAAAAGAGAGGCAATCAGTTTCAGCACCTCACGGTTTTCCGCAAGCAGCGCATAGATGGTAGACCGTGAACCGACCGCATAGAGAAACCGCTCCAGATTGGTCATTGCCATGTCCGGGTCAGGCGAGGCGAAGATCTCCTGCAACAGGGGGGGGCCGAGCTTTTCCAGCAGACGGTAGGCACGCTCTGTCAGATGAGCCCGTGGCGGGCCGTCGCGCAGCAGGAGCAGATGTTCATAACCGGCATCGACGTTTTTGAAACGACGCTCGGCAAGCATATCCTTCAAAATATCCGCATCAGCGTTCTTGTCAAAGAAAAGGTATATTTCCGGAGCTACCTCCTCCTTCAGTTTTTCATCACGGGAGAGGAAGAGCTTGCCGTAAATCGAGGAGACATTGGTGCGGTGCCTTTCCAGCTCGGCGCGGAAACGGGCGGCGGCATCAAAAGTGGTAAAGCCGCTGCGTCTTGCCAGGGCAAGAAACTCCTCTTCCTTTTGCGGCAGGTTGTGGGTCTGCCGCTCCTGCACAACCTGAATCCGGTGTTCGACCGTGCGCAGAAAGCGGTAGGCATCAGCCAGCAGGCTGCAATCCTCTGCGGCAACAAGCCCGCCTTCCTCTAACAGCCGCAGCGATTTGAGCGAGTTTTTCTCGCGCAGCTGCGGATTCTTGCCGGCGTAGACAAGCTGCAGCGCCTGAATGAAGAATTCGATCTCGCGGATGCCGCCGCGGCCGAGCTTGATATTGTACTCCCCTTCGAGCTTGCGCGCCAAAGAGGCGTCGATCTTCTTTTTCATCGCCATCATGTCTTCGATCAGGTTGTAGTCGAGATAGCGGCGGTGAATGAACGGCTCCAGCTTTTTAAGCAGCTCTTCGCCCAGCGGGATGGCGCCGGCGACCGCTCTTGCTTTCAACATTGCCGCCCGCTCCCAGGACTGGCCCCAGAGTTCATAGTAGACCTCGGCAGAGTGGAGCGAGACCGCCATGTCCCCCCCCTTGCCTTCGGGCCGGAGGCCAAGATCCACTCTGAAGACAAAACCGTCTTCGGTTACCTGCGACATCGCCCTGGTAATCATCTCCGCCTGCCTGACGAAAAAGGAGTGCAGCGAAATCACCCCTTTCACGCAGCCGCTGCCATCCGGGATACCGCTCGTCTCTCCCCGGTCGGACGAATAGAAATAGATCAGATCGATGTCCGAGGAGAAATTCAGTTCTCTGCCGCCGAACTTGCCCATGCCGAGGATGGCAAGCTCTGCTTCGTTGCCGTTCTCTGCCAGCAGCGGCAGTCCATGCTCGGCAACCAGCAGGGCGCGGCTTGCTTCGCAGGCGATCTGCAGGGTGGCGGCGGCAAGGGCGGAAAGCTCTGCCGTCACCTCTTCCAACGGGGCGAGCCCGCCGAGGTCGCGTGCCGCTATGCGGAGCATCTCCCGGTATTTGAAACGGCGCAACAGCGGCAGCAGGGCAGCGTAGTCAATGCCGGCAGGGGTAATTGCCTTCAGTGCGAGCAGCATCCCTGTTTCGCTGCGGCTCTTTTCTATCTCCAGATCGGCAAAAAGCGCGTTGAACGCTGCCGGGTCGCGACAGATGATGTTGGTCAGAAACGGCGATGACCCGAGCAGGGTCACCAGCTGCCCGAGCCGCAGGCTGTCCTTGCAGGTTGTGAGGAGTATTGCGCCGGGAACAACGGCAGAAATCCGTTCGCAGTTGTTGAGCGCCATGTCCGGCATGGCAGAAGACAATACTGCTTCGGTGATGTCAACAACGGTATCGAGCGGGAAAATCTCCGCCAACAGCCGGATATTGGTAGCCGAGCGCGCCGGATAAGCAAAGCCGAGACCGCCGAGGTATTCGACCAGCGCCCGCTCGTTATCCCCTTCAAGATCAGGGGTAAGCGCCATCCGGAGCGCAGCGGGCAGATCAAGGGCTGGGCTCATTGTCCCACCAGGATTTTAAGATTCTTCTCGTAATCGCCCCGGACACAGCCCCGTTCGGTAATAATTGCCGAAATATATTTTGCCGGCGTGACATCAAACGCCGGGTTACGGACTGTCACCCCTGCCGGGGCTATCGGTAAACCGTGCAGATGGGTGACTTCGTGACCGGGGCGCTCTTCAATCGGAATTTCGTCGCCGTTTTTCAGGGTCAGATCCAGGGTGGAAACCGGTGCCGCCACATAGAACGGAATATGGTTTTCCTTTGCCAGCACGGCAACGCTGTAAGTCCCGATCTTGTTGGCGGTATCGCCGTTGGCGGCAATCCGGTCGGCGCCGACGACGACACAGTCGATCTCCCCCTTGCGCATGAACCAGCCGGCCATATTGTCGGTAATGAGTGTTACCGGAATGTTGTCCTTCATCAGCTCCCAGGCGGTCAGCCGGGCCCCCTGCAGCCAGGGGCGGGTCTCGTCGGCAAAGACCCGGATATTCTTCCCGGCCTCGTGCGCCGCCCGGATCACTCCGAGCGCGGTGCCGTAGCCGGCGGTAGCCAGCCCGCCGGCATTGCAGTGGGTGAGCACTGTGGCGCCTTCGCGAATGAGAGCCGCGCCGTGGCGGCCGAGCGCCTTGCAGATCTGCAGGTCTTCATTTTCGATGCTGATCGCTTCTGCTTTGAGGATGGCGCGGATGGAGTTGAGATCCTTGTCCCGGTTGGCAGCGGCGACCTTCTTCATCCGCTCGATTCCCCAGAAAAGGTTGACCGCGGTCGGGCGCGTTCTGGCAAGAACGTCGCAGACATTTTCGAGCTGACGAAAGAAGGATTCGTGGGTATCGGTGATGATATCCCTGGCGCCGAGAGCAATTCCCATGGCGGCGGCAACGCCGATAGCCGGGGCGCCGCGGATGACCATGCCGCGTATCGCTTCGGCAACCCCCTGAAAATCGTTGTATTCGTTATAGACCTCTTCGCCGGGCAGCCTGGTCTGATCGATCATGAAAACCTTGTTGTCGCGCCACTCTATTGTTCGAAAAGACATGGATTGGATCCTCTTGTAATTATGGGGATAGCACGCGGATGAATCTTAGCAAAGAAAACGAAATTATTGAAATCTGTTTTTGTTGCCGGAAGATTTTCTGCCCTTGTTGGGCAAATGGGTATTGTCCCTTAGCGCAGTTTGTGCTATGGTTTTCACAGGAGGTCAGCCGCCATGTTACTCCAAACAGACGCACGACGCCGAATTACCTTGCCTCCGACGGCCGGGATCAAACCGGGGGATGCCATTGATCTTGAAATCCTGGCTGATGGACGGATTATGCTGATTCCCGTCGAACCGGTACCCAAACATCAGCTATGGGCCTGGACGACTGAAGTCAAAGAGGCAATTAGCTCATCACTTACGGATTCACGGCCTTCCCTGGTAATTGATTCTGTTGAAGATGCCGGAAAAACCGCCAAGAGGTGGTCCGGTGAGGGTTGAAATTCGACCTGCATTTGACGAAGCGGTCATGGCCGCAGAATTGCCGCTTCGCAAGGCTGCCGCGAAATTGCTAACACTGCTCCAGTCGCTTGACCTGCCGCAACTCCGGAAGCATTCCGGGCTCAACTTCGAAAAACTGCACGGCATGGTCGAACCGTCTACCGGGCAGCAGCTTTACTCTCTCCGCGTCACCGGCAGCGCTCGTGCCATTACCTGCCTCCTCAGCGGACCGGCTATAGTGCTGGTTACTCTTCATCTGCAACATGACAAGGCCTACAGAAAATAAATCAATCTCTAATTCATCCCTCATAATTGCTTTTTTTCACTCTTCACCCTTCAATCTCCACTCTTGCCTTTAATCCCCTTACTTACCAACAATTCCGGCGTATTTTAACTTTCATTAATGGTGATGTTCCCATGCAATGCAATTGATCGCATGACTCAGCCCTCACAATTCATACTTCATACTTCATAATTTTATTTTCTGCGGGGTCAAAGTGTTTTTTCCCTTTTCGCTATTCGACCAGCATCATTCACTGTTTTTAAAAGGGTTAAAGCCGCTCGGGTCAGCAAGGTGCTGATGGTGCGGCTTTTTTTGATTGGTACTGTTTTCTGGAAGCTGTAGCTTACGTCTTGATGTTTTACCGTGAAGGATGTGTTGGGGAAAATATGAATTGTGTAGATTCGACCCCTTTATCTTCCCTGAAAAAGAGCCGACACTTCGGGATCAAGTTGTGTTGACGTCAGTTAGCTAATTAGCTAGCAACGTTATATATGGCTGACGGTGAAGCTTAACCCTTCAGAATTACAAAAATAAATATAAATTATCAGTCTTGAAATTCCATTGTCACCTGTTGTTGAATAGCTCTTATTCTCAAGAACAGGAGGAGGAAATGGAAGAT
>JBBRBA010000063.1:0-18741 GCA_038206285.1 Geobacterales bacterium
AAAGTACCGACCATCCGATGAAAAGGACGCGAAAAATACCGGGCTCCATTGAGAGCACGCATTTAGCGGGTAAACTAGAAAAACTGAAGTGCATGAGGTTAAAATGCCAAAAGATCACTTCGTTCCCGTGTTCTATCTAAAACGCTGGTCAAGCTGTAATAAAGACGGCAGGCTCTACTCCTGTCGCCTTATCGATCATACGGGCAAGCTATATTGGGATTCACATGCTCCTAAAGGGACAGGATTTGAAGAAGGGCTTTACCAGGAAATTGAAGAGAAGTTTTTTAAGCCGCTTGATAATGATTCTTCCAGGCTGTTAACCAAGTTTGAAGAGCTAGATAATACATTCAATGGTAGACATGATCTTGGAGAGATCGACCACGAACTATGGGCAACATTCTTGCTCGCCCAAATCATACGTACCCCAACAAATGTTAACTATATCACTAGCCAATACGCTCAACATGACGTTGCTCCCGAGGTCGCCAGACAACAGATTCCAAGAATCATCCGCAACGAAAAGGCAATTCAAGATCTCAGAGCCATGAAATGGGTCTTTGCAAGTGTTGATGCCAACTTAGATCTAATCACATGTGACAATCCTGTAATATTCATACCTCGCAATCTGGCTCATGATGATTGTGTGATAATCATGCCGATGAGTCCAAGACATTTTTTTATCGCTTCAAAGGTGGACAATTTCCAAAGATTAGAGAAAAATGCCAGGAAGATGGTTAATTTTATAAACATTGAAGTAATTAAGAATGCCAGGGAAAGAATATACACCCGGAATCGTGAATCAATAAAAGAGCAATTTCTACTGAAACATTGGACCTGCAGATAATACACCCAAAATACCACTACATCTGTTCGCTTCGCGCCAGGTGAGCGGCAAGCTGTTACAAATTCAGACGTTCTTCCCATTGCCCAGATTCATCCGCGACGGGGAGCCATAAAACACAGGCACCTGCAAGAAATCTTGCAGGTGCCTTTTTTTGAATTCTTTTTCTGTTGCGGTCTCAGCGGTCCTGGCTTGAATGAAACAGAAAGATAACGCCGGGTTCCCTGTTAAGTGGGTCCCTGCAACCCCTGAAAGCTAGAATTTAACCCTTAAGCCCACTGCCGCATTGTGACTTTCGAATTTGAGCTCGGTCCTCATGTCCCAGTCATTTTTAAACCTGGCCTTTGAAGTGCCGAAGTAGCGGTAACTCAGGTCAAGCGAGAGTACCGAGTTCAGGGCGATCTCGACTCCGCCGCCTACCTGATAGGCCAGAACAGAATCGGCATCTTCCGCGTACAAGAGATTACGAGTAATTATCCCGTCTCTTGTATCGGTACCGAAAGTATCACCTAGATACACCGTGGCGACACCGACTCCGCCTCCAAAATAGGGGGTAACAGGCGAACTGTTGCGCAGGTCGAAGAAACCATTGCACATGACGGCAAACACCGCTAAATCACCCTCCACCCCCTGGAAACGGTAATTGTCAGACTTGTCGGTAATCTCATCTATCTCCCCCGACTTGTATGACACTTCCCCTTCGAGGCGAAAAAAGCCGAAGTTGTAGCCACCGGTCACGCCAATATTGCTGCCGGGATACAACTCAACCTTGTCGTAGAAAGTGTTGCCGGTGGAATACTGCTCGCTCGTCACGTTGGCATCCCTGGCAACGCTGGCGCCGATAAAACCTGACATGTATGCGCCCCTTCGAAGTGATTCCTCCGCACAGTCAGCAGTGCCGGCGAGGGTTACAAGAGCAATTATTACTGTTATGAATATTTTCACGATGCCTCCCTGTATTTGTTTAATAAAGGTCACAGCATATACTCTAGCAGGTTAAAAACAGTTTACAAGGCGCCGGGCATCCGGATTCCGCAAAAGTTCTGACCCGGTAACAGCAGAAGTCCAGGCAATTTAACAGTAGACTTTCTGCTCCACCCTTAAGCATAATCCGGTAAAAAACTACGCGGGTGAAATCATGGGCAGTCGTTTCATGCAACCCCTCAGAATCGCAGTCCAGTGGCTCTATCTTCTTTTCATCATCTGGCTCGGCAGCCGTTTTTACCAGTTTGTCACCCACTTCCGCAGCAACGGCCTGACTCCGGCGGTCAATCGACCGGACGGGATCGAAGGCTTTCTCCCCATTGCCGCCCTGCTTGGACTGCGCGACTGGCTCCACTCAGGCAGCATCAGTCCGGTACACCCGGCAGCAGTTGTCATCCTTCTGACCGCAATCACCCTCTCGCTGCTGCTGCGCCGCTCTTTCTGCTCCTGGATATGTCCGATCGGCACCATTCAGGAACTCCTCTGGAAACGCGGCTTCGCGCTGTTCAAACGGAATATCCGCCTGCCGCAATGGCTCGACATCATCCTCAGAAGTCCGAAATACCTGCTGCTCGCATTTTTCATTTACTTCATCTTTCTGCTGATGCCTTATGAACAGGTGATCGGCTTCATTGAGTCCGACTACAACAAGATTGCCGATGTCAGGCTGCTCGATTTTTTCCTGCACCTCTCCGCACTGCCGCTCTTCTTCATCGCCTTTCTCCTCATACTCTCCCTGCCGCTGCGCAACCCTTTCTGCCGCTACCTCTGCCCCTACGGAGCGCTGCTGGGGCTTTTCGCGCTTTTCTCGCCAACAAAGGTAACCAGAGACAATGCTACCTGCATCGCCTGCGGCGTCTGCAGCCAGCTCTGCCCGTCATACATTCCGGTCATGGATAAAACAAGAATCCATTCGCCCGAATGCATCGGCTGCTGGCGCTGCATCAGCTACTGCCGCGCCGAAGGAGCGCTGGCGATGAAACTTTCCGGCAGAAAAATCACCATGCACGGGATCATCTTTGCGCTGCTGGTTGTGCTGATATTTCTCGGCGGGACATTTGTCGGCAAGCTCAGCGGCCACTGGAAAACAGCGGTAACTTACGAAGAGTATGGCAGATTACTTAAATAGCCGGCAAAGGAGCCATTATGACGGGATTGATTCAAATCAATGGCGACATTGAGTTTAAGTGCTATAATTAAAAACTGATGCCAATTTGAAGGAGGCTGTTATGTCGATAATGCAGGAGTTCAAGGAGTTTGCTGTTAAAGGGAACGTGATTGATCTTGCTGTGGGTGTCATAATCGGCGCCGCTTTCGGCAAAATTGTCACATCCTTTGTCAGTGACGTCATTATGCCGCCACTGGGGATGGCTATGGGGAAGGTGAACTTCTCCGACCTCTTCATCGATCTCTCCGGCAAGGGATTCACCTCCCTGAAGGCAGCCAGGGATGCAGGAGCGCCGGTTATCAGCTACGGATTATTCATCAATACGGTCATAGACTTCGTCATAATCGCTTTAGTAATTTTCATGGTCATCAAGCAGATCAACAGGTTCAAGAAGGAGCCCGCTGCGGCGCCGCTCAACACAAAAGACTGCCCCTACTGCTGCTCGGCCATACCCATCCCTGCCAAACGCTGTCCAGCGTGCACATCAGAGCTTAAGCAATAATCTGTTTTTCGGAGCGACAGGCAGAAGAGACAGTTTGCATTTAATACTGCGAGCCTACTCGTAGCGGAGCGCGTCGATCGGGTTGAGAGATGCTGCTTTTCTGGCTGGATAGAAACCGAAGAAGATGCCGATGACTGCGGAAAAGAAGAAGGCGATCGAGACCGACTCGACCGAGATGAGCGTCGGCCAGGAGAGCAGGTTGGAGACAATAATGGCGCCGACAGCACCGAGAATAATGCCGGTAATCCCGCCGATCATGGTAAGGAGCACGGCTTCGGTCAGAAACTGCAGCAGAATGTCGTTACGGCGGGCGCCGATAGCCATCCTGATGCCGATTTCGCGGGTTCGCTCCGTTACCGAAACCAGCATGATGTTCATGATCCCTATGCCGCCGACTATCAACGAAATAGAAGCGACTACCCCAAGCAGCAGCGACATTGCCTTGGACGACTGTTCAGCGACCGCCAGGATCTCGGAAAGATTGCGGGTCGAGTAGTCCGGCTCCTTACCGTTGCTGATCCGGTGCCGCTGATCGAGCAGACTCTTGATCTCCTCTTCAGCCTTGCCCAGCAACTCTTCGCTTCTGGCCTTGACCATCACCGCTCCGACGCTGTTCAATGTCTGGGTACGGACGAGATTACGTTGTGCCGTCCGTAGCGGTACAAAGATCGCATCATCCTGGTCCTGCCCTTGCGGCGACTGCCCTTTGCGGTCGAGCATGCCAATTACGGTGAACGGAACCTTCTTGATCCTGATGATCTTGTTGACCGGATCAGCCGAACCGAAAAGATTCTCGGCAACCGTCTGCCCGAGCAGACAGACTTTGGAAGCGCTGTCATTATCCTGCTGCTCGAGGTTGCGACCGGCAGAAACTCCCCATTCGCGGATGGCAAGAAACTCCGGGGTAGTCCCCATGATGACAGTTGACCAGTTCATGTTGCCGTAGACGACCAGACCCGAGCTTCTGGTCGTTGGTGCCGCCATTTCGACCGAAGGGCATTCGTTCATGATCGCCTTGACATCGTCGCTGGTCAGCGTCTGCGCCCCGCCGCTGCCGGTACGGAGCCCACCGCTGGTGGTCGAGCCGGGGATGACGAGGATGATGTTGCTGCCGATGCTGGCAATCTGCTGGGAGATCACATGACGCGCACCCGCACCTACCGCCATCATGGCAATTACCGCGGCAATGCCGATAATGATGCCGAGCATGGTCAGGAATGAGCGCATCTTGTTGGTGCGCAGCGCCCTGATGGCTATTTTGAGGGTCTGCAAAAAGTCCATTATTGTGTATCGCCGATGATCAACCCGTCTTTAAATGTTATGCGCCGACCGGCATAAGAAGCCACGTCCTGCTCATGCGTAACCATGATGATCGTTATCCCCTGCCTGTTCAGAGCTGTAAATAGGTTCATGATCTCTTCAGTGGTAGAGCTGTCCAGGTTGCCGGTCGGCTCGTCGGCAAGGATGACCGCCGGATCGTTGACCAGCGCCCGGGCAATGGCCACGCGTTGCTGCTGACCGCCGGAAAGCTGGCTTGGATGATTGTTCTCCTTGCCGGCCAGCCCGACCATTGCCATTGCTGCCAAAGCCATAGCGTGGCGCTCTTTTGCATGGATGCCGGCATAGACCAGCGGCAGCTCGACATTCTCAACGGCCGCGGTTCTTGCCAGCAGGTTGAACCCCTGAAAGACAAACCCGAGCTTTCTGTTTCTGATCTCGGCCAGCTGGTTGGCGTCCATGCCGCCGACATCGACCCCGTCAAGCAGATAACTGCCGGAAGTCGGGCGGTCGAGACAGCCGAGCACGTTCATGCAGGTTGACTTGCCGCTTCCCGAAGCCCCCATGATAGCCACAAACTCACCGGGCGCAACGTCGAAAGAAACCCCTTTCAGCGCAGCAAACTGCTGATCCCCCATGATGAAGACCCGTGTGATATCGGTTAGCGCGATGACGTTGCTCATAAACTAGAACGGTCTCCCCATCGGACTTGCCGAACTGCCGCTCTTCTTCTTGGCATCAGCGCTGCTCTGCTCGATGATAATCTCATCACCCTCTTTAAGCTCCCCTTCAAGCAGCTCCATACTGCTGCTGCTGGCAATACCGGTCTTGATCGGCACCGCTAGCGGCTTGCCCTCCCTGAGCACGAAAACCTGCTGGCCGCCACCTTTGCGTTCACCCGGCCTGGCGCCTTTTTCACGGCCACCCTTGCCGGCAGAAGCGGCAGATCCTGCCTGTTTCTCCTTGCCGCTTTCCGGCTTGCTTGCAGCCCCCTTGGGCTTGAAGCGGAGCGCAGCGGGCGGGATTTTCAGCACGTCATCTTTTTTGGCTACCTGGATGGAGACATTGGCCGTCATCCCCGGTTTGAGCTTGAGCTCCGAATTATCGACATTGACAACCACCACATAGGTAACCACGTTCTGGGTAATTACCGGCGACGAGCGGATCTGCACCACCTTGCCGCCAAACTTCTGCTCAGGATAGGCATCGACATTAAACGTGGCTGACTGCCCGAGAACCGCCCGGCTTATGTCCGCCTCATCGACACTCACCTCTATCTGCATCTTGGTCAGATCCTGGGCAATGGTAAAAAGTGTCGGCGTCTGGAAAGAAGCGGCCACAGTCTGGCCGACGTCTATGGCGCGTGAAATGACAACCCCGTCAACCGGAGAGCGGATAATGGAGTAGCGCAGGTTTGTTTTTGCCTGCAGCAGCGCCCCTCTGCTCTGCGCCAAACTGCCTGCGACTGCTTTGAGAGAGCTCTTTGCCGACTGCAGGGCTGTCTCTGCCACATCATAGTCACTCTGCGAGACAATGCCGTCCGCCAGCAGCTTCTTGTTGCGCTGGAAGGTCCGCTCGGCATCAACAAGCACGACCCTTGCCTTCTGCAGGTTGGCCTCGGCGCTGAGCGCATTCCCCTTGGCCTGTTCGACCGCGGCATTGAAGAGGGACGGATCTATTTCGGCAATGGTCTGCCCTTTTTTAACCCGGGAGTTATAGTCGACATAGAGCTTCTGGATCGTGCCGGAAACCTGGGTGCCGACCTGGACAGTGGTCACCGCCGAGAGATTGCCGGTGGCAGCCACAGTTGACACCACCGTCCCCCGCTCAACTTTCACACTCTTGTAGGTGACTTCCGGTTTTCTGGATTTGACGATATAAAAACCGGCAGCAGCAAGGATAATCAGAGCGACAGCAGCGATAAGATACTTTTTCATGAACGCCTCAAGCATTGGTTAACAAAGTCACGATACGGATAATCAGCATACCACCTTCCCCCCCTGCCCGCGAAACAAAAAAAGCCCCCTGTCGTCTGCTGACCAAGGGGCATGTTTTGTCGCCCACCGAATTAGCCGGTGGGCCTGCTAGGGCAACCCTCCTTGCAGCGGGTTACCGGGCGAAGCATATAGATTGTTGTCCACATTTTCGTTTGGTCTCCTTCCGGGTTGTTCTCCGTTTGTGAAGTGCCTCGAGGTATTTTAAATATAATGCTGCCTCAGGGAGATGTCAACCTGAGCGGTGGAATATTGTTTGCCGATGCCCACTGTCGTCTGGATCACTGTCCGGATGATTCAGTACCCGGAGAATCTTTCAGCTGACTATCCATCGAGTAAATTGCTCTCTCTTGGGCGGATCTGTCATCCATGAAGTGTCAACTTCCGGAAGGCGAATCGCATCTGCAACGGTCACCCAGCCTTGAGACAAAGGTATTTTCCGAAGCTTCCCCTGCTGCGTTATCCAGCGAAACACCCTCTGCTTATCGCAGTCAACGGCCAACTCAAGCGTAGCGCGAACATCCTGAATGCAGTAGTCGATTACCTTTTGATGTTCACCTGCAGCCCACATAACCGGAGCGCCTGCCATGCCAGACCATCGGCTCTGTAATGTCACTGGCGACGGCAGCAGCGCAGCAAATTCCGAGCGGTCGGTATGAAAGGATATCATTTACAGCATCAGGAACAACCTTTGCAGTTTCGATGTCAAAGGCGAGATATTTTCTCATCCTATTCTCCTCACACAAAAATCTACAATAGTCCGGGAAGGTCAACGGCGATAATTTGTTCCTTTGCAAGCATCTTGACCGTCTTCTGCGTCAAGGGCTCATTGGAAAACAGGACAAAATGCTCCAGCCGATCGCCCCCACCCCATTTAACCTGTCTGGCCTTGTCTTTAAAGCGAGCAGCATCGCTTGGAGTGAACTTGTTGCCATTCAGTTTGCACTCACCAAAGAGAATCTGGCCAGTAGCTGCGTCTGATGCCACAACATCAATTTCGACACGGCCATTTTTATCCCAATAGCCACCGATTCTGTCAAAAATAAAGGGCACCACAGAGCCATTGTTTTTGCCAATCAAGAGCTCACGAAGCAACTCTTCAAAATTTAGCCCAATAAAAGTAGAAAGGTCATTGTGAATTTTATCAGCAAGAAGCTCATCCTTGCCAATGGCCACAAGACTCTGGTTTTTATGGATATACCTGAACCAGAATTTGAGCAGTGGATCGGCAATGTAGTAGCGCCCACTCTTACTCTCACTGGTGGATGATGTCACTGGTGATCGTCTCTCCAATACTTCATAATATGACACCAGCTCGTCAAGATATTTACTGATACTGTTAACTCCTATCCCGGACTTATCAGCAATCTGAGACATCTGAGTTGCACCGCACGCTACCGTTTGTAATATGGAGAAATACAGGTGATAGTTTTTTCCGAACTCCTCGACAAGGAGTTCACGCCCCTCATTCTGCAAAATCGCATCGGACTCGCAAAACATCCTCCTTATTATCTCCTGATGGCTCTTGCGAAACAGATTGGCACGGTCAAGGAGGGCATAATACTTGGGAATACCGCCGAATAGTGACCTGAAAAAAAGCAGGTTCTTTGCCACATCCAGATGATTATCTTTGAGTATTCGGGCAACAACATCGACAGCCAGAGGCTTCAGCGCTATTCTATCGGTTGACCTGCCAAAAAGAGGTTCTTTCTCCCCTTCAAAGATGTCTCTCATCAGCGTCTGCACCGACCCGATACAGAACAAAGCGCCTTTAGACTTGCCGGAATACTGATCCCACATTTTTTGCAAAACAGAGAATACGCTGGTGTCAACCTGCATAAAATTCTGAAACTCATCCATGACAACAAAAAGAGGCTGCCTGATCATCTCTTCAAGCAAAATCTTAAAAAATGATTCAAAACTGCTTACAGTGACTGATTTCAAAAGAGGAATTCGCTCAGCAAGCAGGTCGGTAAACTCCGCAAGCAGCAGATGCGGCTTTTTCTTTGATACAAAGAGGTAGACAAAGTCATTACGGCTATCAGCGAAATGCCTGATAAGTGCAGTTTTGCCGACACGACGCCTGCCGCTAATAACAACAAGACCACCACTGGCTTCGCTGTCAGCTGCAATTCTGTCGAGCCTGGTCAGCTCTTTTTCTCGATTATAAAATTTCATCCAAGCCTCATGCGATTAGGTATCATACTAAATTGAACCATACGCCAATCATGGCAGATATGCTATATTTTAATTCCAGGCCTTATGTGTTGCTATCGTGCTTGCCAAAAAACTCCCGTCTGCAGCCGTGGTTTCTATCGTTATCTCGGCGGAGGCACTTGAGCTGGCGCAGCGGAATGCCGACATCAGCGGTGTGAAGATTGACTTCAGGTAGGGGTCGTTTTTTCGGGCCGGTGCAGGGTGAACAGTTCGATCTTATCGATAGCAATCCCCTCTATATCCCATCGGCAGACATTACTACCCTTGAACCGGAAGTGAGGGAGTTTGAACCTAGAAACGCTCTGGATGGCGGGGCGGATGGTCTGGAGTTCTACCGGCAGATCACCGCTGCTGCGCCGCAGTATCTGACGGCTCAAGTTTGGCTTCTGGTTGAGATAGGCGTCGGGCAGGGGGATTCAGTCAAGGGAATGTTCGCATCAGCCGGGTTTTCTGTGATCTTTACTGCCAAGGGGCCGGGAGGAGTGGTCCGGGTGGTCGGTGCTTAGCTACTGAAAGTGCACCGTTCCGCTATTTGCAAGGTGTTGTCAATCGCTTCGGGTGCATCTGCGAAGGCTTCCGCCATTTCATCAGGCGATTTGAAGTAAAATTCATCGGAAGATAAGCGCATGCGAGTTGGATCCGTGATGCTCTTGCCCGTCTGGGCACAGAGCATTTTTTCATGCTCAAAAGCATCGTCCAGGTTCAGATAGTGACAATCATTGGTCGCGACCACCGGCAGATCAAGTTCCTCAGCAATCCGTAACAGCCCTTTATTAAACGCTTTCTGTTCAGGCAGGCCGTTGCCGTTAAGCTCCAGATAAAATCTGCCGGGGAATATAGCAGCATACCCCTTGGCCACGGCGACGGCCTCGTCATACTCATTCCTCATGCACAGATTCGGTACTTCCCCTTTAAGGCACGCTGATAAGGCGATCAGCCCTTCAGCATGCTGCCGCAATATTTTCTTGTCGATACGCGGAAGATGATGAAGACCCTCCTTGTGGGAATGGTCCACCAACCGGCGCAGATTCTCATAGCCTTCGGCATTCTCGCAGAGAAGCAGCAGGTGGAAAGTTCGAGCCATCGGCAAGACCGGCAGCTCGTCTACGACGTACATTTCACAGCCGACAATAGGCTTGATGCCGACCTCCCGGCAAAGCTCCACAAAAACTTCAGCCCCGTCGATATTGCCGTGGTCAGTAATCGCCACCGCCGACATGCCGTATTCTCTGGCCTTGTCAACAAGCCCCCTTACGGTAATGGTGCTGTCCAATCGTGAAAATTCGGTATGGACATGCAGGTGAACAAAACTTGAAGACGTCATGACAAGTTCTCCGTTTAGTTGGCGGTTGTCTCTTCCCGTCAGCGTTCAGCAGTTGGTTCCGAACAAACCTGTGTAGATTTGGTGTGCCCTGTCTGGCAAGAGCTCGGAGGTAATCCGGGCCTGCATGAACCTGTTAACCAGAGGCGAAAGTTCAACGGCACAATCCGCTACCCATGCCGGTTGCACTTTCGCCCTGTTACAATTATCCAGCGCCGCAAGGTACTCTTCCGGGTAATGGAATTTCAGATAGGCGCTGCGATAAGCCAAGAGGGCATGATCGGCAGCCTGCCACTCGTCGCGGAAGTCGTAGCGGCTGAAGTACGCGATACGTTTGAAGAGGCGCTCGGCCGTCTGCTGGTCAACCCAGTTCTTCACGGCACCGGCAATGAACCTGTGCCGGTGAGTGCTTATTTCACCGGGCAGGCATTCTTCCAGCATCACGCTAAGCTCGTTCGCCTCCTCCCCGGTATAGCCGGCAATTACTGTCGCGATTTCAACTACTTGATTTCGGTAGAGGATCGCTCCACAGCTGTGCTGCAGAATGGGTTTCAACCGGGGATGCATGAAGCTGATGGGGAAGTCTTTGCTCTTTCTGTCGATATACTCGGCCAGTGCGCCGGAAAACAGTGGGCCTGGACAGTCAAGGGCAAGGACATAAATCAAGTCGCTAATTTCACTTGGCTCGAGCATTCGCGTAAAACACTGCGCTCCCCATGATTCGAGGAGATAGAGACCGGCAGGGTTCCCGAGAACCAGTTCATCAAAGATGTATTCGTCATTCTCCGGGATATCATCAAACTCCAGACCCGGTTCCTTGTTCTTCTCAACCAGGTAAGCCGCTTCCTGCAGATAAGGAGGCGGTTCAGGGGTATCATCCGGCGCTTCGAATATGTACTCTTCAAAGTTATTTTCGCCGTATTTGATCTTGAGGGTCATCGAAGATCCTTTATCCGTAAGCAATTGTAGAGCTATAATTAGTTACGACGAATGCAAAATTTATCATCATTGTCTTCTTGATATAAAATTGCTTTGTGGAAAATGACGGTGCTGAGTTGATCTCTTTGCTGTAGATCGTTGAAAGCATCATTGAGGTTATCAATGATGCTTTCAAGCAATAGAGGGTGAAAACGTGGAGCTAGAAAGCAAGCATTAATCAGTTTTTTACCAATTAAATGGTTAGGATCGTAGCATCCTGAATCAGTCGTCTTATCGCCTGGGATAATCTTTTCTGCCGCTATGTCCCGTACTATTACCGTATAGAAAAGCAACTCAGAAAGTATTCCCATAGGGATATTACTGGTTTTTTTCAGCTCAAAAATCCAGCAGACTTCAGATTCGTCATCACCTATTAGGTCGACACAAGCTTTCCCTCCTGGGAAAAGAGCAAATCCATCAGCCCTTGATACTTCATTTTCAAATATCCCTACTGGGAATTGCCGACAGATCTTTTTCATTTCAAAAGTTTCTTTTAAGCAGACTTTGTCTTTTTCGTAGTAATCTTCGGAGTAGCATAGCCGCAATTCGATGTCATCTTCTGTCATTTTATCTAAATCTTTTTCGTCGCTAGCTTTGCGCTTACGATTGCCCTTTCCACCATTACACAGTAACTTTTCGCTTCCTCGAAGTTTTATGTATTTGCAATCGGCAGACAGCCACGCTTGTGCAGTAGAAGACAATCCGAACCATGGGTTTGAGCTTTCAGAACCAAAAAGAGAGTTGAACACCCAAAGACGCATAAGAAACCGCTGATAGTGTTTATCATCTGTGTTGTCTTCGCGATCGAATTCGACAGAAAATTTGCTGTTCTGATAAACGAGATTCTTAAGGGCTAAAATCCACCCTTCAAATGCATTGTCATTGTCTTGCATGTTTTTCTTGATGGATTCACTTTTCAAATGCAAAATTACTAATTTCCCGTCTGTTTTAACTTCGATAATACTTGGCCATCTAATGCTTCTAGGTTTGTTTGTTAATGACGTATCAGCCTTTCTTAGTTGCAATTCCGTATAAGCCATTCTTAGTTGCAATTCCAATTCAGATACAGTAACTGGTTTCATTAAGCCTTCTCCTTTTTAACTAAATGTTTTTACTCTAGATACCCTTTGTTACACCCAGCGCATTGATAGTGTGTGTCCCTCTCTATTTCGAGTTGGGTTCCGGCAAGCCCGAAAAAATCGATTATCGCCTTCCGGCTGCCAGCGCTCAAACATCCATCCACGTACAGCCGAAACTGCTGCCGGGTCTGAAAATAGACCACCCGGCCGCGCGGATAGTAGTCGTAGGCGTGGCTCTTGAGCTGGCGCTCCTCCTCCGTTCGCGGTTTTAGGCGGAGCCAGAAATCGTAATGCCCGCCATGTTGCAGGGCATCGCCGTACGGCTCGGCCTCGGAAAGCGGCACTGCTTCACCAATAACCGTCTCCCCGACGCACCAGAACATGCCGACCTTGGCATCCTGCGTCATATCTTGCCTATTTTCTTTCATATCTCCAACATCTCCCCATCCCGAAGAACGACCACGCTATCCCCGAACAGATCTTTATAGGAATCGCCAAATGCGGTATGCACGGGGACAAGCCGCTTGGCCTGCAATGCCGCCGCAAACAGTTTAAGGTGTTCGACTGTAGCATGGCCGCTGGTGTGAGCATGGACGAAATTAACCTGCGGGTCATGGCGCATTGCCGCTATCTGCTCCGCTCCGAAATAGTCCTTGTTCGTGCCTTTCAGATATCCCTCCCATTGGGAGTAAATGACATTTACCGGATTATCTCCTCGGAACGCCTGAATCTTTCTGAAGGAAGACATCCTGCCGAAATAGAGATAGTCGGCAGGCGAAGCCAGCAGCTCATGCCACTTGACACGGTGCCGGTAGAGCCGACGACGAAAGTCGCCAAAATAATCCGGCTGTTCTTTCAGCCTTTTATCAAAGCCATAATCGGCATAAACCCGGACTTCATCCCTGTCAATTGCCGGAATGCTGGTTGAAACATGGCGTACCTGCTCCAGAATCCAGGCGGTGTAGATGTCGATCACCAGAAGCTTGCCGGCTTGCTTGCAAGCTCTATAGGCGGAAACAATGCGATCAATGTTCTGGGACGAGGAGATAATAAAGGAGATATTTTTCTGCCGTCGCACTGTTTCAAGGATATTAACTTCTACAGATTCCTCTTTTGGGAAAGCATCACTATTCCTTTGCAGCATGGTTCCTTCAAGAAAGAGCAGATCAATATCTCTTGGCGGCTTTTTCACCATATAGTCAAAGAGCTGGTGCTTTCTTCCGGTTGCCCGGAAATCGCCGCTGTAATAAATCTTTTTTCCTTCGGCTTCGATGAGGAAGCCAAAGGCATCAACCGCGGAATGATCCATAAGGTAGGGGGTGATGGTGAAGTCTCCGACGGTAAATGGCTGCCAGCTGCTATAGGTACTGAAGGTGTTGGCATGCAGAGCATTCCCGAGAAATATTCTGGTGACGTCAATCAGGCTTTTTGCCAGTTTCCCGATGTGTATCGGGACACCGTTATCAAGCTGATCAATGAGCCCATAATGGTCCTGGTGAGAGTGGCTGATAAGGACGGCGTCGGGCTTGAGCGTTCCGACATCCAGCTCTTTGCTTTGCGGGGAGAGCGGCAGTCCAAGATCGAGGAGAATCGTTGTGTTGACAGTGGCTAACTGAATGCAGGTGCCGCCGATTTCGTGACTGCCGCGATGGATGATGATTTTCATTTGGCCTCCTTGCAATAGTGCAATTCAAACCCGAAGGCGATAACCGCAAAGTTTCGCGCCGGGTCAAACTCGGACGGCTTCTCCAGAAACTCCCTTGTTTCCAGCCGAACCTGTACGGCATGCCCCGGCTCCCTGGCGGCGAGAAGTAGGTTCTCTTTCAAGTCAGACCAGGTGTTTTCAGGCACCATCAGGGCACCTTCCAGTAGAGTGGGGATGCCGTATTCGTCAAGGTCTTCGATCAGGTTCAGCCGCCACGGCTGCACAATTTCATCGCCAGGATGTAGCTGGCCACAGAAGAGGCTTAACTCAAGGGGCATGGGGTGCGCAAAGTCGGCGAAAAGGTGCTCGGTCGTGCCGGACAGCCGTAGCATTTTTATGGGTCGATAGTCAGCAGCGTCAGGACAAGGACAGTCGCAGGCCATACGCCACTGATCAACATCGGCATAGAGCATATGCGTGGTTCCGGACAATTTCGTGGGGGACTCATTCATGGCTGGTTTCATATTACATGCAGCATGTGACAAGATACGTCGCATAGTTTTCCTGTATCGGTCAACTCCCGATAGCGCCGCCTTGCTTCCTCATAGCTGACGCCCAGAAGAGCCAGCAGCCGCTCGATGGTATCAGCGCAGTTGTATTCATCGATGGTCGGCTGCTGAGGGAAATCGAAGCCGTTATTGATTTCGTGCGAGCATCCCAGGCAGACATAGGTCTCTGCCAATTCGTCCCAAACGAAATCTTCGTCCTGGTGACTCGGGCAAAGCGGGCAACGATAGCCTGCTTGTATTTCCGGCAGGTTCGCTATTGTTGGACCGCTTTTAATCTGGCACTCTTTAATAGTCTTTACATGACCACGAAGAGTTATTGACTCATTTTCCTGCACGACTTCTTCGTTGGTTGCTTCAGGCATGATATTTACCTCCATGTTTTCTCATCGCCAAAGATAACTCTTCAACGACTAGCTTCCGCAGCTCTTCCGGTGCAATCACTTCTACCCCAGGTAGCCAGCGGTAGAGCCAGTTTTTAACCCCTTCAGTGCCGGTGACTTTAAAGCAGATCTCAACGCGGCCATCGGCAAGCATTGCTTCTTTTTGGGATGGATGCCATTTACGGCGGAGCACCTGACCGGCGGACTCTGCATCAAAACGGAGCACAACTTCTGTCAGCTCTCCGTCCAGCATTGGGCCGAAGGCTGATGATAGCTCTTCTTCGCCGTCAATGCTGTAGGGCCGGAACCTTTCTGCTGTTATCCTGAGAGAGGCTATCCGGTCAAGGCTGAAGGTGCGTAGCCCGTCAGCCTGATGGCAAAGAGCGCGCAGATACCAGAAATTGTCTTGGGTGAAAAGGTACAGTGGGTCAACACTGCGGACGGAAGCTTCTGCCGTAGTTGATGAGGGATAAGTTATTTCCACAACGAGGTTGTCACGGATAGCGCGGTGCAGGCTGACAAGATGCTGCTGGACTGTGGCTGGAATTGCATAGTCGGCAAAGAGAATTTGTGGATTGACGGTTTCTGTTGCCGGGGCGGCAAGTCTCTTCTCAAGGGAGTCGAGACCTTTTGCCACTTCACCCCCCATCGGCGCCATGAACCTTCGGGCGAGACTGAAAGCAAGCTCCTCTTCAGGTGATGCATTCCTGCTGCGTAACTGGAAGTCTTC
The DNA here is from genome assembly GCA_038206285.1 of Geobacterales bacterium. GTDB lineage: Bacteria > Desulfobacterota > Desulfuromonadia > Geobacterales > DSM-12255 > VEOV01. The sequence continues at coordinate 15,687 of JBBRBA010000063.1, forward strand.
GGCAAAAGCATAAGATCTGCGTTTCCGGTCATACCAGATCGGAAAACCGGCAATCATCAGGCTCTGCATGTAGCGATAGGCACTGCGTTCGCTGATTTCGAGTTCATCCATCAGTGAGGCATTAGTAACGATTTCGGCTGCGTCGAGTTTATTGAGGACTAAGAGAAGTGAGTCGAATTTGTATGACATAGTGGCCTCCAGTTGAAGCCACTATAGCACATTATCCTGCCAACAGTATGGCAGGATGATTCAGTCCATTCTATGGTGTTTGGATATTCATGTTCTGCCAAACGATAAAGGCGGGCAAAGCCGATGAACCTTGCCCACGCAACCCAAAATCACATTTTACTGCAAACTGGAATTCTCGCCGAACGCCAACCGGTACTCCTTTTTAAGCAGCTCCATTGGCGTCCCTTCGATGAATCCCCAGGGAAGTTCCTCTTCCAGCGGGATAGTCCGCGTCGCCGCCCCCTCGGCATCCAGCCCCAGCTCTTTGGCCGCCTTGCGCCAGCTGCCGACCTCATCGGCTTTGAGAATAAACGCGGAGAGGCGCCGGTCGCCTCTGGAGAGCAGCGCCTGCAGCAGCGCCTCCTTGAGGCTCTCCGCCTGGAGCGAGACATTCGCCAGCCGCCGGACGGCTTTCTGCAACAGTTGCAGCCGCTTTTCCAGAGTTTTAAGCGGCATCATGCCGCACCACTGCAGCGGCGTAAACGGCTTGGGGATGAACGGATTTATCGACAGCGTTATCTCTCCCAGCCGCCGGTTCGCTTTGGCCCGAGCCACCACCAGCTCGCGGATTTTTTCAACGAGGACCAGCAGCTCAACAATATCGTCGTCGGTTTCGGTCGGCAGGCCGATAATGAAATAGAGCTTCAGATTGAGGATATCCTTGGCAATAAGCCGCTCGCAGGCGTCAAGGATCTGCTCTTCGCTTATCCCCTTTTTTATCAGGTTGCGCAGTCGCTGCGACCCCCCTTCAGGTGCAAGGGTTGCGGTTTTATGACCGCTCGCCACCAGCAGGTCGATCATTGTTTCGTCCAGAGCGTCGATCCGCAGCGACGAAACGGAAAACCTGCCGCCAGCGGCAATTATATGGCGGCAGAGTTCGCCAATACCCTGGTAATCGCCGACCGCCGCCGCTACCAGGCCGATCTTTCTGCCTGCGGCAATCGCCCGGTCAGCCGCCGACTTGACAGTTTCAACAGAGCGCTGCCGGTAAGGGAGATAGATGTAGCCGGCCGCACAAAAGCGGCACCCTCTGGGGCAGCCGCGGGAGAGCTCCAGCAGGTGCAGATCGGCAAATTCAGTATCAGGGGAAGAGATGGTCGTTGCGGTGGAATAGCTGCCAAGATCCGGCAGATACTGCCTGACAACCGGCTTTCTCTCCAGGGCCGGGATGTAGATGCCGGGGATGTCGGCAAGCGTTGCCAGCAGAAGGCTGCGCTGCTGTGCATTACCGGCAAGTGTTGTCGTCATAGCCGGCAGGAGCACCTCGGCCTCGCCAAGACAGATGACATCGATAAAATCGGCTATCGGCTCCGGATTGAGAAAGAGCGCTGCACCGCCTGCCATGACCAACGGCTCTTTTTCACTGCGGCCGGCAGAGAGCGGCGCGATCCCGGCAAGGCGGAATATTGTTGGCAGATGCAGGTAATCACTCTCAAACGAGATGGAAAAAGCAATGATGTCAAAGCCGGCAACAGGCTGCCTCGATTCGAGAGACAGAAGCGGCGTGCGGGACTGTTCATACTCGCGCCGTTCATCCGGGTCGGGGAGGAAAGCCCGCTCGCAGAGCAGATCGGGCGTGGCGTTCAGCATGGCATGCACTGCCTGAAACCCGAGGTTGCTCATACCGATCCGGTAGTAATTTGGATAGATGAGGCAGATGCGCAATGCTGCGCCCCGGCGGGTCAAGAGCACGCCGGACTCCGCTTCGAGCCTGCTTTTGAGTTTGGCGATTATTTTCCAGGACATACGTGGAGGGAATAAGAAGAGAATCCGGCTCCCTGAGGGGGGCAGGGAGCCGGAGCAGGAAAGTTCATCAATCTACCGACTTGCGCAGGAAGGTCGGGATGTCGTACTGATCATCCTCTTCAACAAGAAAGCTCGGCTGCCTTGTCACCGGCGCCCGGCGCTGCTCCTGCTCGGAGCGGCGGACGAAAGTCGGTGTCTCAAGGTTGACCCTGGCAACATCCTGAAGCCTGGTAACCTTCTGCTCGGCCCGCCCTTTTTCCATGTCAAAGCGGTCGCCGAAACCGGTGGCGATGGCTGTCACCTTGAGCGTATCGCCAAGCTCTTCATCGACAAGCAGACCGATGATGATGTTCGCATCTTCATGGACTTTTTCGTGAATGATCCGGCTGACAATTTCGTATTCATCCATGGTCATGCTGGCTGAACCGCAGATATTCACCAGAACGCCCTTGGCTCCGGAGATGTCGATATCCTCCAACAGCGGGCTGGAGATGGCCGCTGTCGCCGCCTCGGCAGCACGGTTGTCGCCGCTGGCAATGCCGATCCCCATCATCGCCATGCCGCGCACGCTCATGATCGACTTCACATCGGCAAAGTCGACATTGATCATGCCGGTAGTAGTGATCAGGTCGGAAATGCCTTGCACCGCCTGGCGGAGTACATCATCAGAAGGTTTGAAAGCATCGAGGATGGAGGTGTTTTTGCCGGCAAGCCCGATCAGACGATCGTTGGGGATAACTATCAGGGAGTCGACGTGCTTTTTCAATTCGCGGATGCCGTATTCAGCCTGCTCCTTGCGGCGCTTCCCTTCGCGGCTGAACGGCTTGGTGACGACGCCGACGGTAAGGGCGCCAAGTTCCTTGGCGACATCGGCGATGACCGGCGCAGCGCCGGTTCCGGTGCCACCCCCCATGCCGGCGGCAATAAAAACCATGTCAGCCCCCTGCAGGGTCTCGAGCAGCTGCGCTCGATCCTCGGCAGCGGCATCGCGGCCGATACCGGGATCTGCCCCTGCGCCCAGCCCTTTGGTGAGCTGCGCCCCGAGCTGAATCTTGGTCGGCGCCATGGAGGTTCGCAAAGC
>JBBRBA010000064.1:0-18578 GCA_038206285.1 Geobacterales bacterium
GGGGTGAGCAGGCTGCCCCACTGGGATAGCGGTCATTTTGACGTCGTTGGCGACTCACTCCACAACGCGGAACTCGGTATCGAGCTGCTTGACGCCATACTCGAACAACGGGGCATTCTCGATTTTTCCGAGGGGGTCAGAAAATGGAGCCGGATTCACTCGGCCGGCCGCGGGGTGGCTCTGCACGATTCCCTGGTCTATAACGCCTTTGGCCGCCGCGGCTGGATGGTACCCAACCAGTACTGGACAGCGGGCGCACTGGCGCCGATGACCATCATGGGCAAGTATTACATGGTCTACTCCAATGAGTTCATGGCGCCGCGGGCGCTCGGTCAGAAGTGTGCAGAGCGTCTCAAGGCGGAGCTGATCATGGACAATCTCGGTATCTGCCGTTTTCACCGCGGCTGGGCGGAGGAAATGCTGCCGGAAGTCATAGGCAACCTTTACGGCTGCAAGGAGCAGTTTCTCCGCTCGATTTCTGTTCTGGCCGGCCGGCTGAACAGCCACAACTGCCCGGTTTACTGGGAATCAGCACGCAATGTCGATTTTGTAGACACTTTCCTGAAGCGCAAGCGTGAGATCGACAATGATCAGAATCCGGAGCTGACCATCTGGCTGAACCGGTTTGCGGTCGACAAGCGGGAGGCTGCCAAAGATTTCTGGTACGAGATGCTGAAAGGGATCAATGAATCACTTGATGACATTTTCTAACTGCAAGAAGCAGGCTGAAGGCTGCAGGAACAATCAAGAGGCTCAACAGTAAGCTCACCGGGCTGCGCTGCGGCGAAAACAGCAAACTGCACGAGGGGGGAATAATGGCGAAAAAACATACGGAAAGGCTGATTGTTGTAGGCGGTGATGCGGCGGGGATGAGTGCCGCATCCCAGGCCAAGCGGCGCCGCCCTGATCTCGAGATCATCGTTTTCGAGCGGAGCTCGCACACCTCCTATTCCGCCTGAGGGATCCCCTACTATGTCGGCCGTGTTGTCGACAAGGAAGAGTCACTTATTATCCGTACTCCGGAAAAATTCCGGGAGCGGGACGGGATCGACGTCCGTATCCGTCACGAAGTCGAAGAAATCGATGCGGCCGGCGGCAGGGTCCGTGTGCGTCAGCTGCAAACAGGCAAAGTCTGGTGGGAGCCCTATGACCGGCTCCTGCTCGCGACCGGCGCCGTGCCGCTCTGTCCGGATCTTCCCGGCGCCGATGCCGTCAAAATCTGCGGGGTAAATACCCTGCAGAGCGGATTGGAGCTGCACCGCCTCCTCGACGCCGGCAAGGTAAAAAAAGGGGTTGTCGTCGGCGGCGGTTACATCGGCCTGGAGATGGCGGAAGCGCTGGTCAGGCGTGGTCTGGAGGTATCACTGGTAGCCCGTTCTGCAGAGGTAATGGAAACCCTTGATGCGGATATGGGGCGTCTGGTCTCCCAGACCCTGCGGGATCTGGGCGTGACCCTCTACCTGGAGGAGACGCTCACCGGGTTCGAGACAAAGAAGGGAAAGGTTACGGGAGTTACGACCGATAAACGGAGCCTGCCGGCCGACATGGTGATACTTGGCCTCGGGGTGCGGCCCAACACCGAGATTGCTGCAACGGCCGGCATCCCCCTCGGGGAGAAAGGGTCGATCCGGGTTAACGGGCGGATGGAAACCGGCATTGCCGGCATCTGGGCTGCGGGAGACTGCGCCGAATCGTTTCACCTGATCAGCCGCAGACCCGTTTATATCGCCCTCGGCACAGTCGCCAACCGTCAGGGACGGGTAGCGGGCATCAACCTGGGAGGAGGCTACGCCACCTTTCCCGGGGTGGTGGGAACTGCCGTTACAAAAATATGCCAGCTGGAAGTTGCCCGTACCGGTCTCCAGGAAAAGGAACTCAGGGCATTGGGCATTGAATGGGTAAGCGCCGTGATAAAGAGTCGGACCAGGGCGGGCTACTTTCCCGGCGCCGGAGAAATAACTGTCAAAGTACTGGCTGAAAGGGGGAGTGGCCGGCTGCTCGGGGGCCAGATCGTCGGTATGGAAGGTTCGGCCAAGCGGATAGACACTCTGGCGACTGCTCTTCATGCCGGTTTTGCCGTGGAGGAGATGATCAATCTCGACCTTGGTTATGCTCCCCCCTTTTCGCCCGTCTGGGACCCGGTCGTGACCGCAGCGCGCGCGGCGGCCAAGAGGCTGCTTGTGAAGTGAAGCTGTTAACCATGAACTTGTGACATGTTCAGGCCGGCTCATGCCGCACATGATCGGCGACGTGGTGCCGTTCATCGGCTTAGGCTCTGCCAGGCCTGCGTCGCCGCGTCTTGCCACACGACAATATCCATCAGAATTTTGGGCGGCGAACTAACCGCACGGGACAATGGTTCAGCGTGAGGAGCCCAACAAAAAAAGCCGTGTCACAAGACGCGGCTTTTTTTGTTGATGCAAGCTGAAGTTACTTGGCAGCAGGAGCCGGTGTGGTGGTTTCTTCTGTTTTCACTTCGGACTTCTTCACTTTCTTGCCTTTCTTTTTCTTTACGGATTTCTTTACTTCTTTCTTCTCGGTTTTTGTTTCACCGGCCGGGGTGACGGTAGTTGACTCAGTCTTGACGTCAGACTTCACCTTCATGTCAGCAGCGCAAACAAATCCAGCGAAAGAAACGGCAACAAGAGCAGCAACGAGAGTAGCTAGAGCTTTTTTCATTTGTAAATCCTCCGAAATAAGTTGGTTTGGCATTTACTAAAGCATGGATGATGCCAATCTGCCAACTCATAGAACTTATCGATTTTAAGTAATAAAAAGCTAATAAGCAGTGACACACGCAAGAATATTACCTGATATGCTCCAACGGATGCCTCGTTTGCGGTAAGGCTTTGTTGCCCGTGCCGCGTTTTGTCCGCTGCGACATCACCTCTACAGCGCTGCAGAGGAGGTCGACAAGGGGAAGTGTTCCCGCTTTGATACAAAAAAATGGATCTCTTTACGCAGATCAAGCTGCGATGCAGGATCAACTCTGTAACCATACCGGACAAACCCCCACCTGATTATCAGACAGTCACCGATCTTGATAAATTCAACAAACTATATAAAATGATTGCGAGAATTATCGCGTCAGGGATCCGACTGCAGACAGTCCAGCATTAGTCCCAGCCAGTTTATGACAGTTATGCCGATCAAGATTAGACGCTGACAGGAACGCAAAAAAATGATCTAATTCTGCTCCAGCATCGCCAGCTGAGCCGAATAATGCTGCCCGGGGTCGGCGCGATGCCACGGCCAATACAAGCCGCCGCGATGATTCCTCTCTTGCCGAAGTTGTTGTCAACAGTAAGCCGCAACGGGTAGGGTCTGCAGCTGTCAACGAAAGCAGGCCAAACCCGGACAGTTGTCTTTGGAAGCCTATGAAAAAAGCACTATCTACAACTGCAAGCCGCCGCCGGCATCCCGTGACCACTCCTGGCAGCCTGCTGCAGCGTTTGTTGAGCCGTCTCCAGGAGATCCTCACTCTTGCCGCAAAAAAGTTTTTGCAGATCGACGGGGTGGAGTGGGCAGGGGCGTTCGCCTTCAATGCGTTCTATTCGCTGTTTCCGTTGATCGTTCTTTTCGTGACGATAGCATCGTTCTTTATCGATCGTGACCGGGCCGGGATCGAAATTATCAGCTATGTGGAAAAATACGTCCCGATCAGCGGCGCAATGCAGAGTACCATTTTCGACACTGTCGCCGGAGTGGTTAATGCGCGCGGACAGGCGGGCGCAGTCGCTTTTATCCTCCTGGTCTGGGTAGCCATCCAATGCTTCACCACACTCATCAGCGCGACCAATCGTGCCTGGGGCACCGCGGCGTACAGTTGGTGGCGGCTGCCGATGAAAAGCCTGCTCCTGTTCGGCATCATCGCCGTGGCGGTACTCCTCGGTATTGCGGTGCCGATGCTGGCGACCATGGCAATGGCCTGGTTCATTCCCGTTTATGATTTTCGTCCCTGGGTATATGACCTCTGGAGCTTTTTCATCCCGCTGTTAACCGTGTTCTCCAGTCTGAGCCTGTTTTACAAGGTTGCTCCGCTGCGGTTTACGCGGTTTGCCGAAGTCTGGGCCGGTGCACTGTTCGCCACGGTTCTGTTGCGGGCGGCAGAGAATCTGTTTGTGATCTATCTGCAGGAGTTCGCCACATTGAACGCGGTCTATGGGGCGTTCGGCGGTATCATGGCGCTGCTGCTCTGGATTTATCTTTCAGGATGCATTTTCATATTCGGGGCGTGTCTCTGCTCTGCCCGGGTCGAAACGGAAATCAGCAGGGATGCCTAAGGTGAGCAGACAGGAAGAGCTAAGCCGGTGCTTCGAACCGGCGCAATCGTCCGGCTGTACGACAGTATTGAGAGGTGTGACGGTGTCAGAACGGTCAACTCAACGAGCGAAAGAGCGTCAAGGGAAGGCGCGGATGCAGTCTGATCTGTTCCTTAAGGGCGTTTCATCGCGCATCAAACTGCTTTTTCTGCGCCATGACCCGTTACTCCCCACCCTTGTTCCGGGTAATCAGGTCACGCTGCTGCAGAACGGCGAGGCTTATTTCTCCGCCATCGAAGCTGCTTTTGACCGGGCAGAGAAGGAGATCTATCTTGAAACATATATTTTCGAAAATGACGCCACGGGAAGACGGATCGCGGATGCGTTGCAGCGAGCCGCCCGGCGCGGCGTAGAAACCCATCTGCTGATAGACGGTTTCGGCTCGCATGACCTGCCGCTGAGCATGACGGATTATCTGCGGGCAGCCGGTGTGGAGGTGGCCTGGTTCCGCAAAAAGATATCCCCCTGGACGTTCAAGCGCAAACGCCTGCGCCGTTTGCACCGGAAAATCGCGGTTGTCGACCGGAAAATTGCCTTTGTCGGCGGCATCAACATTGTCGATGACATGAAACCCCCGGAGCAGGCAGCCCCTCGCTATGACTTTACCGTGGCGGTGGAAGGTCCCCTGGTGGACGTGATCCGCCTTTCCGTCCGGCGGCTCTGGTCTTTGGTGGCGTGGAGTGACTTTCGCAAAGGCACTCTGCGGGAAGAGGTCGCCGCTGCTCCTCCCCCGGTCGGCAGCAACATGCGGGCGACATTTCTGGTGCGCGATAATATCCGTCATCGCCGCGACATAGAAGAGGCGTATCTGCGAGCGATCGACAAGGCAAAATTCGAAATCATTATTGCCAATGCCTATTTCCTGCCGGGACTGAAGTTTCGTCACGCCCTTATCAATGCGGCCGGGCGTGGTGTCCGGGTGATACTTCTGGCGCAGGGGAGGGTAGAATATTTTTTACAGCATTATGCCTCACGGGCGCTTTACGGCAATCTGCTCGACGCGGGAATTGAAATTTACGAATACCACGAGAGCTTCATGCACGCCAAGGTGGCGGTAATTGATGAACAGTGGGCAACAGTCGGCTCTTCGAATCTTGACCCTTACAGCCTGTTGCTGTCACGCGAAGCGAATGTAGTTATTGATGACAAGGAATTTGCCGGAACGCTGAAGCAGCGTCTGCTGCAGGCGCTGGAAAACGGTGCCAAGCGGATATCGAAGGATAGCTGGAAGCGTCAGCCCGCGCCGTTACGTTTCATAAACTGGCTCAGTTACGGTTTCGTACGAATGTTGATGGGCATCTCGGGATATGCCGATCAATACAGCCGGGTAGAGATGAGCAAACGCCGTCGCCTGAGGAAAAAACACCATGGCTGAAAACGTTCATGCCGGGCAGTTGCTAATGCACCGCTTAATCATGAAAGCTGCTGCTGCGGCCGCTAATGCTTTGAAGGAACACAATTAAATAAAAGCCCCGGTCTCGCTGCCGCCGGATTACCGAAACACCGAAGCCAAAATCAGACGAAGGATGATTTCATGGCCGAATCCAGGATGATATTCTTTACCACATGTTTGCTACCCTGCTTGATAAGGAGAAGGAAATTATGAAAAAAGTATTGATTGCATTATTGCTGACCGGTTTATTTGCTGCGCCGGCTTTTCCCCAGATGAAGGACATGGACATGTCGGGTCACAGGGAAGGCCATGAGCAGAAGATGGAGATGGGCAGTATGGACAGGATGGGAGATATGATGGGGATGTGTCTCCAGCATGCCGAAAAGCTGGGGCTTAGCGATGAGCAGATTGACAAGATGACGCCTCTTCACCGGGCGATGCAGAAAAAGCAGGCGCAATTCAAAGCCGACCTGAAGATTGCCGAGATCGACCTTAAGGAAATCATGGAAGTGAAGGATTTCAACCTCGATCTGGCCATTGGTGCGGTGCAGAAAATTGCCCAGATACAATCAGCTCATCATGTAGAGATGCTGAAATCCATGAAAGAAGTGCGGACTATCCTGACTGATGAACAGTTCAAGAAAATGAAGAAGATGATGCCGATGATGAAGGCTGGGAAAAAACCGGAAAAGATGATGAAGAAACATAAAGGGCATAAGTAATAGCAGCATAACTGAGCATATCTCCGCCCGACCCCGGGGGCTATCTCTCATAATGTTAATCAGCTTCCCATCCGGAAACGCCGGGTGGGAAAACGATTACGAACAGGCTCTTGGAAAGGAGAACGGTATCATGTTGAGTAAACGTATTTTCATGCTGTTGATTGCCCTGTTGACGTGCGGAGCAGCTTTCGCCGCCTCTAAAACCGATTTACAGGTACGGGTCGCCAAACCCGGCGCGACAGTGAAGGTCGATCAGATTATCAAAGACGGCAAGGTGCTGGTAGATGTTGTCGATGCCGGTAAAAATCCGCTGTTCGGCTTGAGCGCCAAGGATTTTTCCGTGACGCAATCAGGCCGGAAGGCGAAAATACTTTCGGTGAAGCCGATTGCCGAGAGCCTGGACGTACCCCGTCATATCGTCCTGGTGCTGGACAATTCGTACTCGATGGAAGAGCGCAACGCTATCAAACCTCTGCTTGCCGGTGTCGGCGAGTTGCTGAAGACTGTCCGGCCGATCGACGATGTGCAGCTGGTCGTTTTCGACAGTAAACAGAAAATCCAGGCTGCTGGCCGCGAACTGCGCGTACAGATATTCCGCTCGAACCAGCCGGCGGAGTTGCTGGCCTTTGCAGAGAAGGCCTATGGCAAGGAGGGCATTACCACCAAGACCGTTCTTTACGAAGGGATGCTCGCCGGCCTTGACCTCATCAACAAAATGCCGGCCATGGAACCGCGGTTCATGGTGGTCTTTAGTGACGGAGAAGACCTCAACAGCGCATTCAAGCGTGAGGATGTCCTGCAGGCAGCACAGGGGATTGAGAGTTTCAATGCTTATGCGATCGATTTTATGGAGAGACCGGCGACCGACAAATTCCTGACCAAGTTTGCCGTCCAGAACCACGGGCAGATCTGGAAGGCCAGGTCGGATAAGAATCTGGTAGCAATTTTTCAGAACGTTGCCTCTAAAATGCAGTATTTTTACGTTGTCAGTTATCAGTTCCTGACCACCGGAAAGCTGACCGTAAGCCCGGCCAGCCTGACCTTCAGCGAGGTCCGGACCGGCTCGCTGGCATCAACTGTCGATGCTTCTGCGCTAACGCTGCGGCCGGTGGTTGATTCGGCTTACGCAATTGCAAGCTGGAAAGCTGTTGTCAGCAACTCGAAGGGAAACGTCGCTGAACTGTCAGGGGCAGGTGCTCCTGCGGCGGAACTGAAGCTGCCGCTGCCGACTGCGGATCTGCCGGCACTTGCTGCCGGCGGCGATCTTGCCGTGAAGATGGAACTGCAGGACAGCAAGGGGCAGGACCTGGTGCTGTCCGCCCCGCCGGTCAAAGTCAAAGTTGTCCAGACCAGGGCCAATCTGGCTGTTGTCCCGGCCATGCTGACCATCGAAGAGGTCAAGACGATAGACACCTCACCGATGCTCGGGCATGTCTACTTTGCCAAGGGGTCAAGCGAAATTTCACCCCGGTATGTCCGTTTCAGCGGAGCAGGAGAAACGGCAGTTTTCGATGAGCAGAAGTTTCGCGATACCCGCGAAAAATACTACCAGTTGCTGAATATCGTCGGCAAGCGGCTGACCGCTAATCCTGCGGCCACAATTACGCTGGTCGGCTGCAATGACAACACAGGCATCGAGAAAGGGAAGAAACAACTCTCCAGCCAACGCGCGGCAGCGGTGAAGGATTATCTGCAGACGATCTGGAACATCGCTCCCGAACGGATGTCGATCGAGGCGCGCAATCTGCCGGAGATGCCGGGCTCCATTCGTCTCTCTGAGGGGCAGGCTGAAAATCGCCGGGTGGAAATCCGCTCAACAGAGTCGCTGATCCTCGCCCCGATCCGGAGCTCCTATCTTGCCACCCGGATCGATTCGCCTGCGCTGACGCTGCGGCCGGAGGTGGTTTCGCCGTACGGTATTGCCAGCTGGAAGATCACTGCCAGCAACGCCGCCGGGACTCTTGCCAACCTGACAGGGAAAGGTTCACCCGTTAAGGAGAGCAGAATCCTGCTGGGCAGTGCAGATCTCAAGGCTCTGGCTGACGGCGGTGATATCGCGGTAAATATGGAGCTGCAGGATCTCAAGGGGCAGAAAGTGGTGCTTGCTCCTGCTCTGGTAAAAGTCAACTTCATCCAGACCAGTCAACGGCTTGCGAAAAAAGAGGGTCTGCTGGTGCAGGAAAAATACGCCCTGATCCTGTTCGATTTCGACAAGCAGCTGATCGGCGGACCCAATCAGGAGATCATCAACCGGATTGTGGCGCGCATCAAGACGCTGCCAGAGGCTACTGTCGAGATCGTCGGTCACACCGACAACATCGGTAAAGATGAGTACAACGTCAAACTTTCCGAACGCCGGGCGTTGGCAGTCTTCAAGCTGTTGGCGGCTGCCTACGGCGAAGTCAACAGTGACCGCATCCGCTATTCGGGGGTCGGTCCGGACAGCCCGCTGTACGACAACCTGTCTCCGGAAACCCGGGCATTCAACCGCACGGTGACCATTACACTGGAATATATGAGCGCCGAGTAGAACCGTAACAAGAGGGAGCCTAATGGTCAGCAGGTTCAGGCTGCGTCCGGGATTATTGACAAAGGTCAGGAAGGAAAGGCGGCGACGCTCTTTCCTTCCTGATCGTTTCTTTTATGAAACTTACCAATAAACCTGGCCGGAATTACTGCGTATTGACGCAGCTGTCCGATGACGACGGCGCATAAGGCGAAAAGGACCATTATGTTTGAAAACACAACAGTACGGGTGTCGCCGAAAATGCCCGGTCACGGTGTTACTGAAAAGACCGGCCATGAAGTTGCCGCACTGAAGGAAGATCTTTCTGCGCGCAAACCGGCTGAGGCGGCAGGGGCGATTTCCGAAACCCGTTACCGCCTCCTCTTTGAAACGGCCAGGGACGGTATCATGATTCTGGATGCCGAGAGTGGACAGATAACCGACGTCAACCCGTTTCTAGTGGAGATGCTCGGCTACTCCCGGGAAGAATTTATTGAAAAGAGGCTCTGGGAAATCGGCTCTTTCAGGGAGATCGCTGCAAGCAGGGCCGCTTTTGCGGAATTGCAGCAAAAAGAGTGTCTTCGCTACGAGGATCTGCCGCTCGAAGCAAGGGACGGCCGGCTGTTCAATGTCGAGTTTGTGAGCAATGTTTACACGGCTGACCGCATGAAGGTGATGCATTGCAACATCCGTGATATCACCGGCCGCAAGCGCGCCGAGCAGGAAATCGAAGTATTGAACGCAAACCTTTACTCCCGGGCCTATGAACTGGAAGTTGTCAATCAACAACTTGACGCCTTCAACTATACCGTTTCCCACGATCTGCGCAAACAGCTGACGGCCATCAACGGCTACAGCCAGATGGTCCGGCAGGAATTCAACGCCAATTATGACGAACAATGCCAGGGATACCTCCAGGGAATCCATGACGGCATCAGACGCCTGAATGAGCTCATCGAAACCCTGCTGAATTTTGCACGACTCACCCGTAACGATATACATTTGGAGACAGTCGATCTCAGCAAAGTGGCATGGGTCGTTGCTGCCGAACTCATGATCACCGAGCCTGAACGGCGGGTGACCTTCAAGATCGCGAAAGGGGTGACCGTCGACTGTGACCCTAAATTATTGAACGAGGTAATGGAAAGTCTTATCGGCAATGCCTGGAAATACACCGGCAAAAAGAAACAGGCTGTAATTGAATTCGGCATGAGCGAAGTCGAGGGGAGGAAGTTCTGTTTCGTCCGCGACAATGGTGTCGGTTTCGATATGGCGCACACATCAATGCTGTTCAGCGCTTTCCAGCGACTCCCGGGTGCGGAAGAATTCACCGGATTCGGTATCGGCCTGGCGACGGTGCAGCGGATCATTCAACTCCATGGCGGCAGGGTCTGGGCAGCGGGAGAAGCAGGAAAAGGTGCGACCTTCAGCTTTACGCTTTCCTAGCCATCATCCGGAATTGATCAGTTGTAACGGTATGTACCGCAAAAGCCTACGTCCTTTTGCTCTGTCTCAAGATGTAGTTATATGGTTTAAAAAATAGCTGGACAAATATTCTTGAAAGCGTAATTATAGAATGAACGTTCATTCAGTGGGGTGGGTATGGTTAAGCCGGAGAAACGTGAAGAGATAATCGGTGCGGCATTGGAGCTGATTGCCGGGCATGGCTTCCACGGCGCCCCGATGGCAATGATCGCAGAACGTGCCGGGGTGGCGGCCGGAACCATTTATCGCTATTTTGAAAGCAAGGATGTCCTCATCAGGGAGACCTATGTCTTCCTGGAGGGGCAGATGCTGGCGTCGGTCATGGCACGGTATCCTGAAGGGAAGCCGGTACGTGAACGTTTTCTGCATATCAGCAAAAAGATTGTCAACTACTTTATCGGCTCGCCCATGGAGTTCCGCTTTGTTGAGCAGTTCTTCAATTCTCCCTACGGGGTGGCCTGCCGCCGGGAAAAGCTGTTGGGCAGGAAAGACCAGGATATCTGTGCCGAGCTGTTCGAGGAGGGTTGCCGGTTGCAGATTATCAAGGATCTGCCGCTGCCGATCCTCTTTGCCCTGGCTTTCGGGCCGCTGATAGACATCTCCCGGGACCATATTCTGGAATTCATCACCCTGGATGCGTTGCTCATTGAAAAGACCGTTGCCGCCTGCTGGGATGCGGTCAAGCGATAGTATTTCATACAGTAAAAGCTTTCTGGCTGGGAATTCACTCTTTACGGGCCTGATTTATTCTAATGGAACTCTATTTATAACATGAATTCGGGATATAATTGTCATTCCTGCGTTCCTGCCGTCGCGGCAATGATCTGCCCGGCGGCGTCTCAACCATTGTCGTTTCGCCATACTGTCTTTGCAGTCATGGAAATCCATATTATCAGAGGTATCACATGTATCAGACTTACAGAACTGCCCGCCTTGCTACTGCCGGTCTCCTGACGGCCGGTTTGCTGCTGTCCGGATGCGGCAAAAAACCTGCCGGACCGCCGCCGAGCGGCCCCCCCGAAGTGGGGGTGATAACGATCCAGCCGCAGCGGGTTGCGATCACCACGGAACTGTCCGGCCGCACCTCTGCCTGCCTGGTGGCTGAAGTCAGGCCGCAGGTAAGCGGCATCATTCAGAAGCGGGTCTTCACGGAAGGGAGTGATGTCAAGGCTGGTCAGGTGCTCTATCAGATTGATCCGGCAACTTATCAGGCGGCTTTTGCCAGCGCCAAAGCGGCCGAGTCACGCGCCGAGGCCAATATTATCCCGGCCCGGCTCAAAGAGGAACGCTACAAGGATCTGGTGAAGATCAAGGCAGTCAGTCAACAGGATTACGAGAATGCCTATGCGTCGTTAAAACAGGCCGAGGCTGACGTGGCATCCGCCAAGGCGGCGGTGGATACCGCCCGGATCAATCTGGCCTATACCAAAATAAAGGCGCCGATCTCCGGACGTATCGGCCGCTCAACCGTGACCGATGGGGCTCTGGTTACCGCCAATCAGACTGCCGCACTCGCTACAATCCAGCAACTCAGCTCCATGTTCGTTGATGTGACCCAATCCAGTGCCGAACTGCTTCGGCTGCAGCAGAGCCTGTCCAGCGGCCAGCTGAAGAGCGGCGGTGCCTCCAAGACCCGCATCAAGCTGCTGCTGGAAAACGGTGCTGCCTACCCGCAAGAGGGGACGCTAAAGTTTTCCGAAGCCACCGTTGACCCGAGCACCGGTTCGGTAACGCTCCGCTCCCTCTTCCCCAACCCTAAGCAGCAGTTGCTGCCGGGGATGTTTGTCCGTGCTGTTGTCCAGGAAGGGGTCAGTGAGCAGGCGATCCTGGTCCCGCAACGTGGGGTCAGCCGCAATCCGGCCGGCAACGCCATGGTAATGGTGATCGGCGCCGAAGAGAAGGTGGAACCACGGGTGATCAAGGCTGATCGAACCGTTGGCGACAGCTGGCTGGTGTCTGAAGGGCTGAAAACCGGCGACCGGGTCATCCTGGAAGGGATTCAGAGAGCGCGCCCCGGTACAGTGGTGAAAGCCGTGCCGTTCGGAGCCAAGCCGGCGGTAGCGCCTGGCGCTGCAGCTGGCCAGCCCGCAGCTCCGGCACAACCGGCGGCGACAGCCGTGAAGAAATAATCTGACCGATCAGTCCGATCCGACCGATCAGTCCGATCAGTCCGATCTTGCTTAAGGAGCCTCTCCATGCCTCGTTTTTTCATCAATCGCCCGATCTTTGCCTGGGTCATTGCTATCATGGTCATGCTGGTCGGGCTGTTGTCGATCAAGCAGCTGCCGGTTTCCCAATATCCGCCGATAGCACCGCCGCAGATCGCCATCAATGCCATGTATCCGGGGGCATCCGCCCAGACCGTGCAGGACACGGTCACCCAGGTCATCGAGCAGAAGCTGAACGGCATCGACAACCTGATCTACATGTCCTCGACCAGCGACTCAGCCGGAACGGTGACTATTACCCTGACCTTCAAGGCCGGCACCGATCCGAACATCGCCCAGGTGCAGGTGCAGAACAAACTGCAGCTGGCGACGCCGCTTCTCCCCCAGATCGTGCAGCGCTCGGGAATTTCGGTGGTCAAATCCACCAGAAACTTCCTGCTGATCGTCGGTCTGGTGTCGGAAGACGGCTCCCTGGACCGCAACGGCCTGACCGACTACATGGTCTCCAACCTCCAGGATATCGTCAGCCGGGTGGAAGGGGTCGGCGAACTGATGATCTTCGGCACCCAGAACGCCATGCGGATCTGGCTGAACCCGGCCAAACTGAACAACTTCCACCTGACGACCAACGAGGTGATCGCGGCGCTGCAGTCCCAGAACGTCCAGGTATCGGCCGGCCAGTTCGGTGCCGTCCCCGCCAATCAGGGGCAGCAGCTCAATGCCACCATCAACGCCCGGGCCCTGCTGCAGAATACGGATCAGTTTGATGCCATCATCCTCAAGACCAACCCCGACGGCTCCACGGTCAGGCTCAAGGATGTCGCCGAAAGCAAGATCGGCACGGAGAACTACGAGATCCAGTCGTACTACAACGGCAAACCGCTCGGCGGCATGGCCATCCGCCTGGCAGCAGGGGCCAATGCCCTTGAGACCGGCAACCGGGTCAAGGCCAAGATGGCGGAACTGTCCAAATATTACCCTGCCGGCATGAAGACAGTCTACCCCTATGACACCACCCCCTTTGTCAAGATCTCCATCGAAGAGGTTGTCCATACCCTGGTCATTGCCGTTTTCCTGGTCTTCATCATCATGTTCCTCTTCCTGCAGAACATCCGCGCCACCCTGATCCCGACCATCGCCGTACCGGTGGTGCTGCTGGGCACCATGGGGGTGCTGGCGGCCTGCGGTTTCTCCATCAACACCCTGACCATGTTCGCCCTGGTCATCGTCATCGGCCTGCTGGTGGATGACGCCATCGTCGTCGTCGAGAACGTGGAACGGATCATGACCGAGGAGGGGCTGTCGCCCCATGACGCCACCATCAAGTCCATGGGGCAGATCACCACTGCCCTCTGGGGGATCGCCACCGTGCTGACGGCGGTCTTCCTCCCCATGGCCTTTTTCGGCGGCTCCACCGGCGTCATCTACCGCCAGTTCTCCGTCACCATCATCTCGGCCATGATCCTGTCGGTACTGGTGGCGATGATCCTGACTCCGGCACTCTGCGCCACCCTGCTCAAGCCGGTGGAAAAGGGGCATCATGCCGGCGAGAAGGGCTGGTTCACCTGGTTTTTCCGGCATTTTAATAAAGTATTCGAAATGTGCCGGGCGAATTATGAAGGGATCGTCGGCCGCTCCTTCGGCAAGCCGGTGCGCTACCTGATTATCTACAGCGTCATCGTTGTCGCCATGGCGTTCGTCTTCCTGCACCTCCCCACCTCTTTCCTGCCGGACGAGGATCAGGGCTTCATCATCTGCCAGGTGCAGTTGCCGGCCGGCGCCACCCAGGAGCGGACCATTGCTGTCATCCGCCAGCTGGAGCAGCATTTTCTTGAGAATGAGAAAAAAACGGTGGAAGGGGTCATCACCGTGGCGGGCTTCAGTTTTGCCGGGCGCGGCCAGAACATGGGACTGGCTTTCGTCAAGCTGAAGCACTGGGATCTGCGCAAAACCCCGGATCTGAAAGCGTCGGCCGTTGCCGGCCGGGCCATGAAGGCCTTCTCAAGGTTCCGCGACGGCATGGCCTTCGCCTTCTCACCGCCGGCGGTTTTGGAGCTGGGGGTAGCGAACGGCTTTGACTTCCAACTGCAGGATCGTGGCGGCCTCGGCCATGAAAAGCTGATGGAGGCGCGCAACCAGCTGTTGGGGATGGCCATGAAGAACAAGAAACTGGTTGCGGTGCGCCCCAATGGCCAGGATGACTCGCCCCAGTTCAAGCTCGACATCGACGATGTGCGGGCCGGGGCACTGGGGGTCTCCCTGGCCGATGTCAACAGTGTGCTTGCCACTGCCTGGGGAAGTTCCTACGTCAATGACTTCATCCAGAACGGCCGGGTGAAGAAGGTCTATCTGCAGGCGGATGCCAAGTCCCGGATGGTGCCGGAGGATATCAACAGCTGGTATGTCAGCAACAAGAGCGGCCAGATGGTGCCATTCTCGGCCTTTGCCACCGCCCGCTGGCAGTACGGCTCGCCCCGCCTGGAGCGTTACAACGGCATTCCGGCCGTTGAGGTTCTGGGGCAGGCTGCTCCGGGGATGAGCACCGGCGAAGCCATGGACGAGGTGGAGAAGATGGCGGCCCAGTTGCCGGCGGGGATCGGTTACGAGTGGACCGGTCTCTCCTACGAGGAGAAGAACGCCGGGGCCCAGGCGCCGGCGCTCTACGCCATTTCGCTCCTGGTGGTGTTCCTCTCCGTGGCGGCGCTGTACGAGAGCTGGACCATCCCCTTCGTCAACCTGCTGATGCTCCCCCTCGGACTGGTTGGCGCGGTGGTGGCGGTAAAACTGCGGGTGTTCCCCAACGATGTCTATCTGCAGATCGGCCTCTTGACCACCGTGGGTCTTTCCACCAAGAATGTCATCCTCATCATCCAGTTCATCAAGGCGCAGATGCACGAGGGGCATGAACTGGTCGAGGCAACCCTGATGGCGGTAAAGATACGGCTCAGGCCGGTCATCATGACCTCGCTGGCGTTCTTTTTCGGTACACTGCCGCTGGCGCTTACCAAGGGGGCCGGCGCCGCCGCCCAGAACGCCATCGGCACTGCTGTTACCGGCGGGCTGCTTTCGGCCACCTTCATCGACCTGATCTTTATTCCGTTTTTCTTTGTCCTGATCTCCCGCCTGTTTATGAAAAAGAAGACTCAGCCCCCCTCCGCCGAGCCTGTCGTTTTAGCCCACTCCCCGGAGGTGAACTGACATGAAGCATATAAAACGGATAACCGGAACTCTGTACCTTTCTTTGGGAGCGTTCCTCTGTCTGGCGGGCTGTTCCATGGCGCCGAAATACGTACAGCCTGCCGCACCGGTTTCGGCTGTCTGGCCGAGCGGTCCGGCCTACAGGACAGAAGCTGGCAAGCCGGCGCAGAAGCGGGTGGCCGACATTTCGTGGCAGGAGTTCTTTGTCGACGAGAACCTGCGCAAGCTGATCGCCCTGGCGCTGGAGAACAACCGTGATCTGAAGGTGGCAGCACTTAATATCGACCGCTACCGGGCTCTTTACCAGCTGAAGCGCGCCGATCTTCTGCCTAAGGTCGACGCCAATGCCGGCGCACTCTTCCAGCGGGTAGCTGAAGGGATATCCGGCACCGGCAAGGCGCTGGATATTCACCAGTACACCGTCGGCCTCGGGGTCAGTTCCTACGAACTCGATCTGTTCGGCCGGGTGACCAGCCTCAAGGACCAGGCCCTGGAACAGTACCTTGCAACCGAACAGGCGCAGCGCACTGTCCGGATCAGCCTGGTTTCCCAGGTAGCTGCCGGTTATCTGACCCTGATCGCCGACCGGGAGCGGCTGAAGCTTGCGCAGGAGACCATGGGGAGTCAAAAGACCTCCTATGGTCTGACCAAAAGTCGCTATGACGCCGGCGTCTCCTCCGCTCTCGATCTTAACCAGGCCCAGACCAGCGTCGAAGCGGCGCAGGTTGACATTGCCCGTTACACTACTCTGGCGGCTCAGGACGAGAACGGACTGAATCTGCTGGTCGGCGCAAATGTGCCGCCGGAGCTGCTGCCGCAAACGCTTGCCGAAACAGTGACGGCTTTCAAGGATATCGCTCCCGGTCTGCCGTCCGACGTACTTCTCAGCCGCCCCGACATCCTGCAGGCCGAGGGTGATCTCAAGGGAGCCAACGCCAACATCGGTGCGGCGCGGGCGGCGTTTTTCCCCCGCATTACCCTGGTTTCAAACGTCGGTTTCGGCAGCAACGAGCTGTCAGGACTCTTCAAGCCCGGCTCCTTTGTCTGGAGTTTTGTCCCGCGCATCACCCTCCCGATCTTCGACGGCGGCAGCAACAGGGCCAATCTGACGGTTGCCGAGGTGGATCGCGACATCGCCGTGGCCCGTTACGAGAAGTCCATCCAGACAGCTTTCCGGGAAGTGGCTGACGCCCTTGCCCAGCTCGGCACCATCGACCAGCAGCTGGCAGCGCAGCAGTCGCTTACCGATGTCACCGCCGAGAGCCTGCGTCTCTCCACTGCCCGCTACGACATGGGGGTCGACAGCTACCTGACGGTGCTCGACTCCCAGCGCTCCCTCTATAGCGCCCAGCAGAACCTGATCGCTGTACGCCTGTCAAAGCTGGCTAATCTGGTTACTCTCTACAAGGTGCTTGGCGGTGGCGCCGGAAAGTGAAGGTTATTGACGGAGGGCATGAACGCTCAAACATGCCGTATTGATTGCACTTATATGTCGGCTTGTGGCACTATGCAACCTGGTGTCAACTGAAAATGCACCATAGTGCTGCCTCCTGAGTAAGGAATGCGATGATGACGGCAAACTCGGACAATTTCCATAAAACCATTATCTTTCTCTTCATGCTTTTGCTGCTCTCTACCCCTGCCTCTGCCGGTGATATGCCGGACACGCCGTTCATCAGGATCGACTCGGAGATGCACATCGGCCGGATTCAGCCGGCTGCAACGGATGGCGAGGGGAAGCTCCTTGCCACCGTTTCTGCCGACAAGACGCTCAAGCTCTGGCAGCGGCAGAGCGGGGAGTTTATCCGGACTATCTACCCGCCGATAGCTGATGGCATCGAAGGGATGCTTAATTGTGTTGCCATGTCGCCCGACGGCAGGATGGTCGCCACCGGCGGTTCTACCGGGCGCAGCTGGGACAAGAGCTACGTTGTCTATATTTTTGATGTCAATACCGGAGCAATGCTCTCAAGGATCAGCGGTTTTGCCCAATCCATCTACGCGCTTGCCTATTCTCCCGACGGCAAGCGCCTGGCCGTCGGGCTCGGTTATGGCGGCGGCATATCTGTTCATTCCGTTCTCGATGACCGCCGGCTTTTCGCGGACAGCGATTTTGCCGGGCATGTATACGGCATCGACTTTGATTCGCGGGGAGATTTTCTGGCGACCTCGGCTGGCGGCAACATAAAATGCTTCCGTCCGGATGGCACCCTTCTCTATGCATTACGCTCCGATCACGGCAGTAAAATCTACAGCGCCTCCTTTTCTCCCGACGATTCACTCTATGCCCTGGGTTATGAAGACAGAAACAGTGTTGAGGTGCGCAAAACCCTTGACGGCACTGTTGCCTTTAAGCTTAATGACCACTCGGCGAAAGGTGTCGACCGCCTCTTCATGAGTGTCGCCTGGTCGGCCGATGGCAGCCGCCTGCTGGCTGCCGGCACCAGGTACTATAAAGATCCCTATAGAACGATCTGTATCTGGAACAGCCGCTGGCAGAATCTGGAGGAAAGGATAGAGCTGCCGTCCAAAACGATTATCAGCCAGCTTCTATCGTTTAAAGACGGTTCAACCCTGTTCGTCGCCCGCGTTGAAGGTTTCGGACTGCTGGATAAAGAGGGGAAGATCGTCTACAAAAAAACTCTCGCTCACGCCGACTTCTTCAAGAACCACGATGTTTTCGGAATAACCCCCGACGCTTCTGTTGTCCGTTTCAGCTACGAACGTTTCGGTCAGGCCAAGGCATCTTTTGACCTCAAAAAGCGGCGGCTGGTTGTCGGCGGA
>JBBRBA010000065.1:0-18493 GCA_038206285.1 Geobacterales bacterium
ACGCTCATTTTCTGTAATATGAGAGTAAGACATGGTGGGCTCCTTTCCGGTCGTGAGTTGGTCGTGCTTCTCACACTACCAGAAAATCCCATCATGTCTTTTACTTACAACAACTGGTGCACTTGCGACGTGAATTCACCAAACGAGTCCTGACGCCAACACTTCAACGCTCTCGCCGTCCGTATGCTCCATACCAATCTGCCTACCCTCGCGGTTACCCCTCATGCAGACACGAGAACGGGTGATGAGCGGCAGGATAAAAGCAAAAACATTTCCTCATTTCCATTGAGTTGTATTACTATCCGGATTGTTAAAAGTAGAGGCTCTTGCAAAACTCCAAAAGCCTGTCATTCCGGCATGCTTTAAGCCGGAATCCAGAATATAACTGTTTGGAAAACCTGGATCCCCGATAGAAGCGTTCGGGGATGACATTCATTTGCATTGGCCCCAGTAGAGACAAATAGCACTGAAGACTGTTTTATCAGAGCTGCTGTTTTCCTGGCGTTATTCGCGTCTTGAGCGACCGGAGGGAGCGGGCGGTTCAAAGGTTTTGTTTAAAGTAGTTATTTTGTAAGTAAGGAGGAATACCATGAAAGTAGTCGCCTTCAGCGGCAGTGCCCGCAAGGACGGCAATACCGCCAGCCTCGTCCGCCAGGCATTCAGCGAACTGGAAAAAGAGGGGATTGAAACCGAACTGGTACAGTTCAGCGGCGAACTGATCCGCGGCTGCACTGCCTGCTTCAAGTGCTTTGGCAGCAAGGATCGGCGCTGCGCCGTCAGCAGCGAAAGCGGCGATATCATCAATGACTGCATTGCCAAACTTGTTAAAGCCGACGGGGTGATCATCGCCTCACCGACCTATTTCGCCGATGTCTCTGCCGAAACCAAGGCGTTCATCGACCGGACCGGGATGGTGGCCAAGGCCAACGGCAATCTCTACCGTCGCAAGGTGGGGGCGGCTGTGGTAGCGGTGCGCCGTGGCGGCGCCATCCACGCTTTCGACTCCATCAATCACTTTTTCCTCATCAGCGAGATGATTATCCCCGGATCCTCCTACTGGAATATCGGCGTCGGCAGAAATATCGGCGAGGTGGAGCAGGACGAGGAAGGGATGAAAACCATGGCCGATCTGGGCCGGAACATGGCCTGGCTGCTGCAGAAGTTGCAGGGATAAGCGCTCTTGCAAGTGAGCAGCCCCACCCCCCTGTTTTCCGTTGAACCCGAAGCAATGGAGCCACTCACCCTCCTCCATCGCGACGAAACCATTGCCGTCTTCAACAAGCCGGCGGGACTCCTGCTGCATCGGAGCTACGTTGCCCCGGGAGAGACCCGCTTCGCCCTGCAACTGGCACGGGACCAGCTCGGGCAGAGGGTCTACCCGGTGCATCGGCTCGACAGGCCGACCTCCGGCGTGCTCCTCTTTGCTCTCTCTCCTGAGGCTGCCGCCCGCCTCACCGCTGCGTTCACCGGCGGTGAGGTGCACAAGAGCTACCTGGCGATCTGCCGCGGGATCACGCCGCCGGCAGGAACCATTGACTACCCGCTGCGGGAGGAACAGGATCGCCGCGATCCGTACCGCCAGGAAGGGAAGGAACCACAGGTGGCTGTCACCGGCTACCGCCGCCTGGCAACAGTGGAACTCCCCTTTGCGGTCGGCCGCTACCCTACCAGCCGCTACTCGCTCGTTGCGGCAACTCCCCTGACAGGACGGCGCAACCAGATAAGACGGCATTTCAAGCATATCTTCCACCCGCTCATCGGTGATGTCGATTACGGCGAAGGGCGTCACAACCGTTTTTTCCGGGATGAACTCTCCTGCAGACGGCTGCTGCTCCATGCTGCGGAGCTGACCTTCCCCCATCCTGCCAACGGCAGGCCGCTGACCGTAACGGCGCCCATGGACGGGCTGTTCAGGAGAGTAATTGAGCGGCTTGGCTGGCTGGAGGCGCTGCCGGAGGCGTGGCTTTAATGACTAATCACAGGAAAAGCATTTGAAACGCAAAGGCGCAGAGCCGCAGAGAGAAAACCAACATAAGCAAACAGTTAATGTCACCAGCTTGACACGGCAATAAAGTTCCATAAGACTTTGATTATCTTTGCGTCTCCGCGTCTCTGCGTTAATAAACTGCCTTTACTAGATTATTTCAGGAGATGATGAGATGGCATATATCGACCTGCGCAGCGATACCGTAACCCTCCCCACCCCTGCCATGCGCACGGCCATGGCCGAAGCCAGGGTGGGTGACGACGTCTACGGCGAGGATCCGACCGTCAACCGTCTGGAGGAGATAGCAGCAGCACTGCTCGGAACCGAGGCGGCCATCTTCGCTGCCAGCGGCACCCAGTCCAACCTGCTGGCGCTGCTCGTCCACTGCCAGCGGGGTGATGAGTACATCGCCGGCAGCACAGCCCACTGTTACCGTTCCGAAGGGGGTGGCGGCGCCGTACTGGGTGGCATCCAGCCCCAGCCGCTCGATTTCGAGGCGGACGGCACCTTGGACCTGGTAAAGGTCGCCAGCCTTGTCAAACCGGACGATCCCCATTTCGCACGCAGCCGCCTCCTCTGCCTGGAAAACACCCAAGCGGGAAAGGTTCTCCCCTTGAACTATTTGGCAGCTGCCCGGGAGTTTACCAGGCAGCACTCCCTTGCCTTTCACCTGGACGGGGCAAGGCTGGCCAATGCCGCTGTCAGCCTTGGCGTGCCGCTCCGTGAGATCGCCCGCCACTTTGACTCCATCTCCTTCTGCCTCTCCAAGGGCCTTGGTGCGCCGGTCGGCTCCATACTTGCCGGCAGTAGCACACTGGTAGCCGCTGCCCGGCGCTGGCGAAAAATGCTCGGCGGAGGAATGCGACAGGCGGGGATAGTGGCCGCCGCCGGAATCGTCGCCCTGGAAGAGGGGATTGAGCGACTAGCCACAGACCATGTCAATGCCCTCAGACTGGCAGAGGGGCTGGCAGGGCTCGGCCTCCCCGTTGATCCGGCCGGGGTTCAGACCAACATGGCCTTTGTCCGCCTCCCTGCAAAAGAGAGAGAACGGCTCAGCCGCTTTTTAACGGAGAGGAACATCCTCGTCTCGGGCCGGGACGCCATCCGCCTCGTAACTCACCGCAACGTCTCCGCCAGGGATATCGAGACCGTCATTGCCGCTTGTGGGGATTTTTTGCAGCTCTAGAAATCAACACCTTCGCTCTTTGCTGCTGCTTGGCGGGGTACAGGTCGGGACAGAGGCAAACCGTGGCAATATTTCTGTTGCCTGAAATCAGAGGCTGTTCTGCAAAGGGGTGACAGGGCTTTTATGCTGCTCTTCGATGATGTATTTCATTAATCTGAGACGGTCACTGCTCTCAATCATCCGGAACGCCATGGAGGTTGAATAGTACTCGTTATGGGCCATCTCCGGGATCAGCTCTTTTGTTCTGATAATCGAGCCGACTGCATGGATATGTTCCGGCGCTGCGCCCGGCAAAACGATATTCAGATGGAGCAGCGTACCGTACGAAAGACAATCGCGTATCTTGAATCTCAGCCCGCTGCCGCTAAGATTTACGCGGCTGTCAACACTCTTTTGCAATGCTGCCCCTTCGGCGGCGCACGCTTCACGACACCCGCGCATGCTCTCCCATTTCGCTATGACTTTCCCCATATGCTGGGCTGCCGGAAGATAATAATTGACCGGAATCTTTACATCTGCGCGCACATACTCGCGGCGTTCTTTCACGGTAACCTTTTCCGGGAGCTCTATCCTGAGGAACCTGTTTGACACCGGTGCCTTTAAACGGGCGCTGCAGTGAAACAGAGTTTTCCCTTCTCCTTTGGAAATAACGACTTTTGAACCCCCGGTTATCGGCAGATGCAGGGGGAAGCCGCTGCCGCAGAGCTGGAGCATTATCTCGTCTGCTGCGCCGGCAACTACTGTGGCAAGATCTTCCGCAAAAGTCCTGTCCGGAAGGTCTATGCCGACGGTAACAACATCACCGGGGTGGAGGAAAGATTCGTATTCTGACGGAGTTACTGGCATATGGCAACTTTGTTGACCAATGGGATATGATCTGCAGCAGGTTTAAGCCCGTTACCGGCGGTTTTTAAAAGAATACGCCGGCAACAGCTGTTTAAATTTATTTAATATGCAATTACGGCTCCACAACAAGCACAAACCGCCGTTGTCTGTTTTTATTTGCCCCATATTTGCAAAAAAAGTGTTATTTTGCTGCAATGAAGCGACTTTTTACCGACCATGCACTGCAGGCACTGCGGAGCGAAATAGATTCATGCAACGGCAACGAAGTTTTTTTCCTGGGCAAGACCGATGAAGGCAGAGTTGTCATTGCGGTTGAGCCTTTGGCCAGAGGGAGCAGGGATACAGTTGCCGCTATCATGATTACGGCATCATTTGGCGACGTTGTCATTCACAACCACCCTTCCGGAAATCTTACCCCATCAACTGCCGATCTCGAAATCGCCGCCACCCTGGGAAATC
Source organism: Geobacterales bacterium (assembly GCA_038206285.1). Lineage (GTDB taxonomy): Bacteria > Desulfobacterota > Desulfuromonadia > Geobacterales > DSM-12255 > VEOV01. The sequence continues at coordinate 4,479 of JBBRBA010000065.1, forward strand.
AGGGGATCGGCTTCTATATTATCGACAACCTGGCGCAGCAGGCCTATCAGGCGGTCTCTCCCTTTACCCGCAAAAAAATCAAATATCTGTCTCTCGCCGAGATCGACGCGTTCTTCCAGCCGGACGGACTGCTCTCCGCAAACCTGGCAGGATATGAACACCGCAGCGAACAGACCCGCATGGCGCTTGCGGTGGCCGAGGCTTTCAACGGTGACCGGGTTGCGGTGATTGAAGCCGGCACCGGTACCGGAAAGTCTCTGGCATACCTGCTTCCTGCCGCACTCTGGGCAAAAAGCAATCGCGAACGGGTTGTCATCTCCACCAACACTATCAACCTTCAGGAGCAGTTAACCGGCAAGGATATCCCGTTTCTGCAGAAGTACGGCAAGGTGTCGTTCAGGGCAGCACTGATAAAAGGCCGCGGTAACTATCTCTGTCTGCGCAAACTGGCTACGCGCCGGGAAGAGCCGGGGCTGTTTCATGATGAGAAATCTGAACTGCAGGCAATCGCCGAATGGAGCGAAACAACTGCCAGCGGCTGCCGGGATGACCTCGGTTTCATCCCCGGGGATGAAGTCTGGGAAGAGCTCTGCTCTGAAGGAGATCAGTGCGCCAGGACCAAATGTAAAAACTACGGTCGCTGCCACTTTTACAGCTCGAGAAGGAATGCCGCTGCTGCTGACATTCTTGTTGTCAATCATGCCCTGCTCATGGCAGACCTTTCCCTGCGGGATCAGGCAGGCGCTACCTCGGCGGCAATTCTCCCCCCCTTCCAGCGACTTATCATCGATGAAGCACATCACCTCGAAGACGTAGCAACCGGAAACCTGTCAAACCAGATAACCCGCAGCGGTCTGCTGAAGCTTCTCGGAAAGTTGCAGCACCCGAGAAGAGCGGAACGCGGACTGCTGCCGAAACTTTCAGCAGCCGTAAATGGCGCGAGACCTGACGGTTTTGACAAGCTTTACCTGCAGCTGTCGACAATCCTTGACGAAGAGCTGCTGGCTGCCTTGCCGCGGCTTGTTGATGCAATCGGCAAGGAGATGGACGGCATCGGTCATGCGCTTAGCGGCCATCTCCGGCCGACAGATGGCGGCAAGGGCGAACAGAAACTGCGACTCACCCCGGCCGTTTATGGCAGCGAGTTCTGGGAAGAGTCTCTGGAGCGGATAAACCGGCTTGCCGGTCAGTTGCTGGAATTCAATACTGCGCTGGGGAAAGTTATCAAGGCGGTTTCCGGTCTGCCGGAAAAGCCGCTTGAGCAGCTGGCCGGGGTACTCACCGATATCAAAGGAATTAAAGGGCGGATTGACGGCACACTCCTGGCGCTGCTGCATTTTGTCGGTCATGAAGAGACTGTCTGCCGCTGGTTCGAGACGAAAAAGGGAGGGAAAGGTCTTGTAGTAAGGCTGTGCAGCTCGCCGCTCGATGTAGCGCCGACACTGAAGAGGGTGCTGTTCGACCAGCTAAGAACCGTCATCATGACATCAGCAACCCTGGCGGTCGGTGAAAAATTTGACTACCTTGAACAGAGAACCGGGGTATCGCTGCTGCCAACAGTCCGTCTGACGAAACTGCTGCTCGCCTCTCCTTTCGATTACAGCAGTCAGGCTTTTGTCGGTGTTCCGGCAGATATGCCGGAACCGACCGATCGAAGATTCGAGGCCGCCGCTGCCGACTTCATCCTGGAAACCCAGAAAATAACCCAAGGAAGGGCTTTCGTCCTCTTCACATCGTACGACCTGCTGAAAAGAGTTCACGCCCGACTCGTGCCGCAGCTGGAGGCAATGGGACTGGTGCCGCTACGGCAGGGTGAGACCAACCGTCAGCTGCTTCTCGCGAGATTCAAGGAAATTGCCGGCGCCGTACTCTTCGGCACAGACTCTTTCTGGGAGGGGGTCGATGTTCAGGGCGAAGCGCTCGCACTTGTCATCATCACCAGACTCCCTTTCCGTGTGCCGACAGAACCGATTCTGGAGGCGAGAAGCGAGCATATCAGCGCCATTGGCGGTGATCCGTTCAGGCAATATACCGTGCCGCAGGCAGTTATAAAATTCAAGCAGGGGTTCGGCAGGCTGATAAGGAGTCGCAACGACCACGGCGCCGTGCTGATACTGGACAGCCGGGTACTGAGCAAGAATTACGGCAGGATCTTTCTGCAGTCTTTGCCGGAAGTCAAGGTAACTGCGACCGGCAGCAAAGAGCTGCTGGATGAACTACGCCGTTTTTATTAGAGGCTCTTGCAATACTCTGAAAACTGTCATTTCCGGCGGGACTTAAGCCGGAATCCGGATTCCGGTTGCCGGGGAAAACCGGATCCCCGGCAGAAGCATTCGGGGATGACACTCTTCTTGCTAGTCGCTTTTTTCTTTCATGATCTTTTTTGCGGCAAAATTGAAGCACTGGAAATAACAGAGATAGGTAAGGATGAAGTTGAAGAAGATCATGCTCTGGAAGAACTTGGAGGCAGCCGCACTGCTGGCTGGCGCCTTCCAGCTGAAAACGATATAAAAGCAGAATACTGCACTCTTGACAACATCTCCGACCAGCCTCCTGTTTCTCAGGGACTTGAGCTCAGCCGGGGTCTGCCCGCTCCGCAGCGAGTCTACAGCCAGTCCCGCCTCCCTTGAACCAAATTTGTATATCGGATAAAAAAATGCCAGCTGCATCAACAGGGTTGCGATGATGCTTTTATTGAAGAGATCCCCCCTGCCGTCAGCATTGAGCCCTGCCTGAAAGATCAAGGCGGTATATACCAGCAGCGCCACAAGCACAACCTGAACCACCGCATAGATATTTATCAGCCGGCGTAACTTCTTGAAATCAAAAACAGTGGGCATTATTTTCTCCGTGATTGTAAGCGGTTAATAACATTAGCAGATTAGCGAGGATAACAAATCAAATGCCGTTATACAAGAAATGTTTTCATGATCGGTTATTTCTTCATGAACGGTTGAAAAGGCGCTCAACTCTGGTAAATTTTTTAGACCAGTAAATTATCAGCAGAACGCCAGGAGGAGGCGTGCCCGGAATTTCGCTCAAATCAATGTGCAGATTCTGCAACAGGGTTATCGGCATTATTCCGGTTTCCCTGCTGGCGCTGTTGATAGTTGGCGCTTCAGGCAGCAGGGCATCTGCCGCCGCCAATCCGTCCCTTAACCTTACGCCGGCCGAGCAGCAGTGGCTTGACACTCATCCTGGAATTAAAATAGGAATTCGTGAAACGCCGCCACTTATAATGAGAGCAGAGAATGGAGCCGGTTATCGCGGGCTCAGCATCGACTACGTCGAGCGAGTTGAGAAACTCCTCGGAATACGTTTCAACCTAAGCTGGTACCCCTCATGGCAAAAACTGATCGATGCGACCAAAAACCGGAACGCAGACATGATCGTCACCGGGACTATCACCCTTGATCGTAGTGACTTCCTTGACTTCACCCCGCCTTACATTCAGCTTCACAACAAGATTATCGTCAGGAAAGATATCGACAACACCCGGCTCAAGCTTGAGGAGATGTCCGGGATGGGGGTTGCCGCCGTCGAAGGTACGACCATCTATCACTTTATTGAGAAGAAGTATCCCGAGATAAAACTGGTTGCAACAATAGATGAATTAGCCGCCCTTGAAGCAGTCTCTTTCGGCGAGGTATATGCGGCTGTCATGGAGATTGCACGGGCATCTTACTATATTGAGCAGGAAAAAATAACCAACCTTACGATTGCCGGCGACGCCGGCTATCTGTACAACTTCTGCTTCTCCTCAAGAAACGACTGGCCGGAACTTCACAGTATACTGGAAAAAGCACTGGCAGCAATTCCTGAGGTTGAACGAAAACAGATCAGCGACAAATGGATATATGAGCATAAACCTAGTATTCTTGTCAGTCGCAGCTTCTGGATTGCTGCAAGCGCTTCACTCGCAGTCCTGGCAGTTCTGCTGATCATTGTCTGGAACCTGCTCCTCCGGCGTAAAGTTGCACAAAACACCGCGGTAATAATGAAAGAAGTTGAAGAGCTGGAACGCGCTGAAAAAGAGTTGCGCCGACTTAACCGAACCTTGATGGTACTCGGCAAGAGCCATGAAATACTGATGCAGTTCACCGAAGAGATCAGCCTGTATAATGCCATCTGCAAACATATTGTCGAAGTAGGCGGTTTCCCTTCGGCATGGGTCGTTCTCTGCGCGGGCGAATCCTGCGAAGTCGTCGCCGGGTATTGCCATTACGATGCCACGGCTGCCGACAGTGAGGCACACCTGCCCACTAAGCCGCACATAGAGGCGGTGAGGAGTGCGATCAAAACAGAGGCTGCGGTTATTCACCGGGATACTGCAGCAGGGCTTGAGAGTGACGGTGCGAAGGCGATCACTTCGATTGCCATACCTCTTTGGGGCGAAGGGCACGTGATCGGTGCAGTCGCGATAGAGTCAGACGACAAGGGAACTTTTGATCAGGAGGAGGTCTCGCTACTGACAGAGCTGATGGAAAACCTGGCATACACGGTCGTTGCCATAAGGCTGAAAGAGGAGCACCGTGAAACCGAGGAATCGGTCAGAAAACTCTCCCTTGCCATTGAGCAGTGCCCGGTGACCATAGTCATCACTGACAATCAAGGGACGATTGAATATGTTAACCCGTATTTTACCCAGGTTACCGGGTACACTTCTGAAGAAGCAGTGGGTAACAACCCCAAAGTCCTTAAATCAGGCGTCCAGCCTGCGGAGTTTTACAAAACGCTCTGGGACCTAATCAATGGCGGTTTCGAGTGGCACGGCGAATTCTGCAACAAAAAGAAGAGCGGCGAACTTTACTGGGAGTCGGCATCCATTTCTCCGGTGCGCAACAGTGCTGGGGAGATAACTAACTTCATTGCCGTAAAAGAGGATATTACCGAGCAGAAAAGAGTCTATGACGAGCTGCAGAGAGCCAAAGGGGAAGCAGAAGCGGCAACAGCTGCCAAGAGTTCATTTCTGGCAAACATGAGCCATGAAATCCGCACCCCCATGAATGCCGTTCTCGGCATGCTCTATCTTGTGCAACAGACCGGGCTTTCGGAAAAGCAGAAGAGTTACATTTCCAAGGCGGAAGGGGCAGCAAAATCGCTTCTGAAGATAATCAACGACATCCTCGACTTTTCCAAGATAGAGGCCGGCAAGCTGCATATGGAGTCAATCCCGTTTCTGCTCAGTGAAGTCCTGACAAAAATTACCGATATAGCCCCGGTTAATATTAGCGGGAAAAAGGTCGAGTTGATTATTACAGCTACGACAGATACTCCGGATCTGCTCACCGGTGATCCGCTCAGGCTTGGGCAGATTCTGCTGAATCTCGTGAGTAACAGCATCAAATTCACTGAAAAAGGCGAGGTAATTTTAACTGTTTCCGTAGATGCAATCACGGCTGAAAGGGTCAGGCTAAGATTCAAGGTTGCAGACTCCGGCATAGGGATGACTGCTGAACAGCAGGAGAGACTTTTTGGTGCTTTCAGCCAGGCTGACTCTTCTACCACCAGAAGGTTTGGCGGCACCGGTCTCGGTCTGATTATCAGCAGGCAGCTGGTGCAACTCATGGGAGGAGACATTTCGGTCGAAAGCGAACCTGGGAAAGGCAGTATCTTCTCATTTTCCGTCGAGCTTGTCCTTGAATCGGGATATCACGAAACTCTTGCAGAAAAGTTCGCGCCGCTCAAAGGTTTGCGTCTGCTCCACGCAGGAGCGGCAGGGCGTGGAAAAGAGATAACCGCTCAGATGCTTACCTCTTTCGGGGTTATTGTGGACGCTGCAGAAGCCGCCGTGAAATCCAGACTTGACACGACACGATATGATCTGCTGCTGGTGGAAACTTCCATGGCAAATGCCAAGGATATTGAAAACCTGCTGGGACTCCCTTGCAGTGTAGTCATGCAGATGCTGCCGACAGTGCTCTATGCAAAAGACTGGACACTGCATGATATCGAAGGTTCCTGCAAGGTCCTGCCGACAACAGTAGTCAAACCTGCCGTCCCGACAACTCTTCTCGGAGCGCTGTTGCAAGCGGCCGGCCTTGCCCTGGAAGAGACGACAACCGAAGAACAATATACCATAGCCGTTGAAGATTACTTCAGCGGGCAGCGGGTACTTCTGGTCGAAGACAATCCGATCAATCAGGAAGTCGCAAAAGGGATCCTGGAACGCTGGGGAATTAATGTCGATATCGCTGCCAACGGAGCGCTGGCAGTCGAAGCTCTCGAACCCTTGACGGACTATGCTGCAGTGCTGATGGATCTGCAAATGCCGGTTATGGACGGCTTGGAGGCGACTCGCATGATACGCGCAACCGGAAAGCACAAGGAGCTGCCGATTATCGCCATGACAGCCAGCGCCATGGCAGACGACAGGGAGCGCTGTTTTGCGGCCGGCATGAATGATCATGTCGCCAAACCCATTGATGTTGCCGAACTGTTTGCCGTACTGCACCGCTGGTTAAAACCCGAAAGCGATCTGCCGGCAAAAGAGCTGGCAGAAACTTCTGTTGATTTCAAAGAATACCTTCCTCAAGAAAAAACCCCCGGCGTTGACCTTGAAAAAGCCGTCCGGAGGCTCGGGAGCCGGCAGATACTCTTTACCGTTCTGAGAGAGTTCAGGCGGCTCCATGCCGAAGATGACCGGATTATTCGGGAGGCGCTGGACCAAAACTCCGTGCTGTTGGCAAAAAGAGCGGCTCACACCCTTAAAGGTCTGGCACGAACCATTGGTGCTGAAGATGTCGGCGCTGTTGCTGCAGAGATAGAAAATGCGCTCGCAAATAGTGATATTGCTGCGACAGCACCAATGTTAAGCGCCTTGAGCAAACATCTTGAGCAGCTTAATCGAACACTCGGTTTTGTCGATAATCTTTCCGCAGATGATTTTATGGAAATAGCTGCAGATGACATTAAGGGTACTGCCGAACCTGAAACTGTAGCAGCTGTCATTCGCGAGCTTTCCGTACAGCTCGACAAAAACAATCTGGACGCCGGAGACAACGTAAGGAAGCTGAAAACTCTTCTCGGGCCTAAACCGCTGCAAGGGCAGCTTGAAAAACTTGAAAGCGGCGTAGAGCGGCTCAATTTCAAGGACGCCAAGGCTGTGCTCGTCAATCTTGCCGACATACTCAATATAGATCTAGCACAGAAGGGATTGCCATGACGGATAAACCGGGCAAAATCCTCATCATCGATGACACCCCTGCCAACATCCAGATTCTCTATGAAGTTTTTCACAGAGAGTATGAGACATTTTTCGCGACCAGTGGCGCTGAAGGAATAGCAGTCGCACAGAGGGAATCTCCGGACATCATACTTCTGGATATCATGATGCCGGTAATGGATGGCTACGAGGTTTGTACCATTTTGAAAGCTGACCCGCTCACGGCAGATATACTGGTAATTTTTGTAACGGCGATGGGAGATGAAGAGGACGAGACCAGGGGCCTGGAATGCGGCGCAATTGATTATCTGACCAAACCGATCAGTCCGCCGATCGTCAAGTCAAGGGTGAACAATCATCTTGAGCTGAAAAGAGTCCGCGATCTGCTCAAGCAGTTTAGCGACGAGCTTGCAGCAAAGAATGCAACCCTCGAAAGAGAAAAGGCGCTGGCACACCGACTGCTGGAAACCATTCTCCCCGATGATCTGCAAATCCATGGTTTCCGCACTGCCGTATTGTTCAAGCCTTCTGATCAGATCGGCGGCGATTTTTTCGATGGCTGGAGTGATGCCAACTACGCCCACTTTCTCGTCGGCGACATTTCAGGGCACAGTATATCTGCGGCGCTGCTGATGGCGGTCTGCAAGGGACTTTTCATGAGCATCGGCAAAAACAGCAATGATCCGGCGGAAATTATCACGACCGCCAACCGGACGCTTTCACGCATGCTGACCGAGAGCGGCATGTACCTGACGATGGTCTACGCAGTATGCGATATCCGGCGCAAGGTTTTGCGAGTCGCTTCGGCCGGGCATAATCCGGCATATCTTTATTCGTCTGCTTCGAGGGTGCCGATTGAGTCAACCGGTCCGCCTATTGGCTGGAGCCAGGATGACAGCTGGACTGTTGCTGACTACCCGTTTGTCGAAGGGGATAAAATTCTTCTCTATACCGACGGGGTAGTAGAGGCAAGAAACCCCGCCGGTGAGTTTTGCAATACTGACATCTTCGCAGCAATCGATTCGACCCTTGCAGAAGAAGCGATGGTCAGCAAAATATTAAGCCTTGCTGAGGCCTTCTGCGCCGGGGCGTTTGATGATGACCTTACCCTGTTTGCCATAGGGTATGACTCTGCCCCCCTGCCTCATGGTACAACATGATGGAAAGATTCGAATTTTCCCTCGATGCTCAATTCAAAAGCGTGGAAATGGTGCGCAAAAGGATCAGGACCGTACTGCTTGAACGTCTCAGCCGGGCGGCTCTCCCCTGCATTAACGACTTTTGCCAGGTTGTCAGTGAACTGGTAAATAACGCTGTTGAACATGGCACCTGCAAAATTATCGAAGGCGAGCTGGCAATCGGCGACAATAATATTTCCTTTACGCTTGTTACCCATGGAGTCAGATTTGACCCGACAGCCACTGATGCGACCATGCCTGAACTTGATCAGAATAATGAGCTGCCGGAAGGGGGTTACGGTCTTGCAATAATCAGGCAACTGTCTGATGCATTCACCTACAAGTATTTGGATGGCAGGAATATTACTACCGTAAGTAAACTGATTATCGGCAAGGACGCTTAAGGAGGCTTTATGGAGATAAAGGTGGAGGTTGACAGCGATATTATTTTTCTCAAAATGAACGGCAGTCTGGTGGCAAACGTTGTTGAACCGCTTAAAACTCAGGTAAAGAAGCTGGTTGACAAGCGGTACGTACATATTGTTTTTGACATGAATAACGTCGATTTTGTCGACAGCTCCGGGCTGGGCCTCTGTATTGCGACAGCAAGAGAGCTTGCCGCCGTCTCCGGAAAGCTGGTCTGCTGCGGGCTGAAGGATAGTGTCCAGAAACTGTTTTCGATGACCAAGGCTGACCAGAAAATAGCTGTCATGGCGTCACGTGTTAACGCCTTTGACTATCTGCTTGCCAGATTGAATGACGATACGACCGGCGCAGCTTAGAGTTATGTGAGCAATTATTATCGCGCAGCTGGGGGACAGGTAATGAAAGAAAAGATGCTGGGAGAAATTCTGCTTGAATTCAGAATGATCACTGAAGAGCAGCTGGAAGAGGCTCTTGTCAGGCAGAGAAACTCTCGGGAATTCGATAAGCTTGGCGCCATCCTTGTTAATCTGGGTTATCTGCGGGAACCGATGCTGCAAAAAGCACTCGATCAGTACGAACGGCGGCAGAAGTTTGTCGAAGTACTGCTCAACTACAAATTTGTTACTGAAGAGGAAATTGATCTTGCTTATGAAATGAGTCTCAACGAGCACCTCTCTCTGTTCAAAGTCCTTACCAATCTTGATTTGATGAATTTTGAATCTTTGGCAAAGGCAATCTCCATTTACTACAATCTGCCATTTGTGCACCTTAGTGATCGCATCACAAACGTCAAGACAGGCCTCGCAAAATCGATCATCAATTTCATTGCCGGTGAACGCAAACTTGTCCCGGTAGTGCAGGAGGGGAGAAAGGTTACCATAGCCGTATCAAGGCCGTTGGAATCAAACGAGCTCAAAAAGCTTGAAGATCACCTTAACATGAAAATCGAGATGGTAATCGCCCCGGAAGACGAAATAATCAAAGCACAGCAATACTTTTCAGTAACTACTGTTCAGGAGGGAAAGCCAGTCAGGGCGATAATTCAGGACTCAATTCAGGAAATCGTCGGGTCTGATACAGCACCCCATGAAATCGAACAGGAGGCACAATCCGTAACCGAAAAAGACAGCCTTCTGGTCAAACTTGTCAACAAGATTATTTACGATGCCTGGACACGCAGGGCATCGGATATTCATATTGAACCAGGACCGGGAAAAGAGGATATAGCCGTCAGGATGCGCGTGGACGGCTGCTGCGAAGTTTATGAACGGCTGCCGTACCGCTTCAAGTACGCCATACCTTCAAGACTCAAGATCATGGCCAGCCTTGATATCTCCGAAAGACGCAAGCCGCAGGACGGGAAGATAGAGTTCAAGAAGTACGGTCCCGCAGACATCGAGCTCAGGCTTGCCACAATGCCCACTGTAGGGGGGGTGGAAGATGTTGTTCTGCGAATTCTGAATAATTCCGAACCGGTCGATTTCAAAAATCTTGGCCTCACCGAAAGGAATCTCCGGGAGATCGACAACGCCATCCACCAGCCTTACGGGCTGATTCTGGTGGTCGGGCCTACAGGCTCCGGCAAGACAACGACTCTGCATTCGGCGATCGCGATGATAAACAGTCCCGGGGTAAAGATCTGGACAGCAGAAGATCCTGTCGAGATAACCCAGTATGGACTAAGGCAGGTGCAGGTAAATCCGAAGATCGGGCTGACTTTCGCAACATGCCTTCGCTCTTTCCTGAGGCTTGATCCGGATATCATCATGGTCGGCGAGATGCGTGACGAAGAAACAGCGGCAATAGCCGTCGAATCCTCACTTACCGGGCACCTGGTCTTTTCTACGCTGCATACCAACACGGCGCCCGAGACCCTGACACGCCTGCTTGAGATGGGAATAGACCCGTTCGGCTTTGCTGACTCTCTGCTTTGCATCCTTGCCCAGCGCCTTTCCAGGAGGCTTTGCGACATGTGTAAGGAGAAGTATGTGCCGAATGATACTGAATGGAACAGCCTGATTACGGAGTATGGCGAAGCCGCTTTTGCCGAAACCGGTATCGACAGGGCGGCAGTGACTCTTGCCAGGGCCAGGGGATGTGAAAACTGCAATTCCAGCGGCTACCGGGGGCGCCTCGGGATTCATGAGCTGCTGACAAGCAGCGAAACAATAAAAAACTCCATCAAGTGCAAGGCATCTACCGATGTTGTCAGGTCTCAGGCTGTAGCGGGGGGGATGACTACTCTCCGGCAGGACGGCATACTGAAGGTTTTACAGGGGCTTACCGACATTCATGAAATTCGGCGGGTCTGTATGAAGTAACGAACAGTAACCGGGCGACTTCATTCCTCTGCTCTGGCAACTGTTATTATTGCGACTGCGCTAGCGCCCCCCTTTTTAAGGACTTTTGCGCACTCCTTGACCGTGCTGCCGGTTGTGTAAACGTCATCCACCAGCAGAATCCTTTTTCCGGCTATTTCTTCCGGAGCTGTCAGCGTGAATGCGCCTTTTACATTTTCAGCCCGTGCCGAGGCTGACAGGTTGACCTGCGGCTCTGTCCATCTGCTTCTTTGCAGATTATTGCGTTGCAGCGCTACGCCCCAGCTTTTTGATAAAATCTCCCCGAGTAGAACTGCCTGATTGAAGCCGCGCTGTCGCAGCCGTTTTTTGTGGAGCGGCACCGGCACGATCAGGTCGGCACTGAAATCTATGGCAACAGCGTCGAGACAGCTTGCCGTCAACAATGCAAGCGGGTTGCGGAGCATGACCTTGCCGCTGTACTTGAACTTATGGATCAGTTCACGGGTTGTCCCTGCAAACTGCAGCGCACCCCTGGCGATTGTGAACGGTGGTGGTTCGGTGATGCAGGCACCACAAAGATGATCTGCGCCGCTGAAGTCCGGGAATTGTCTGCCGCAGCAGATGCAAAGAGGAGAAATAAGTGAAACGGTTGATTCGAGACAGCTGTCACATAGCCTCACCTTTCTGTTGTCGGGGATAAGTTCACGGCAGGAGTGGCAAAGCGGCGGGAAGAGGAGGTCTGTAAACCGGGACCAGTAAACCGGGATCCGGGATCGGTAAAACCGCTTGATAGAGCGCTGCGCCAAATCTTCCATTCCCTGTTCCCTGTTCCCTGTTCCCTGTTCCCTGTTCCCTGTTCCCAGACGTTACAGCCCCATATCCTCATTAACGATGAGCACGTGCAGATCAGCGATTCGCGGCTTTCTATCCATGACATGCAGTATCCTGCAGATCCGTTCCGGTGAATTGCAGTCGGCGCAGAAACCGGTTTTGGCACAGGGAGTGTTACAGTTAAGCCTCCTGGCATTCGGCGGGGCAGCGACGTTTTTGACCCGATGGATTGCAGCAGCAAGATCGCCGTCAACCAGCTTGTTACGACCGGCAACAACAATTGTCCGCAGAGGGCCGAAAGTGAGCGCGGCAACCCTGTTACCGTTACCATCGATATTTACCAGCCAGCCGGAAAGAGTTATGGCGTTGGCGCTGGTGAGAAAGAGATCGCAGGTAAGCTGACGCCGCATGATCTCCAGCTTTTGCGACGGCTCCAGACCGGGCAGGCCGTGGTTGAGTATTTTTTTACCCTGCGCTTCGAAAAGCTCCTGGACGCCGAGATCTAATATGGTGCGGGAGCCGCCGAAACCGACTGACGCAGCAGCTTCGCCATGCCTGATGATGTAGTCATGCGCCTCTTTGGCACTGCGGCAGTAGACAGCGGTAAAGCCGTTCTGACCAAGTGCTTCCACCGCCTTTTCGCACCGCAATTCCTGATGCCAGTCAATAAGCTCTTCTGTTAATGTCATGCTGTATCCTCCACAAATTGAGTTACTATAACTTTTCGGCGCGCATCTCCTCAAGCATTTTATGAATCTCGGCAATTGCTACGTTCTGAGCTTCAGGATTGTCCAGACTAAAGTGGATTTCCGTTTCTGCATTGAGATTGATTTCATAGTCCACATGCGCCTCAATCCGGTCATGATCTGCCTTGCAGTTCTGATTCATCATGATCAGGGGAGCGGTATAGGCTGCCTGTAGAGAGAGGACTGGATTCATCAGGATGAACGGGTAGGGGTCCCAGTGGTACGCCCAGGCAGTTGCATTTAAAACCGCCCAGAATTTCAGCAGCATGGACTGTCCGTTGAGGAATTGCCGGGAACCGACCTTGGTGGCGATCCAGCCTGAGGCTCTCTGGCCCAGCGTCAACTGTTCCTTGATAACTTTATTAACGTTCTTGACGGGAGCGTTTTCATGCCTGAAGGGTGGCGGGAATTTGGGTGCCGCATGGAGGCCTCCTGTTGCTGCCTGTTCAGGTTACCACAGCAAATAACAGTTGGCATGCAACTTCTTCAGCCCCCCTCTTGCGAACAGCGGTGACATCTTGGCCGACTTCCGGGCGTACAAACAAAAAAGCCCCGGGGATTCCCGGGGCTTTTGAGGTCTGCTGAAGCTGTAGTTATACTCTGGTTACGTTCGCGGCCTGAAGCCCTTTCGGACCATTGGTTACTTCAAACGTCACTCTATCGCCTTCAGCAAGGGATTTGAATCCGTCGCCAGTGATCACGGAAAAATGACAAAAAACATCCTCGCCATTTTCCTGCTCAAGAAAACCGAAACCCTTGCTGTCGTTAAACCATTTTACTGTTCCATTTACCATGTGCTTACTTTCTCCTGATACTTCTTCATTGATTTTATCCGGCAATAATACCGAATGTTTTTGATAATAACAGCATATCATAAACAAAGTCAAGTCATTAAATTGATGAGACCTTGATGTAATATTATAAAATCAAATCCGGACATATTTCAAGCCGGGACAATTCGATATGAGAGCATATTTTCTTTGAATAATATTCGTTGCCGATATCCGGCTATTAAGACCATGGTTATAGCTCGCATCCAGTGACACAGTGACAAATACTGTTATGTTCTTGCTAATATAAAGACATAAGCGTATTCTGAATAATATTAGCCCGATGCGTGCATTGGCAAGCACACAAGATGAATCCGTATAGCACAGATTCATTTATACAAATTGAAGGCGGTGTAACTCAATGATAATTAAAGTCGGTAGCATAGTAAGCCATGCAAGCGCCCTTGGATGGGGCACCGGCAAGGTGCTGGAACTAACGCCAAGTCTGGCAACGATTCAATTCAGCGACGGTAAAAATCGCAAAATTGCCGTGTCACACTTCACAACCCTGGAGCCGGCCCCCCTGTCAACATTTACCC